>NZ_JBCEZS010000014.1:0-155225 GCF_038448625.1 Bacteroides sp. GD17
ATTCATATGGTACATACAAAACAGGACACGTCCTGCACTTTATTCCCATATAAAAGAAGTTTACAACCCATAGGGCAGTCATCCTTCACGCTACTTGGCTGGTTCAGGCTCGCGCCCATTGACCAATATTCCTCACTGCTGCCTCCCGTAGGAGTTTGGACCGTGTCTCAGTTCCAATGTGGGGGACCTTCCTCTCAGAACCCCTATCCATCGCTGACTAGGTGGGCCGTTACCCCGCCTACTATCTAATGGAACGCATCCCCATCTTTTACCGAAATTCTTTAATGATTCTAACATGCGGAAGGATCATACTATCGGATATTAATCTTTCTTTCGAAAGGCTATCCCCGAGTAAAAGGCAGGTTGGATACGTGTTACTCACCCGTGCGCCGGTCGCCATCAGTCTATTGCTAGACTATGCTGCCCCTCGACTTGCATGTGTTAAGCCTGTAGCTAGCGTTCATCCTGAGCCAGGATCAAACTCTTCATTGTAAAAGTATTGTTTGAGTCATAAGTTATGAGTTATAAGTGATTAACCTATAAACATAACATACAAGCTCGTTGTTATCTGTTCAGGACGCTCGAATTTAAAAGTTTTATATCGATACCTATATATATAAGTATTGACGGTTCTTTTAGTTTTACCCAAGACTACTTCTTATCACTAAGAATAGTAGTCTTGCTCTTGTACTACTTGTATTGTTTATGTAAATTATTCAAAGATCGCTTCTTTTTACGATGCTTTTCTTTTCAGAAAGCGGATGCAAAGGTAAGAACTTTATCAGATATCTTCCAAATATTTTCGGAAGTTTTTTTNTACTAAGTATCGTAGTCTTGCTCTTGTACTACTTGTATTGTTTATGTAAATTATTCAAAGATCGCTTCTTTTTACGATGGCTTTTCTTTTCAGAAAGCGGATGCAAAGGTAAGAACTTTATCAGATATCTTCCAAATATTTTCGGAAGTTTTTTTGTTTTTTCTTTTTCCTCGTCGTCTCTCTGTGCGAAAGGGAGGCAAAAGAAAAAGGAAAAAAGAAAGGTTCTTACACCGTTTTCTGTCAGAATGTCAAAGTATCGCTGCTCTCGTTCTCGAAAGCGGATGCAAAAGTAGAGGATTTATTGATATCAGCCAAATATATCTACCCCTTTTTTATCACTTTCCATAAACTTTTTTGTAACTCACTGATTAACAAGGATGTTATTGAACATGTTTTTTTGAGAATGCCGTGTACGGTAACAGAAAGTTCACATTATATATATACGTGCGCGCGTAGAGAGATTTTTAAGGTATTGCACTACAAATAGGCAGGATTGACAGGAGGCGGGTTTTGCAGAATTGTTACAGCATCGAAACAAGGACAGGCTTTGATCCATTCTTCGGGCTCTATCTCGCCGTTGTGGTTCAGGTCGGGACTGAGGTCGCGATGGCCGCAGAGGCGGGAACCGGGATAATCTTTCAGCAACAACAGGACGAGGACTCTCAGCGAGTGCTTCTGAAAGGGAGTACGTGTATCGGCAGGACGGCCGTGTTCGTCCAGACCGCCTTCATAGCAGATACCGATTGAATTCGCATTATAGCCTTTGGCGTGCGCACCGGGCTTGTCGACGGGGCGCAAACTCTTGATATCTCCGTTCTTACGGATGTAATAATGATAGCCTGCGCCGGAGAAACCCCGGCGCAGGTGGTCTGTTGTCAGGTCATGTTCCGCGTAGCAGCGGTCGCTGCGGGTGGCAGAACAGTGGACAACGATAAGATTGATGACTCTCATTGGAATGAATAGTTAAGAATGAAAAATGAAAAGGGAAGGGATGTTATCTTGTCGCGACGCTATTTGGTCATGGCATGGGCGCTGACGGCGCCCAGAATAGCCGAGGCAATAGCGATTATCACTTTCAAGATTTTATCCCAGGTAGATGATTTCGTACTCATAAGGGTTTATATAATTAAATAGAAATTATTGATTGACAGAAGATTTCATTTAAGACAAAAGAACAAAAGGACAAAAGAAAGAATCATCTTAAATCTGTTCTTTTGTTCTTATGTCTAAAAAATTATCAGCCCAGCGGATTCTCACCTTGGTCCCCATCCGAACCACCGCCGGTGTTGCCGCCGCCACCGGAAGAACTGCCACCACCTTCAGTGGTATCTCCATCTACAGCCGTCATGATGTCAAGGAACTCAATTCGTTCACCCGCACGGGTAGAAGTCAGGTTAGGCTTCACGCTGCTGGAAGCACGGAAGTTGATCTTAACACTTTTGATGTTCTTGGATGTACACTCCTTGATCTCGGACACGCCACGTGTATGTGCCGACAGGCTGAAGACACCAAAGTCCTGGATGTTAACAGAATGACCGTTGTAGAGGGCACCGCACATGGCTTCTACAAAATTGGTAAGCACACTCTTGATGTCACCCAGGGAGAGCGAACTCTTCTCCTTCATTTCATAAGCGATGCTGTCAAGCGTTGCTGTCTGCCCCATGGTGACCAGGCGCGGATGGAACATAACTGCGGAATCTTTGTCACGAGGGTCTTTCCGATAACCCACTTTCTTAAATGGTACTGCCATAAATTTGAATCATTTAAAGTTAGAAATTAAAAATTGAATCGAGACTTAAACGTTTCGTGAAACAAAGATACGTTATATGCCACCATACTTTTGTCGCACATTGCACTCCCGGTATATAAATATCATATTCTTGTGTTTCAAGCAATTATAATATACATTTTACTTCCGGATATCACGCCTTTTCACTACCTTTAGAGGATAATTAACATGAATCAGAAACTTTAAAAACAAGAAAAGAAATGGAAAGCCATTGCATTGAAGAGCCATTCGTCATACGGTCTTACCGTAAATCGGAGCTCGCACATCTGTACAACCCCGATATGCCTGTAGTACCCGCTATGAGAAAGATGAGGTACTGGATCAGAAGAAACCCGGAATTGTACAAAGCCATGTATCAGACGGGAGAGGCACCCGGAGATCACAGATACACAAGAAGACAGGTTAGGCTCATTGCAGAAGTACTCGGAGAGCCGTAAACAGCGATAGCATTAGCATCAAACTTTTATATCAAACAAGGTTCAGCCGAAAAATAAATAATATAACACTTTCCACTATACCGAAAATCCCGCCGGACAAATATCCTGCGGGATTTTCAGTATGGTGGAAATTCTTTGGTACAGAAGAGAGAATCAATTGGTGGGAGCTTTGAAATTCTTCTCTACTTCATCCATCTGGAACTCTACGACTTTATACTCCATACTGCCCTGAGTACCTATTCTCGTTTCAAACTCGTGCTTTTCCAAAGCCTGGGCAAGCTCCTGCAGAGCAGGGCGCGTCACCTGGACCTTGCCGTAGATGGACAGCCGGGTGAGGATGGCAGAGGCAGGCATCCACTTCACAGACAAATCTTCGGGCAGAGGCTTGCGGTAGTACACAAAGAGGTTCTCCTCCACAGGATCCATCAGACGGTGGAGCTCGTTGTGATCGTTCAGACGGTCGATCTCATCACCTTCGTACCAGTAACGGTAACCGCTGTTGAGCAAGGCGAGTGCCTGACCGTACACCCCTGCGTAGTTCACCGGCTGCGTATAGTCTACCGAAACGACGGAAGAAGGGAGGAAACGCCGGTTACCGTCGATATCCTGCAGGCAACGGCGTTTGTTGGTACTGGCGATGAAGGAGGCGTGGCGGACGAAGGTACAGGCCTGCATGTCATACACCTTGCGGAGTACAATGCCCTCCTGCGTCAGCATGCGCTTCAGGCCGGCAAGCTCCGTGGATTTTACACCCTGAAACTCGTCCATATTGATAAGGAAGCGGGTGGAAAGATGGAACAGGTCATCCTTGCTCTCGGGGTTGATCATGCCCGTATGGTAGTATTCGCTCCACTCGGGAGGGAGGAGCCGCCGGATCCAGGTACTCTTGCCCTTGCCCTGACCGCCGAAGAGAATAAGCATGAGCTGGTTCACTTTCTTGTCATCAAGGGCGCAGGCCACGGCACCTACAATCCAGCGACGGAAACTCTCGCGCCAGAATACCGGGTCGGTGGTCACGATGGTGTCGGCCAGGGCACCGATGTGATCTGTGGTGCCGTCCCAGGGAGGGAGGTTGAAGAGATAATCCTCGAAGGGATTGAAGTTGGGCGCGTAGTCGGAGTCGGTCAGAGCCCTCAGGGCGTTGGGGGAGCAGTTGATGCCGCCGGTAAGGAGGCTGACGTAGATGGAATTAAAGTCCTTGCTACGAAAAGGGAGGAAAGAATTGGAGCCGACTTCCCGGAATTCAAGGCGATCCAGGATGGTGTTGCGACGGAATTCGTAGCGGGCGCCAACGAAGTCCAGCACTTGGGTGATGACCGGGAGTTTCTTCTCCTTTTCGGACTCCTGGGTCTTGCTGATGTAGAGGTAGGCGTTGCGGATGGCACTGCTGACGTCCATGTCCGGCTGATGGAAGTCGCGCTCCACCAAGGCCACGGCAACGGCTTCGTCCAGACCTTTGCGGAAGCAGCGGTTGCCAAGGACAAAGAGGAAATTATCGCGGTTGCCGTCGCGGAAGCGTTCGGAACGGCGGGTGGTGCTCAGAGCTTTCTTGTATTCCATTTCCTGCCAGGGGGCGATGGAGACGCCGGAGATCGGTGCAGTGGCGGCCGGAAGCTTCAGCGCTGCTCCCCCACCCGATGCACTCTTCGTTCTTGGGACGGGTGCAGCCTTGGTTCCTTTTTCAATAATTGTGGTGGTGATCTCGTCGATTTCTTCCAGCAATTCCGTGTTTAGATACGCCTGCGGATCGTACGAGCTGAAAAAGCCACGGCTGATATCCTTGCCGCTGGCATCTACCGGCAGATGAAGAAGAGACTCTATATGTTCGCGAGCGGCTTCGTACATCTGCGCGTGGTGCTGCTCAAGCTCGGAATAAGTGATGGCAGGAACGCAGAAAGTGATCTTCCGAAGGTGGCAGGCATAACTCGTGCGCAGGTAGACGAAGATCTTGAAGCCGTGGCGTTTGGGTGTAAGGAAGAACGCCAGCACATCCGGAGCCGATTCAAGAAGCTGACGGACAGCATTGATCCGATCCTCCGCAATGTCGTCCACATCGATGGTGATGACGGGGTTGTAGCGAAGAAGGCTGTAGGGCTGGCGAACTTCGCCATAATTCGCTGTGAGTGAGAAAAAAGGGAGGCGCTTCTTTATCTCGTTGGCTTTGGCAATGTTGCCCATAAGGCATTGCTGCTCCACTTTCTGGACGGTAAGAAAGTAGGTACTGCTACGGATGTTCGAGATGATGGTACTCAGGCAGGTTTCTCCCGCCACTTTTGAGAAGCCTTGATAGGCGGTGACTTGAATGTCTTTCATTACATTTGTTTATTTGTTAATAATAAGAGTTCACCACGGAGGCAAGAGGCCTTTACAGTTATTTGAGGGACTTCCTACCCCTGTGATGAACCAAGCTCCTGCAAAGGAAAGCACTTACTTCCGAATACGAAAATAGCCCTTCCGGGAGGGAAAGGGCTATCGTTTTACTAATTTTGAACGCCTACAAGGAAGCATCACCGGGGAAGAGACGGGCCAGGACATTATAAAGTTCTGTTTCAAGCGCTTCGCGCGTCAATTCCTTGCTGCCGTTGCGGTGGTTCTCTACGAAACAGAAGCAGTGGAGGATGCCACACCACTGGCGCACCTCGCGGGGAAGATTCTTCTCCGTGCCTGCCGCCAGCTTGTGGCTATGGATCTGACAAGCAACCGCTTCAAGAATACCCTTACGACCGCTGTCTATGTGAACCTTAGCCCCACTAAGAAGTTCCAAACCTATGGCAATGTCCGCCATGCTATTACTCTCATCTCTGGAAACAAAGAGATAACGCTCGTTATCTATGATTTCCGTTTTTTTAAATTAGTAGATTCCATCTGTTTTCTCTAATTTGGGTTTAACAATAAAGCCAATAAATTAATATTGACGCGCGAAATTAAACATTTATTAGCACACGCCCAAAATATACAGCCAACATTTGTCTCCAAATATGAAATATATCCCCGTAAAAACAGAGAAGAGGAAATAATAAGGAATACCTATAAATAACGGGGATTTTTCCAAGAAAAAAAAGAGATATGACGCGCGTACACGTGCGTACATATTATATACAGTAGCAAAAGAAAAGAGGATTTCGCCCGAAAGGGTAAGAAAAAGCAGTGTATTTTATGTAAACTATATTTTATGATATTCGAAGCGTTTTTTAAACGTACGTTTAATTATACAAAGGTAGACATTGTTTTACACATAACAAATTATTTTGATAATTTTATTTGCTGAATATATACATCATATTATATAGAATACTATATATCAACATATTAATCGAGATTTCAAATTACTATTTTACCATAGTATTTCGTTATGATTATAGGCACAGAAAAAGGGCGAAAAAAAGCGCCCATTAAACGTACGTTTAAAAGTCACCCTAGCACGTATATATCATTGATTATTAGCAATATATACAGAAAAAGAGTGCACAGTCTCCAAAACAGCAGTTTTTGAGACTAAACGTCGCTTGAGAAACGTCTACAGACGTTCTGTCCCGCTTCCAGCACAGATCCGGAACTGAAAACAGAGGCAAACTTAAAAACAAATAGTATGATTACACCAACGACACAGGCCGCCATTGCGGTATTGAATGACATCTATATGGGAGAAAGCTACCGCACGGATGAAATGAAAATTCCTGAGGAAACCAGGAAAAAGCTGCTGGA
The DNA here is from genome assembly GCF_038448625.1 of Bacteroides sp. GD17. Lineage (NCBI taxonomy): Bacteria > Pseudomonadati > Bacteroidota > Bacteroidia > Bacteroidales > Bacteroidaceae > Bacteroides > Bacteroides sp. GD17. The sequence continues at coordinate 6,749 of NZ_JBCEZS010000014.1, forward strand.
CAGGCTATCTGCAGCAGGGCTCATAAAACTTGAAGCGGACAAAGACCCGCAGCAGCTCACATCCTATCGGCTCACGAAAAGAAGCCCTCAGATTTCCCTGCTCAATATACTCGAAGCAACAGGAGAACACCTGAACTGCAACCACCCCACTACCGAACAGTTCTACATGCGGTACGGACGGGCGGCACAAAAGCTCGGAGTGGTAAATCACATGACACGCCTCTACCTGGAAGAAATAAAGCTCTGCGACCTGTAAACGCAAGAGCAGAACATAATTTATTAACTAACTAACAAACAATGAATCATGAACAGTAAACAAATGATGCAAACCATGTTTGCACTATGCACATCCGCAATCCTCACGACCGGATGCAGCAATGATGAACTGATCTCGCCGAAAGGCGAAAGCGGAAGCGGAAACGGGGAAACCTCCGTTACCTTCAGCCTGGGACTGCCACAGGGCGATGAAGTGGGATACACAAGGGCCACGGATGCCACCATTGCCGATGATGAAACGGAAAACACCATGAAGTCGCTTAAAGTCTATCACTTCCATGCAAAAGTAGACGCTGCGGCCGACGAACCTGCCGACAACGCCTACCAATTGGTGAGAATTTACAATGTTCCCATAACAACGTCCGCCGCCACCAACGGTGAATCTCCTACCACTGCCGGAACCTGCATAAACAACGGCAACGGAACATACTCCGTAAAACTGTCGCTGCGCACCAACGCGATAACCGAAACGGACAAACACGCATTCGCATTCATTGCAAACGACTCGTGCAGCGCATTCGACGCAAATTCAATGGCAGAAGGAATAACACTGGAACAATTGCACAAACAGCTTGCCGACAAGCAAGTGACCGGAGGTACAGCATCTGCCGACCTCTTTATGGGCGACCCGGCAGGGCTGTGCATGACGGGAGAAGTGAAAAACAAAACACTGACAAGCGGGAGTAACAAACTGAGCGAAGACGCCGACAAAACCCCGCTGACGCGCATCATGGCGCGCCTGGACGTGAAGAACTTCGTACCCAAGGATCGTGACTTCAAAATAGAGTCCGTACGCCTGCTATACTCCGAATACTATACCGCCCCCAAAGGGTATCTATTCAGTATGGAAAACCCGGACTACATTTGGAATACACCGGAAAGAGAAATGGAGATCACACAGAACCCCGTGTACGACACATACGGATATCTGCCTTATGCCGACTATAGTGCAGCATCGGGAATGAAAGATACATGGGTGGCTACAACCGTCAACAAACGCGAGGGAGTATGGTACAAGAAAGTACTCTATATGTACGAATTCCCGGTAAAGAATGGTGCCGGAAGCTCCACAAACATCCCTCCTATCCAGATAAAAGTGAAATATACACTCAACGGAGTATCCGCCACAACCACCTTAAAGATAGTAGACCCACTGACATCAGTACCCTATGCCATTACGCGAAACACAGTGTACACCTTGCAGGTGGGAGAAACCGAATCGCAGGGAGGAGGTCTGACATTCAACTTTGTATTCACCCCATGGACGGCACATGATGTAGATGTAGACTTGAGTGATGGAACGGAAGTAGTAACCCCGGCCCCATGAAAAAAATGGAAAATGGAAAATGGAAAATGAAAAATGAAAATTAAAAGACAGGATATAATGAAACAGATATATACATTGCTGGCTGCCACGCTGATGATGGCAGGAACCACTTTATGGAGCGGATGCAGCAACAACGAACTTTTGGAGAATGAAAAGCCCGACATTGAGAATACGGACAATCAGCAGGTGGCAGCATTCAGGTTCAGCCTGAAAGGGATGATGAAGCCCAATACGCGTGCCGTTGCAGAAGATCTGACAAAAGAAGGGGAAAAAGTCGTTAAGACCTTGTACGTAGCTCTCTTCGTAAAGGACGGAGGAACGGAAAAGGAAGATGACTATCAGCTGCACAGAATCTTTGCATACGATGATGAAGCAACGGGTGAAGCGTGGCAGGAGTATAAAATCACCCGGCCGGAAGATGGTACCGATGCGTACATCATCGAGAAACCGGGTACTGTGGGCGACTATGTGGCTTACTTCATTGCCAATCCGGACGATGATATGAAAGCGGAGTTCGCCAAGTTCCAACTGTCAGGCGGCACGGGTGCCGAGCTGGGGACTCGCACCAAGTTGAGCGACCTCGAAGCACTGAAAGCCAAAAAGGGAACTGCCGACGGAACTGTATTGGTAGGAGCGGCAGGCTCTCAAACTGCAAGAGGCTTCATCATGATTGCCAAACAAGACATCACACTAAGCACCGATGCCACTACATTGCAGGATATAAACCTGACACGCCTGGCGGCACGCTTCGACTTCATCAACTCGGCAGCAACAGAAAGCGACAGTAAAGTAACAATCACCGGCATAACGATGAAAAGCGCTGCCCAAACATCAAGACTGATGGAAGTGGCAGAGGTAAACAGCAACGAAACCTTCGAGGAACAGGCGGTTACACTCGATTCATGGACCAACCAGACAGTCTACCTCAGTGCATATACCTACGAGAATCTGAATCTGACCGATGCAAATGCCAGCAAACGTCTCAGCATCACAATAGAGTATACACTGAAAAAAGGAAGCGGTGCAGGTGAATCGGAAACCAAGATGAGCAAAGATATCCTGCTGAAAGTGGGAGAAAGCGATCTTGCCGTACAGCGCAACCATATATACCGCATCTACATGAACGGTGTGACGGGTGACTTCAACATTGAAGTAAAGGACTGGAACGAGGGGGAAACAGTGACCGTACCCGACGGGAATCTGGATATAAAATATACAGAGAAAGACTTGGGAAAAATCGGAGACTATGTGTATCTGAAGGACGGAGCACTGGACTTCAGCGACGGAGGATTAAGAAAAGCCTCACTGAACGGACAATTGACGTGGGCAGAAACGATGCCTAACAAGGACCCCGATAAAGGGGATTGCATCGGCATCGTATTCTCGAACAACATGACCGCTAACGACAAAGCAAAGGGATGGACAGGTTATGCGGTAGCACCAAAACGAGTTGTTGTAAAAAATGATAAGATAGCATGGGCTATAAATGATGAATACGCTGCCAATGACCCTGCAATCACTGATTATTCGGTTATTAAAGCTATCGTAAACGATAGGGATGGATATAGCTATTGCAAAAGTTTAGAAGAAAAAGGCTTAGACAACTATCCTGTTTTAAAGACCGTAAAGACTCTCCAACCGGCCATACCTGATGACATTACAAGTGGCTGGTATGTACCCAGCATAGGGTTAATCTGTGATATGTTTTATAATCTTGATGGTCTATACTCGCTCCATAGCTCTTATCAAAATGTTGATATATCCAGAAGTAAAAATAACAACAAACTGGTTTATCAAGCATTCAAAAGAAACAATAAAATAAATGATTTTACACAAAGAGCTGCAGGAGAGGACATTTCTGTTGTACCTGATGATATTTGTACATGCTCGGAAATTGAAAAGACCGATGGAATCTATATTAATATAGATCAAGACGATTTTAGAATTTGCGGCTATATGGACAAAACAGATAGTCGGTATGTATCTTTTGCCGTCTTTGCCTTTACCTATCCTTCAAAACCGTAATCATCAGAAAAGAATAGTTATAACCTTTTCCTCCTTCTCCCGCATTCCCTCCCACAGAATCGGGGGAAGTAAAGAGAGATTATAACACTTCTCAACCTATTCAGACCGGAGTACCTTAGTCTCTCCCCCCCTTAGAGAAATTAAGATACTCCGATCTATATATTGAGAAATCTATCGGAAAAACGGAAGAAAGCGCTCTTTGAAATGTTGGGGAAAGAAAGAAAAAAGTTATCTTTGTATTAAGATTGAATTAAACCATACATTATGAGTGCTGACACATCGGTAAGCGTGTTGATGATAGTATGTCCGGTCGTTCGGCCATTGAGTGGGAAGCCTTGGGAGTGGATTTAGAAATAGAAAGCCTAAAACATCCGGAACGCTATCCACTAATAATGAAGCGCACTCCATTAGATTGCATGTAAACTGATTAAAATGGAGATAAACAATGACCAAATCGAACACTAAATCAATAAAAGGATGACGTAACTTCGATGAAATATTGGATGTAGAATACGCCCCCCAGGAACTCCCGAACGCAACACCTTTGAGAAAGACGCAGAGGCTTTTATCCTTGCAGAACGCCTGAAAGAAGAAGAGAAGTTAAGATTAGATCGGCTCATACACTAATTATGAGAAAAACTTCTTATCTTTGTAATGGCTACGTGTGATGCCTTTGAAGAAAAAATGTGAAATAAAATAATATAAATCATGCCTACTATATCTGAATTCTTTGGCATAGTTATTGCCATTCGTTTTTTAGATCATAATCCTCCTCATTTCCATGCTCGATACGGGAATTATAAAATATTGGTGGAAATAGAAAATGGGGCAGTGAAAGGAGAAATGTCAGAACGGGCTTTACGCCTGATTCTTGAATGGTTGGAACTGCATCGGGAGGATTTAAAAGAAGCATGGAAAAAAGCTTCTCTTGGAGAAGAACCTAATAAAATAGAACCTTTAAAATGAAAATATTATGTGGAAAGAAGTCTTAAAAGCTCATTATCTGGATGGCTACCGCATAATGGTACTGTTCAATGACGGTATGCGTAAAGTAGTTGATTTCACGACTTTATTGCATCAGTATCCTGTATTCAAGTCTTTACAAGATATCAATGTGTTCAAGAACTTTAAAGTAACTGATACATTGGAATGGGAAAACGGGGAAATAGACATAGCGCCCGAGTATCTGTATGAGAACGGAGTCCCGGCATAAATTATAATCTTTCCAGGTCACCGTTGTATTAAGATTGAATTAAACCATATATAATGGAACGGTTATTAGAGTTAACAGATATAGAAATACGCATGGGGTTCGCAGCATCGTGCGTAGAAGTTGTTGCCAAACGTGCAGGATGCTCCTATAGCGAAATGTACCAGCGAATGAAGCGTGTAGGATTAATAAACAACTACATCATGCGACATTATGATACAATTCATACTGAAAGCCGGGAAAACATCACCGACAGCATTTTAGAATGTTTGGAGAACTGGGAACCTATCAAGGTATTACCGCTCCCAAAGGTACAAACCTCTATCTATTGCGACAAAAAAAGAAAGGAAATTATGAAGATGATATTATCATAAAAGATATTATTCAGTGGCAACGAATTGGTTGTATAGTCGTCCGCCTTTCCGAGCGTTTGGACGTTTCGCCCGAAGAAGCCTTCGACATCTTCTATGAAAGTGATACTTGCCGACGCTTCCACGATCCCAAAACCGGGCTTTATCTCTATGGCGATCTCTATATCGTGGATGAGGTGATGCGCGAGTTGCAGGATAAGCAAGGTTGAGTCCACTATTCGATTTGGATTTTCCGAAGTTCAAGCATATTTTCGGTTTGGATTTTCCGGACTTTTATTCTATTTTTGATTTGGATTTTCTGGAAAATCATGTATCTTTGAGCTGTAAACGAAAAGATTAGATAATATGGCTAAGTATTTCAAAAGACATATAGATACATATCTGGAAGAATGGAGAAACAGTTCTAATAGGAAGCCTCTTTTAGTGAGAGGAGCCCGACAAGTAGGGAAGTCATCTGCCATCCGACACTTGGGGGAAAGTTTTAAATACTTCCTTGAAGTAAACCTTGAGCGTCAGAAGAATATAAAGACACTATTCGGCGAAAATCTGGACGTGAAGAAATTATGTAGTCAGCTTAGCGCTATTTATAACGTTCCGATTGTGCCGGGTGAGACCCTGCTATTTATAGACGAAATACAAGAGTCGCAGCGTGCCATATCATCATTGCGCTATTTCTACGAGGACTATCCTGAACTGCACGTAACAGCTGCCGGTTCTCTTTTGGAATTTACCCTGAATGAACTGCCCTCGTTCGGCGTAGGAAGAATACGCTCCATGTACATGTACCCCTTCTCTTTCGACGAGTTCCTGGAAGCACAAGGTCTCGGGATGCAGGTAGATTACAAGCAAAACGAAGCAGACTGCGAACACCCACTCCCGATTCCGCTACACGAAGAGATGGTGTCTCAACTACGCTCATACTACCTGGTGGGCGGTATGCCCGAAGCTGTGAGAGTATGGGTACAAACAGCCGACTACAGCGAATGCGCCACCGTACATAATGATATCCTGGATACCTATCAGGATGATTTTAAAAAGTACAAAACAAGAATATCTCCACTATTACTGTCGCAAACACTGAAGTCAGCAGCCCTGCAAGCCGGACAAAAGTTTGTATATGCACAAGCAAGCGACATAGCAGACGGGACAAGCGTAAAAGAAGCCCTATCACTGCTTACACTTTCGGGGCTCGTCATCCCCGTGACGCATACCGCTGCCAACGGCATTCCATTGGGAGCCGAGATCAATCCGAAATTCCGAAAATATCTCTTTTTGGATATTGGACTGATGCAGTCGATGCTGGGAATACAAGCCAAGGACATCCTTATTACCGATGAAGTTAACTTCGTCAATAAAGGTGGATTGTCAGAAGTATTTGCCGGACTTGAACTAATGAAGTATAGCAGTTACTTAAAGAAACCGGATCTTTATTACTGGCAACGCACAGAACGCAATGCACAAGCCGAAGTAGACTATGTAATCAGCCGAAAAGGCAAAATATATCCTATCGAGGTAAAGGCAAATAACTCCGGCAGCATGCAAAGCATGTACAAGTTCATTGAACTGAAGGATTGCGACTACGGAATACGAACCAGTCTCGAACCTTTCTCTTCGTACGAGAAAATAAAAGTAGTACCTCTATATGCACTTTCAAACAAGATAATACAAGAATAACTTCTTCTCTTTTCCCCAACATTTCAAAGTCCGCTTTCTTTTAAAACGAATTGTAGTTATAAAAGAAGCGAGCAATGTTGCAGACATTACGAACATACCATTATTACTGTATGGGAAGAAAAACCATGCAGTACATCCTTATTGCCATAGGCTGCCTGTCACTCCATGCATGCGACATAGAGGACGAAAGGGACATATGCTGCAAGCGAATAGTCATGGAGCATCGATACACCAGCGAAGGACAAGACGCATTCGAGGATAATATACACTCACTCAAGCACTTCCTGTTCGATGAAACTGAAAGGTTCGTAAAGGAAATAGCACCCGGAAAGAACCTGCAACAGCAAAGCCTCGACGAACTGGAAGCAGGAAGCTATACGATGGTGACTCTGGGAAACGTCACAAAAACTACATTACCGGATATTCCGGCAAAAGGCGAACCGCTATCCCAATTCCTGCTGCAACCGGCAGGAACAGATGCCGGAAATGCTGATCCGTTATATTATGGTATATGCCGCTTCGACCTGGTTGATAAAACTGCCAGGCACAACCAACGCTTCGTAACCTACCTGGCCAATGTACACAGTAAACTGCAAGTGACCGTGAAATGGCAGAATCTGCCACCAGCCATGACAACAGCACCCGTTTATAAAATGACACTGAGCCACTGCGCCGACAGCTACGAGCTGGACGGAAAGCAGGGATACTCATTGGGCGAAAAACGATTCCCCTACTCTGCATCCTGGAACCGGGAGCATCAGTTGGTATGCGCACTCAAAGGGCTGAAACTCAAAGAAGAGTTTGTAAGCCTGAGGTATACGAACAGTAACCTGCCCGTGCTGCACGTCCTCTGCCAGGAAGGGGAAGGTTATAAGGAAATTACCCCGGCACTGGATCTGAAAACAGCTTTCAAAGTATGGGGATACAAACCGGAAAACTCGGAAAGGCAGGAATACAAAATCATAGTGACCATCTATATGGATGGGCATGTAGGGATAAAAGTAGAAGCGGAAACAGGGGTGGCAGACTGGATAGAAGGGGGAAGCTTTGGGTAAGAATGAAAATGAAAAATGGAAAATGGAAAATGGAAAATGGAAAATGAAAAAATGAAGATGGGAAGGTGGATGGTATGGGGCCTGGTGATACTGATGGTGGCATCATGCTGCAAGGAGGGCATCGGGGAAGAAGGAAACAACGGAAATAGTGAAACGATACTTGTATCCTTCAGCATAGGTACGCCTGCAAGCGACGAGGTGGAATACACACGTGCTACGCAGGATGCATCGGAAACAAGAATAAACAGCCTGACGGTATATGACTTCCTGGTGACGGATAAAGATACACTCTTTGAAAGTGTGCAGTATCTGGTGGAGGCAGGAGACGGTGCAACAACGCCCAAAGCAGGACAGTTTCTACATACCGATGCAGGAGCCACAGCATGCCTGTCACTCCATGCCCCCAAAAATACAACACATGTATTTGCATTCGTGGCAAATGAGGAGAAGACTCATTTCGACTCTATCATCTATAAAAAGACACTGCCCATGGACAGCCTGCGGTGGACAGCAGCTACACGGAAACTGAAAGATGGAGGAGACTGCGGAAGCCTTGTAGGAGACAAGGGGGCGGTAATGACAGGAAACACCGTTCCGCTGAATCTGCCGGGTGACTTGAGTGATACGGATAAAATGAAAGTGAAGCTATACCGGATTGTAGCCCGCGTGGACGTAAAGAATGAAGTGGCGGATACACAGGATCTGGTAATAGAGAATGTAAGCGCCAGGAATTGCGCCCCCATGGGATATCTGTTTGAATGGAGCAGTAGCGGCACCCCCACCGCGGAAAAGAGACCGAAGGGTTACACCGCACCCATAGCCATGACGCGCAATCCGGCCGTGACAACCGGGGATCTGCAAAGTCTGAAGAAAGGGCAAACATGCGGAAAGGTACTGTATCTATATGAGTATCCCACTACGGAAACGCTTATACCTACCCTGATACTGACCTATACACTGAACGGAGTGTCCGGAACCATGGAAGTGGAAATGACATCGGGAGGGAAGCGAATCAATATCAAGCGGAACAGGAAGTATACGCTGGTGGTAGGAGGAAGTAGCACTACGCGCGTGGTGTGCAGCGTGGAGAGTAACGAAACAACAGAAAACGAATAATAAAGGAGAAGAAGAAGATGAGAATGAAACGTATCATACTGTCAGTATGCACAACGTTCTGCACCCTGCCCCTCTGCGGACAGAACGTAGAACTGAAGACAAACCTGCTATACCTTGCCACCACTACCCCCAATATCGGCGTAGAGTGGAGGATGGGCAGAAAATGTACCACAGCACTCATGGCTGCCTACAATCCGTTCCACTTCAGGCAGTATCAGACGGCAGAAGGAAACACCGTCAATCCGAAACTGATGCATTGGCTGGCAGAAGGAGAGGTAAGATATTGGTTCCGCGAGTCCTTCAGGGGATGGAATATGGGAATAAACCTGTTTGGAGGGGAGTACAACATAGGCGGAATCAAGTTCGTAGACAAACTGAAAGAACAAAGATATAAGGGTTGGGCCGCAGGTGCAGGACTCACCGTAGGATATCAGTTTACTCTCTCCACAAGGTGGAAGATGGATTTCTCCGTAGGGGCAGGATACGCATATACGGAATACGAAAAATATGACTGTTACGTATGCGGAGACAGAATAGGTGAGAATAAAAGGAATTACCTGGGACCGACAAAGGCAGCCATTTCATTGGTATACCTCCTTGAATAGAATCACCCGCAATCCGCCTAAATTAAAATTAACAATCAGTCCATTAAGAGTTAACGGCTGATTATATCTATTAAACCATGTTGTAATTTGCCCCGTTTTGCACTGAAAATTTGGAGATTGGAGAAAAGCACGTATCTTTGCAATGTGTTTTTCATAGTATTAGATTTAAGGTTAACAAAAGATTGGCTGTCTGGGATAGATAGCCTTTTTTTATGCCCTTTTCTTTGGAATAGTGTGATAAAATCAAAAACCTTGCGACAGATAAGATAAATATCAACCTAATTATTTATCTTTGTTAGCTTGAAAAAGTTAGCATACTAAAAACAATAAAGTACAATGAAAGATTTTCTGAAATTTACGCTTGCCACCGTAACCGGTATTATCGTATCGAGCGTCATTTTGTTTTTCATCAGCATTCTGGTGTTTTTCAGTATGGTATCATCTTCGGAGTCGGAAACGCAAGTACGCAAGAACTCCATCATGATGCTGGACCTGAACGGTACATTGGCTGAACGCAGCCAGGAAAACCCGTTCGACTTCCTGATGGGTGACGATTATAACACCTACGGACTGGACGATATTCTCTCCTCTATTAAGAAGGCAAAGGAAAATGATGACATCAAGGGTATCTATATACAAGCCACTGAATTGGGGGCAGGTTTTGCAGCACGCGAAGAGATACGCAATGCTCTGAAAGACTTTAAAGAATCGGGCAAGTTTATCGTGGCTTATAGCGATAATTACTCACAAGGGCTCTACTATCTGTCGAGCGTAGCAGACAAGGTATTGCTGAATCCACAAGGCATGGTTGAGTGGAGAGGTCTCGCCGCAACACCCGTATTCTTCAAAGACTTACTGGCCAAAATCGGAGTAGAGATGCAAGTATTCAAAGTGGGTACCTACAAATCGGCAGTAGAACCATTCATTTCTACTGAAATGAGCCCGGCCAACCGCGAACAAGTCAATGCTTACCTCAGCTCTATCTGGGGACAAGTGACAAGTGATATCTCCGAATCCCGCAAAGTATCTGTAGACTCACTGAACGCCGCCGCCGACCGCATGCTGATGTTCTATCCCGCCGAGGAAAGTGTGAAAAGCGGATTGGTAGATACATTGATTTATAAAAACGATGTACGCAACTATCTGAAAGCCATGATAGGCATCGATGAAGACGACCGCATGCCCGTACTCGGCCTGAAGGAGATGATAAACGTGAAAAAGAACACTCCTAAAGACAAGAGTGGAAACGTGATTGCCGTATACTATGCGTATGGAGAGATTGACGGAGGTTCGTCTTCTTCCACCAGCGAAGAGGGCATCAACTCTACAAAGGTTATCAAAGACCTGCGCAAACTGAAAGATGACGAAGACGTAAAGGCCGTTGTGCTGCGCGTGAACTCGCCGGGTGGAAGTGCTTTCGGTTCCGAACAAATATGGTATGCAGTGAGCGAACTGAAGAAGGAGAAGCCGGTCATTGTTTCTATGGGTGATTATGCCGCATCGGGTGGCTACTACATCTCATGCAACGCAGACACGATCGTGGCCGAACCTACCACGCTGACGGGTTCTATCGGTATCTTTGGTATGTTCCCCAACGCTAAAGGCCTGGCCGACAAAATCGGTGTGAACTTCGACGTTGTAAAGACCAACCAATATGCAGACTTCGGCATGATAACCCGCCCCATGAACGATGGTGAAAAGGGACTGCTGCAAATGTATATAAACAATGGATATGACCTCTTCCTGACCCGTTGTTCCGACGGCCGCGGCATCAGCAAGGAAGAGTTGGACAAGATTGCCCAAGGCAGAGTGTGGACCGGAAGCAAAGCCAAAGAACTGGGACTGGTGGACGAACTGGGCGGCATAGACAGAGCATTGGAAATAGCCATTGCCAAAGCCGGTGTAGATGCTTACACCGTAATGAGTTACCCCGCCAAAGAAAGCTTCTTTGAAAGCCTGATGAATACAAATCCCGGTAACTACATCAAAGCCCGCATGCTGAAAGGTACAATGGGCGAGATTTACCAGCAATTCAGTGCCTTGGAGAACATTGACAAGTGCGACCGCATACAAGCGCGCGTACCTTTTGAACTTAATATTCAATAATGGAGGAAAACTTTATTAAGATACATCATTGGCTATACCCCCTCTCGTGGCTTTACGGGCTGGGGGTATGCTTGCGAAATAAACTCTTTGATTGGGGATGGCTCCGGTCAAAGAGTTTTGACGTTCCGGTAATATGCGTGGGAAACCTCGCTGTGGGAGGAACGGGCAAGACGCCACATACGGAGTATCTGATAAAGTTATTGCAACAAGCGGGACTGAATGTTGCCACACTGAGCCGCGGCTACAAGCGGAAAAGCAAAGGATACGTACTGGCCGAAAACAAAAGCAGCGTGTCGGAGATCGGCGATGAACCGTATCAGATGAAAAGCAAATTCCCCGATGTACGGGTAGCTGTGGACGAAAACCGCTGCCACGGCATAGAGCAGCTGCTTCAACTGAAGAGCCCTGCCGTAGATGCCATATTACTGGACGATGCTTTTCAGCATCGCTACGTCAAAGCGGGAATGAATATTCTCCTGACCGATTACCACCGGCTGCTATGTGACGACGCCCTGCTCCCCGCCGGAAGACTGCGCGAACCGGCAAGCGGCAAGTATCGGGCACAAGTCGTAATCGTCACCAAATGTCCGGATGATATCAAGCCGATAGACTTCAACATCATCACCAAGCGGCTGAACCTATATCCTTACCAGCAACTGTACTTCTCAAGGTTCCGTTATGGTATGCTGACCCCGCTATTTCCCCAAAAGGCGAACAGCCGGAAAGTGCTCTCCTCCCTGACGGGAGACGAACAAATACTGCTGGTTACGGGAATCGCCTCTCCTACCCCGTTAGTGAAAGAAGTGGAAGCTTATACTTCCCACGTCAGACTACTGGCATTCGACGACCACCACGACTTCAGGAATAAAGACTTGCAACAAATAAAGGAGCAGTTCCTGCAACTGGAAGAATGGAAAAGGCTGATTATCACCACCGAAAAAGATGCAACACGGCTGAAACACCATCCGGCACTGGACGAAGCGCTGAAACCGTACATCTACGTGCTGCCCATAGAGATAGAGTTTTTACAAAATCAACAATATATATTCAATCAAAACATTATTGGCTATGTTAGAACATATTCAAGAGACAGCAGCCTTTCTGAAAGGAAAGATGCACACGCATCCGGAGACTGCAATTATCCTCGGCACCGGACTCGGTAGCCTTGCCGGCGAAATCACCGAAAAGTATGAAATAAAGTATGAAGATATTCCAAACTTCCCCGTTTCTACCGTCGAAGGGCACAGCGGAAAGCTGATTTTCGGCAAGCTGGGCAACAAGGACATCATGGCAATGCAGGGACGTTTCCACTTCTACGAGGGTTACTCCATGAAGGAAGTTACCTTCCCGGTACGCGTAATGCGTGAACTGGGCATCAAGACTTTGTTCGTTTCCAACGCCAGCGGTGGTACAAACCCGGATTTCGCAATCGGTGACCTGATGATCATTACCGACCACATCAACTACTTCCCCGAACATCCGCTTCGTGGCAAGAACATTCCTTACGGCCCCCGCTTCCCGGATATGAGCGAAGCATACGACAAGGAACTCATCCGCAAAGCCGACGAGATAGCAGAGGAAAAAGGTATCAAAGTGCAGCATGGCGTATACATCGGCACACAAGGACCTACGTTTGAAACTCCTGCTGAATATAAACTGTTCCACATCCTGGGAGCAGACGCAGTAGGCATGTCCACCGTACCTGAGGTGATTGTGGCAAACCATTGCGGTATTAAAGTGTTTGGTGTATCTGTAATTACCGATCTCGGTGTGGAAGGTAAAATTGTAGAAGTATCCCACGAAGAGGTACAGAAAGCTGCCGATGCAGCGCAGCCGAAAATGACAGAGATTATGCGTGAACTGATAAACAGAGCGTAAAAGAATGGGAACAGAAATATCAACCCTCGGCGAATTCGGTCTCATCCGTCGCCTCACCGAAGGCATTGAATTAAAAAACAAATCCAGCCGATACGGCATCGGTGATGATGCTGCCGTCCTCTCCTACCCTGCAGACAAGGAGGTGCTTGTGACCACCGATCTGCTGATGGAAGGCGTACACTTCGACTTGATTTATGTACCGCTGAAGCATCTGGGATATAAATCGGCAGTAGTCAACTTCTCCGATATCTATGCCATGAACGGTACACCGAAGCAAATCACCGTTTCTTTGGGTATCTCCAAACGCTTCAACATAGAAGATATAGAAGAACTGTATGCCGGAATCCGCCTGGCTTGCGAAGAGTATAACGTGGATATTATAGGCGGAGACACTTCTTCGTCCTACACAGGACTTACCATCAGCATCACCTGTATCGGTGAAGCAGAGAAAGGCAAAGCCGTTTACCGCAACGGTGCCAAGGAAACCGACCTGATCTGTGTTAGCGGCGACCTGGGTGCAGCCTACATGGGCCTGCAACTGCTGGAACGTGAAAAAGCCGTCCTCAAAGGAGCCGATAAGGACCTGCAACCCGACTTTGCCGGTAAGGAGTATCTCTTGGAACGTCAGCTGAAACCGGAAGCCCGCAAGGATATCATCGAGAAGCTGGCGGAAGAAGGTATCCAGCCAACTTCCATGATGGATATTTCCGATGGTTTATCTTCTGAGTTGTTGCACATCTGTACGCAAAGCAAAGTTGGCTGCCGCGTCTACGAGGAGCACATCCCCATCGACTACCAGACGGCCGTCATGGCAGAAGAATTTAACATGAACCTGACCACCTGTGCCCTCAATGGAGGCGAGGACTACGAACTGCTGTTTACCGTCCCCATCGCCGACCACGAAAAGATTTCTGAGATGGAAGGTGTAAAACTTATCGGCCATATCACCAAACCGGAATTGGGTTGTGCTTTAATTACCCGCGATGGTCAGGAATTTGAACTGAAAGCACAAGGCTGGAATCCATTGAAAGGGGAAGATGTTGCTGAAGAAGAAGCAGAGAATACCGATTCAACCGTATAAAAACTCATCTCCTCAATATTTTTTCTTAAAATATAGACGCTGATAATTAGCCACATAGGCAATTATCAGCGTTTTTTATGTACAAACCTCTTGCATAGTCCAAAACTTTCACTACCTTTGCAACCGCAAAAGAGAAAAATGGTGCCATAGCTCAGTTGGTAGAGCAAAGGACTGAAAATCCTTGTGTCCCCGGTTCGATTCCTGGTGGCACCACTTAATAAGAGTAGTAAAACAAAGCAAATCCCTGAAACATAGACAGTTTCAGGGATTTTTCTTTTTAGGGCAACTCCTCGAAAATGGCAGAAAATGACGGTTTATAGAACATTTATCTTTGTTCATTCATATGCTTTTTATTTGGCGCAAAAAAAGCAAACGAAACAGTATCTAATGTGCTGATTTTCCGAATTTTGCATACCGACAAACTCGTTTCATTTCCTTAATTTTGAAACATTAAAATAGAGGTATTATGAAGCAAGAAATGATGAATGTTTTGGTCTACATTATCAAGACCCGAAAATTGAGAAACGGAGAATGCCCTGTATTACTTAGGGTAACTATTGACGGGGTTTACAGCGACATCCGTATCAATCGCAGCGTAAAAGAAGAAATCTGGGATGCAAAATTAGGAATGTGCAGGGGAAAGAGCCGTGAGGCTAACGAACTGAACGATTATATCCGTAGCCTCCATACCCGCCTGTATGAAATTCACCGAAACATGGTATTACAGGACGAGTATTTTACCCCCGAAATTTTACAGAAAAAACTCTTTAATAAGGAAACAACGAAAACCGTCCTTACATTTTTCAAAGAGCATAACGAGGATTGCCGACGGCGTATCGGGCTGGATTATGCCTACTCCACCATTAACCGATACGATAATTGCTATAAATCGCTGCAAACCGTAATTGAAAAAGAGTACGGGAAATCCGATATAACTTTTACCGAGTTTACTTCCCAGCTTATTCGGAAATACGAACTATACCTGACGGTTGATAAGGGATTAAGCCTTAACACCCTCGTTCGGTATATGAAAGTAATCAAAAAGGTAAGCACTCTTGCTTTGGCTACCGGCTTATTGAAAACTGATCCTTTTGCGGGTATGAGGTTCAAGCAGGCTAAAACTAATCCTGTTTTCCTTACTAAAGAGGAACTGGATATAATCACAACCAAAGAATTTACCCTGCCGAGAATTGCGTTAGTGCGGGACGTGTTTGTGTTCTGTTGCTATACCGGATTGGCGTTCATAGATGTAAGCAACTTAAAAAAGGAGCATATTGTTTTGGATAACGAAGGTACTTATTGGATTCGCAAGTCAAGGGAGAAAACAGAAAATATGTGCGACATCCCGTTACTTGATATTCCGTTGGAAATAATTCGCAGGTATGAAAATCATAGAATGTGCAAGTCAAAAGGCATTCTTCTTCCGGTTATGTGTAATCAGAAGATGAACTCATACTTGAAAGAAATTACCGATTTCTGCGGTATTGAGAAGGACGTTACCACGCACACAGGCCGCCACACCTTCGCCACAACGGTTACGCTTGCCAATGGAGTTGCACTTACAAACGTTGCTAAAATGTTGGGACATACCAGTACAAGAATGACAGAACATTATGCCAAAGTACTTAATCATAATATCTGTTCTGACATGAAAAAGGTTCAAACTAAAATGAGTATGAGTGAGGTTTAGTAAATTGATTAACAACAGCAAAAGGCTATCTGAAATGATAGCCTTTGTTGTTTAAAATATTTTTCGGTAGCTGTCTTTCAACATTTTTTCAATATCAGATTCCTTATATAAAACTTTTGTCCCAATTTGATAGTAAGGTATCTTGCCCTCTCTCCTGTAATCCTGTAAAGCCCTTCTACTAATCTTTAAGCGTTCCGACAATTCTTTATCAGTTAAATATCTATCTCCATTTAGGGTCGGTTTGCTCTTTTTGGCAAGCACCTCGACTTTATCCAGCATTCGGTCTAAGGTTTCAAAAAAAACTGTGATCTGGGGAGTAGTTCTCGTAATAAGGCTATTTTGATTTTCTGCATTCTTATTTTCCATACTCCCCCCTTTCTAATTCGATGTACTTCTTAACATCGTCCGGCTTATAATAGATTTTGCCGTTAAGCATTGAATAAGGGATTTTCTGAAAATTTCTTAGATACTGCAATTTCCTTTTGCTAATATCCAGTATCATACAAACCTCTTGACTATCCAACCATTCTTTCATTTCCTTATCTTCGCTCTGATCGCACAGCATATTTATCTTCCGGGCAAATGTTTCAAAGCGTTCCATCATTGCCTCAAAAGTGCGGGCTTCTATATTTATTATCTCCATAGTAATTTACCATTAATCGTTAATACTATGATTACGGGAAAACAAAGGTAAGTCATTAAAATACACCACATATCAATCCATTAGAGGCAGGTAGCTTTCGTCTGCACTTGTCTATACCTAAAGTACATCCTAATTCCGGCGGCGGTTAAATATGCCGTTTTTTTGTACTCCCTGTTCAGCCTATCCGGGAGTAAAGGGGGATTTTTTCTACTGCCCGTATCTTATAATTTCTTCCTCTTTTAGCGGGAATGCCGACTTAGCCGATGAAGTGTTCGATTTCATGCGCGAAAGTATTTCCGTGTTCTTCACGCCGATGCAAGTTCGAGCCTCCGGTTTCGTGAAAAATCTTCCTCTTTCCGTTCCGGCGAGCGTATTTATTCCCGAAAAACTGGCATCGGCTAAACACTACCTTTCTCTGCCCCTGAAACTCGATCACTCATAACCGGCTCCGATACGGCATAGCGTTCTAAAAAAAAAGTCAGAATTATGATACGAACAGTAGAAAAAAACAGGAAACAACGATTCTCAAACCTTCCAATCAGCATAGGTTCGATTTTGAAAATAGCTTTTGCGGTGGCGGGTTTTGCCCTCTGGGGTTGGTCATTCGTGGCGGTTGTCGCAGGGATTTATTTAGCGTGGGCAATCATTAGAGGCGTTTTGTCCTGCCTTGTTTTTCTCGCCGTCATCGTTGGCTTTATCCTCCTTTTGATAATATTAATTTTCTAAAACATAAAGACATGAAACCAAAGTATTTCAATTCGTTAGGCTCGTTAAACGAGTATGCAAACAACTATCCGAATAATAGTTTTTCATTTGAGCATAACCCCCGAAAATACGGATGCGACAGCGTTAGATGCAGTTTCGATGTAACTGACAAAGAGGATAACGACATTTTGGAAATCCTTGTTATTTGCCCCCTTTGCGCCAATAACCCTAAAAACAACAATTAATAATCATTCAAATACTTACAGTTATGACAACAATTAAGAACAACGGCACAGCCGTAGCAGTAGCAGAGAAAGCAAACGAAGTAGTAACCGCAGTAGTGGTTAGCAAACCCGACAACGGCGAACGTAAAGCCGTAAACATCGCATCGGACTTGATAGAGCCGAGCAATTACAACGCCCGAAAAACCTTTGATGCAGATGCACTCAAAGAGTTGGCACAAAGTATCTCCGTTCATGGACTGATACAGCCCATTACGGTACGGCGCAAAGGCGAAAAAGGCGAACATTACGAAATCATTTGCGGGGAACGCCGTTTTAGGGCGTGCTGTATGCTCAAACTTTCAGAAATCCCCTGTATCATTCGGGAGGTAACAGACGAACAGGCGTATGACCTTTCAATCTCCGAGAACTTACAGCGTGAGGACGTGCCACCAATGGAGGCGGCAGAGGCTTATAAACGCCTTATCGACACAAAGCGGTACGACATCGCAAGCCTCGCCGTACAATTCGGCAAGAGTGAGAAAAGCATCTATCATACGCTGAAACTGTGCGACCTTATCAAAGGCATTGCCAACCTCGTAAGGGAGGGCAAACTGACCGCATCGGCGGGGATCGTCATTAGCAAGTACGACAAGAAGATACAGGAGGATATTTTGAACGACCGTTTAGGTAAGGACGGCACAGGCGAATGGTGCAATATCTCCGCAAATGCGTTGGAGGGCAAGATACGGAACTGTTATACGAACAACCTTGATAATTACAGTTTCGACAAAACCAAGTGTCTGAAATGTATTCACAATTCGAGCAATTTCGACCTGTTCGCCGAGGGTGGCGGTTGTGGCAAATGTACCAACAAAAAATGTTTATCGGACAAGCAAACGGCATACCTCGTAGAACAGGCGCAAGCCGTAGCCCTTGCTGACTCGAAACTTACCTTTATCGGCGAACAGTACAGCCACGACAACGAGGCAACCCAAATTATCAAAAAGGGCGGTTATGAATTTAAGAACGTGCAAACGTACAACCTTAATTCATACCCCACAGCCCCGACCGAACCGCAAGCCTCCGAATATAAAAAGCCCGAAGATTACGACAAGGCACAGGAGAAATACGGTAAGCAACAGGAACGATACGAAAAGGAGAGCCAAGAACTCGAAACGCTTAAAGAGCAGGGCAAAATCCGTGTGTACGCTAAAATCGGCGATAGTAACGTAAGAATGTACTACAAAGAAGTAGCTACCAAAGACACCAAGACCAACGAACAGTTAATCTCCGACCTCAAAGCTAAAAAGGTGCGTAATACCGAAATCGCAAAGGAAAAAACGGCAGGGGATATAAAGGAACTGTTACGCACGGATGAGTTACCGAAATCGGAATTTACCCCCGCAGAAGAACAGGCAATGTATTTCTTTATGCTCGATAAGTTGCGCCGTAGCCATTACAAGACCATAGGTTTGAAAGAAAATGACTATTACGGATTGACGGACGAGAAAAAGCAGGAAATTGTTGCCAATCTCACAGAGGAACAAAAAACCGTTATCCGCCGTGATTACCTGTATAGCCACTTAACAGAGAGGACAAACACTGTTTCGGGCGTACAGGGCGGTATGATGTTAGCGTTTGCCACGCAACACCTACCCGAAAAAACGGCAACGATAGAGGCTCAATATACCGAAGAATACGGCAAGAAAAACGCCCGATTGGACGAACATATCGCAGGGCTTAAAGAGGCTGAAAAGAAAGCGAAAGCCGATGCCAAAGCGAAAAAGGCAGAACAGACCACCAAGACGGAGAAAGCCCCTAAAACAGCCGAAAAAGCCGTCAAAAAGGAAGCGAACACCACCGCCCCGAAGTCGGAAACCACCAAGCCGAAAGGTAAGGAACAGTCCAAAGCGACCCAATCCGAAAAGAAAGAGGCGAAACCGACCCCACAAGCGGATAAGGTGCTGATTGTCGGAGTACCCAAAGCGCAACCCCAAGCGGATGCGGTAGCAGTATAAACCCAAGTATCAACAAGGAGCGGGAGAAATCCCGCTCCATAAATAAACAAGTAGATGAACGCAATAGCAATAAAATTCGTAAAGTGGGAAATTCCACCACTTGAAACCCTTACAGGCTCGAAAGTGTACGCACTTCGGCAGAGGCTTAATACAGGGGATAAGCTAACAAGGGATGAAAAGAATTGGATAACCGAAAATGTAAGCCATAACGCCTATTTCAAAAGTGCCGTTCCTTTGAGCGGTTGGCGTTTCGACTTTTCGGATGTACTGAAAACCTATGTAGTTAAGCAGTACGGAAGTTACCAAGAATACAGGGCAATAGATAAAACAAGTTTGCGCACCATATTATATGGGCGTATCGACCGCATAATTGAAATTTAGTATGACAGTATTTGTATTATTCCAAACAGATATTCACAGGACAAGGGTAAGCCGTGTATTTTTCGGTGTGTTCACCTCCGAGGCGTTGGCGATAGATCACGCCAAAGAAAACGACTTATATACCCACGATGCAGAAGTCGTTATAATTGAGTGTGAAACGGATAAATTCGGGGAAATATGAGAATAGACGCATATATCGGTAATCCTATTATTGCCACACAACAGGATTATTACGAACTGGAGGAACTTTTGCATGAGGTAGAACCCGACTGCCACAGCGTACAACTCCGACAGGAGCGGTTAATCATTGAGAATTTAAGCCGTAGGATGTTCTATTACCCACGCAATCCCACAATCGGGTGGGGTGGCTGACCGACTGCATAGCATGGTCGAAAACGGGCTATAAATGCTTTTGAAAACGATTTTAAGAACTTATATCCGGGCAGGGGAAACTTTGCCTGGACTTCTTTTTCCATGAGCCATTAACAGGGCTTTATGCGGGAGAAAAAGAAGCAAAAAGCCGATTTAAAAACTGTTAGATATTCAACGTTTTTTGCCAGATTAAAAGTCTATCCATTCTTGTGGTAGCCTTAAAATGTCTTCAACTTGTTTCTTCCCAACTTTTTTAATTGTATTTAAAACAATATGAGAGTAACTTAATTCTATTAACTCAAAATTTATTTCGTATTTAGCCCAAGGATGTTTATATAGCCAATATTCGGAATTTTGTATATTTCCAAGATTCATTCTTGTTATTAATACACCACTTACTCCTGTATGCCTAATGCCCGAATTATCCAAGAAAAACCCATTTCTTGCACGTGTATATTTGGTATCTCTATTATTAGGATCAGTAGAATATAATACTTGCAAAGAACCCCAAATTGCATCATCTGCATCATATTCATTTGTCATTATTGATCCTATCGAATTAATAGCTATTAAATAAGGTTTATCTAATGTACCGTATCTATTCGCCTTCTTTTCCAATGATGTTTTAATATCATCTTCACTACCTCCCCAATGTGTATAGCTGGGATAAACACCTATTGGACGTATTCCTTTCTTTCCCCTTATTGACTGTGACTTGGGTATCAAATAAAAAGAAATATCAACATCTTGATTCTCAAAATGAATATCGGTTAAATCTTGCAACGTTTCACTTTTGACAATCCGATTCTCAATTGTCTTGACATCATATTTAAGCAATTCTGCTTCAACTGTTTTTATTAGCTCTTTTGTTGATGGTTGTTTGGACGTTTTTAACTGAATATTCTTAATGCCAAGAAAAAAGTTCGGCGATTTTATTTTATTGAGGGAATCATATAAGCTATTTAGTCGTTGTTCATACGATTTTGTTTCATTCGATCTTCCAGTAGATACTTTTGCTTCTAAATAAAACTCTACTCCATTTTTTGACAATAGGAAATCAGGGGTTTTTGCAGTGTGCGGCAATTTAGGATGTATAACAATGTCAAAGCCTTGATTTAAAAATAATTCATGCAAAAACAGTTCATGCAAGGCACTATCAAATTCTTTTTGAAATCGACACTTCAATTCATATTGTTCATCTTCTGGATAATGTGAAAACCAATGGTTAAGAATATTTCGTACTTTTTCAATTTTCGGTTGCGAATTTCTGTCACAAAAATCGAAAGAATTATCTATATGATTAGCCGGATTTAAGTCTGTCCGGATTTTATCTTCGAATAACTTCATGTTGAATTATAGCGTTATTTTGTAGTTGCCTCAACATATAATTTTTGTAATTCTCCAGTGTAATTTTTCTGATTTTCAATAATCTCAACTATTTGATTGAGATCAATAGGAACAATTAATAAATCTGCTTTTGAGTTTCGTAAATCTTCAAGCATGAATGTTTTTGCAAATCCTTTCACAGACACAAAGAATCCAAGCTTTGCCCTACCTCTTCTATTCTCTAATTTTTCACGAAATGATACATATTCATTTTTACCTGCTGGCTTGTTCCAGTTTTTGCATTCAACTAAAATTAGATTGCTTTCAGATTTCCAAAAGCTTTGTTCTGAGTTGTTAATAATAACAATATCAATTTCTTCTGTCTTGGTACGTTTCCTCTCTATCACTTGAAAACCTTGAATCTCAGAAAAAAAACGGGCAATCAATTCTTCCAAATATTTGCCTTTATCTTCTATATCCTTGACTGTTCTAACCTTGTAGATAAGTTCTGGAAATTTCAATAACGAATTTTCATTATATTTTTCTATGACTTCGTTTATTAGTCCTGATACCTTTTCTTGTGTTATTTGAACAGTGTTATCAATCCAATCCACAATCTCTACTGCATATTTGAAAGCATCTTCCAGACTTTTGGCATCATTAGGAATTATTATTTCATAATTTAAGTGACACCAATCACCATCATCTTCAAATTGTATATTTGTAATATCTTCATTTTGACTTCCTCTAAATTCTGCAAGTCTTCGCATCAAATCCATATGAAAGGCTAATCCTAATGGAAAATCCCAGTATTTTCTGTACCAGTCGTGTCTTACAAATGCACAAAAAGATTCACCACTCCATCCAAATTCACCATCGAATTTCATGTGATAAACGACATCTTCTCCTATATCTGCAATTTCAATGAAGTTACCAAGTGGAATATCTTCAATCCGTACATTTTTCAATTCATTTGTACCGATTGTTGCTCTCTCTTCTTCAAAATCAAAATATTCGTCTATCTTGCTCATGACTTTATACGTTTATTTTTATCAACATATATTTTCCAATAGGAATCAATTTGTTCTTTCAAGTCAGATAATCTTCCAATTATATGATTTAAAGTATAAGTAGGTTCAACTTCATGTCCTTGCCAATCTTTGTCATTCTCCATTTTTCGCGACATCTCGGACAGTTTAAAGCAATATTGTTTCAACCTATCAGCTACACCATCAATTTGAGTTGCAATTTCTCCAATGTATTCATGAGTATATTGCTTTACGCTTAAAGGGTTCTCAAGAGATAATTCGAAGTCAGTCATGGTAACGTGAAGAAATAATTCCAATCTGTTTATCACATCATAACCAGCCATCTCCTTTTTTTCTTCTATAATATCTCTAATAACTGTATCTGAAACTCCACTTTTTCGACTAAATTCCTTAGATTCCCGATAGCCTACAATTTTTGATAATGCTTCTTTTATTCTTAATGTTTTCCGTTTCCGGTCTTCTTGAATTTCAAAGTAAATTCTATTAACTTCATCAAATGGAGGTGTAGAATGCATATATTTATCCCAATCATCTAATGGTATAGCAACACGATATGCTAATAAAGGTCTTTCTTTAATTTGCTTCTTCACATCAACCCAACGGGTTTTTATTTGTTTTTCAGTAAGTTCAGACATATTCGCTCTTGTTTATTCTTATAATAATTTATCTCATTATAGTTTTTGATAGATTTTCTATTTTAATCAGTTTGAAAAGTCCAAATATTAATAATCCGCAACATATAACGCATAACGCTTTGTACATCCACATTGGAATATAGCAGTTTAGTAATAAAATGAGCATCATTGTTATCAATGTAAAAACAATCGTAGCCAATATCAATATCTTAAATTCCTTTTCTTTCTTCTGCCAAAATTCATACTCAAAAAGAACATCTTGTATCGGTTGATATATATCTACAAAGAAATCGCCAGATACTTTTGCCAGCATATCTTTTGTCAATGGCATACCTTTGTACTTGGGAGATATTGCCTCCAGATAATCCTTTGTTTGTTCACTAAACATTTGTGCATGACGAGAGTCAAAATCTAAAGACTTGTCAATGTAATTATACTTTCCATCAATAAGATACCAAATATTGTTAATGGTTTTACAAATTGAGTCCAATTCTTTTGCTGTAAAGTAGTCAGCAGGATAATCCTGTCCCGATATGATGGATTTTCCTCCTAATCCTGCAACTTTCTCAACATCGTCTTTCAGCCTCTTTATATAATCGGAATCTTTAGCAACCTTGAAAGTGAAGCAAGTTTTGAAGGAGGATATAAATCGTACATAACTACTAAAACTGCGAAAGAACGGATTCATAATAAAATGAAACCGATCAGTCACACTTCCAGCCACTTTTTGGCTTTCTATAAAAATCATAAGAAAGCCACCTGTTAATAGTGCGGCAAGGATCGAAATTATAATACTTAATTCAGCCATAATTAATAGCTCATATTTTGTTTGTAAGACTCTTCTGCTTGGTCGAAATTCTTCTTATATTCATCATAATTACCATTAAACATCCCTTGTTTGATAGGCTCCCATTCGCCTTTTAGCTTATCTGCATTGTCAAAAAACACACTGTAAGGCTCTTCGCCATTCTGACGCATTTTGTATTCAACTCTACTACGGAGAAATTGCCCTGTAGGTACATAGAAGCGATCAAACATATAACATTGATTGTATCCATAAACGAGAGACTTCAAATGTTCCCATATGTAAAAAGTATTTTCGTATTCTGAATCAACGGTAAAACACCCTATGAAATGAGAACGTAACCTTTCAAGAAGAATGAAGCTCCACGGATAAATGTAATTAATACCAGCTAAACGGTTTAATTCATCGTAACTCCAATGTGTCGAACCAAGTAGGGACAATAATGATTTTCTGTAAAATCCTATAAAGTTCCCGGCGGGTACACTTAATTTTAATATTTTATTTAGTTCTGTGTATCGTTCATATTTTACGCACGCTATCCCTATTGCATTCAACAATAAAGTAGCACCTAAAGCATGTAGATATTGAGTGCCGTCAATATAAGAGTCTCCACTCTTGATAGGCTTTGTACATAGTTTAACCAAAACATCCTCGAATGCTTCGATATGATATGCTTTGCCCCATCTTCCTGCAAGTATCGCTATGTCTATCAACGGTTTCACTGCGTTATGATGTAATTCAAAATAAGCGGAAAATTGCTCTGGCGTGATAGTGAAATTATAATTGGCTTTAGCCATTATTTTATCATAAGCCTCAGTACCGAATTTCTCTATCAAGTCTGAATAGTTAATGTTATACTGTTCTGATGATAAGTATTTTTTCACTCTTGACATCATTACATCGTAATTCAAGCGACGGCTTGTATTGCTTTGCTCCAATGCTACAACTTGCTCATGAAGTTCAGTAAAGAGATCGTCAGCCTCCTTTATTCGCATAATCTCACCACGTCTGGATGCAGCTAATGTTTTCATAACATCACTTGCTTCTCCAACATTCGTAAAAAAAGAATTATAACGTGAAGATGATGAACCATTAATAATATCAACCAATCCTTTATCCCACGTTGCAGACCATCCACAGGTAATAAGACCATAATCCTCGAATATACGACTAACGTAATTTTTCATTGCTTCGGGATAGTTATCCAATTCTTCTGTCGTATTGCGAAAGCGACAGTCAATATAATCACCATTTATCTTTATGATAGTAACGTTTTTTCCGTGAACAATAGGAGTAGATTTCTCAATATCACTTTCATGGCATATCACTTGTGGAATAACATCCTCTGCTTCAAGCGCACGTTCAAGTAAACGGTCGAAATTGGTTGTTAGAATTACACGAATATAACCCTCCTTAGCTAACTTAGCTATCGCTTCGTGAGCTTTCGTTGGTTTCTTCCAACCTAATTCCCTTTCTTCATCTGTTGGTTCAAAGAATCCTCTCATCAACTGCACACGCTCAGTCGGTTCTTTAACCAATTCTTCCAGCAAGGATGAATAAGTTGCCGAATCTCCATATTTATCTTTATACCATTGATGCCAATCTTCTATATCGGCAACACCTTGAGTCGCGGCTAATTGTTCTATTAACATATTCTCGACCTCCCATCCTGATGGAATATGTGCAGAGCGAGAGATGCCAGCACCAAGCAAAAGGGCATAAGCTCCCTTGTTAGTATACATTGAGAATGCTAATGTGGTAAGTCTTTCTATTCCCATTATCGTTTTTCATTTTAATCTGGTTGCAAAATTACCCATAAAAAAACACCTGACGAAATTGTTTGTCAGATGTTTTTCAACAACTTACTACAAGTTGTTTTATTCTGTATAATACCGCATTGCTGAATATTCCACCTCCTTAAAACCAAGTTTCTCATAGAGCCTCTTTCCGGCTTTGGTGGAATAGAGATCGAGAACCGACACAAAGATATTATCGGCATCGACAATCAAGGAACTCATTACAGAAGTTGCGTAGCCTTTGCCCCGATGTTCGGGATAGGTAAATACATTCATTATCGTTCCGTACCTGCCATTCAGGTTATTCAGTCCCGGAGGTTTTTCGTCAATGATTAGAAAAGCTGCCGAAACAATCTCGCCGTCGATTTCCATCGCATAAGCGGTAAATTTTTCTTCCGGCACATACTCTTTGAAATACTCCCGTAATTTAGGTTCAAGTTTGACTTTATCCTCTGCGCTCAACTCTATTTCAGTTGAAATATAATCGAAACGGAGTTTAACGAGCGTATCTATACGCTGTTATGAATTTAATTCTATCATCCATTTTTACCCTATTTGTGTATTTATCTCCCTCCGGAAAGCCAGCGGATCGGCAATATAAGGGTATGAACTTGTAACGCCTCCAGTAGTAACGGTTATCGTTCCAAATCCGAATATACGACCTAAAACACTTTGCTTTATATGCAATCCCTCACACTTTGCCAGTACCAAATCTACCGCTTTGCGGCTGATGACACCAGTTTTAAGCACCACCCGTTTATTGGTTACAGCATAAGCCGAACCGATTTTTACCATTATACGCTGTATCAACGATACTACTCCGATAAATAACAGGAATATCCCGCCATAATGCAATACTGCCGTTTCGGAGCTGTAAAGCCACCATCCCAGCAGCAGTAATATTATCGGTTGCAGGAACAGGAAGAAGTACAGCTTTGCAACATATTTTATCTCTTCTCCGGGTTGTAAGTTTGATTCGATATAGTTCATAATGACCTGATTTTTATTTAAGATGGTTGTAAATATACATATTTTCAAAACGGTACAAAGTATAATCACTTGTTTTTCAATATTTCAAACAATAAGTAGCACCATCCGGTCGGATTCAGATAGCGTTTCCCTTTCCTTACTTCATAATGTAGGTGGCTACCCGTGGCTATCCCTGTACTACCCACGCAAGCAATTTGCCGGGCTATCTCTACCGAATCCCCTACATTTACCATTGTCCTGCTTAAATGTGCATAGAACGAACGGAAACCGCCTGTGTGCTGAATTTCTATAAAGTATCCATAGCCTGAACAATAACCCTTTCGTGTTATAACTCCGTTACCTGTGGCATATACGGGAGTACCTTTAGTTCCTGAAATATCAATCCCTGTATGGAATTTCCACATCTTGTAAATCGGATGTTTACGCATCCCGAAGTCCGATGAAATACACTGTGGCTTCTTAACCGGGAAAATCACAGGATAGTCGCATAGCTCGTCAATGTTCATTTGTAGAGAATCGGCTATCTGCTGAAATTCCGATACGGAATAAACCTGTTCCGTATATTTTTCTATCTTCGGTTTTCTGTTTAGTGAATCGCCCGGTTGTCCTAATGCAGACAGATGAAACAAAGTGATGCAGAACATTAGTATATATTTCATAGTCAATTTGAATAAAGTAAGCACCCGAAATACTCCGGGTGCTTTCCTGTTAGTCTATTTCCTCTCCCCACAGCTCTACGTCTGTCGGGGCATTAATCAACGACCGGGCTATACATAACCAGCACAAGGCGTTGAACATGATATAACTACAAATTATCATTATCATCTTCCGGTTCATCCTCTCCTTTATCATTCTGAAACGAGAAAGTCTTTTGTATCACCTGCCCGAAGCTGTCTTCAATATACACATCTATCACTTGTTGGTCGGTACAAAACGAAGTATAATACATCCTGAACGTTTCCTTTTCCAACGGGTAAAGGTCGTTAGGCAACAATACCCGCCCATCGTCCAGTCGAAGTTCGCCCACTCCGTCAGGCTGAAAGTAGCGGATGAAAAACTTCGTGTCCTGATAATCCCCTTCCTTTACTATTTGGCAACGGATTTCCGCCACCTCTCCCTGAACGATTTTTTTCTGAACCGGCATAGTAACCAAATCAAATGCGTACACCTTATGAATATCCATATCATCGTTACAGGCTAAGGCCAGTAGCATTATCGCCACCAGCCCCGCTGTTATCCCGAAAAAACTCTTTATTTTTTTCATCTTTGTTTTCTATATATTTTGTTAGACAAAGGGGGCTGTGCCCCTTTAGTTGATTATAAATTTCAGCCCGATACCGAACTGCGTATGGAAATGCCCCGTTGAGTTGCCCCAAAGGACACGCTGGCGACCTGTCATAAGAAATACAACACGGTCGGTCAGGTAGGTTTCCAGTTCCAATGTGATAGCCCCGCCGTAGATAAATGCGTCTTTGTGCCGGAGCGTAGAACCATCGTACAGGGTCTTTTCGCCCCAATTCGATGTTTCGTAGCCAGCGAGGGCAGAACCGCCCAAAGAAAACAAAACAGTTTTTGACGGATCAGACAGGATTTTCAGATAGTAGCCGCCTTCAGCGGTAAACTGCGAAACCGGAATGCGGATCGTCCGGTACGGGTAATACCGTTCCATAAACTCCGCACCGAACACCCACTTATTCCCTTTTTTCGCATAGGTTGCCATTGCCACGCCGAAGTAATATCCGGCTTCGTTATCGAGGGCGGACGAATAGATACCGTCCACCATTCCACCTGTTACCTGTATGCCTTGCATACCCGGTAATTGACGTTGTGCGTGTGCTTGGTCTGCAAAGACCAGGCACAGCACAATCGCCATAATAAAAGATAACCGCCTCATGGTTATTTCACTTTCAGTTCGTTAATAACCTTTGCCCGCACCAAATCGGCATTATCCACCGTAAAACGCTGATGCCTGCCTCCGCTCTGTTCGTTCAGTTCAATCACCAGCATTTTATCATCGGGTATCGTAAATTTCGGCAGGGTGAAAACCATTCGCTCTGTGCGCTTACCGCCTATCTCCATCAAATTGTTAAAGGCGCGAAGCGGCCAGACAACCTGTTCCTGAATCGCCGTGCGTTTGGCTACCTTTTTATCCACGATTTTGAACGTGATATAATCTATATTGAACGGTACGTTGGACGAGTTTTTCAGTTGCAGGTGGAAATACAACAGCCCGTTATGGGTATAAACACCCTTTAACGTATGCTGTATGCCGAAATGCTTTGAACCGATATGCTTGATTTCCCGGTCATTGTCTTTGTAGATGGACTGCATAATCAGCTTGACAAGCAAGGGTGATTCCTGTCCCAACTCCTGCATATATACTGCAAGGGCATTGTTCGGACGGTTTACCGCCTCCCCATCGTGCAGGAAGTCGGTCATTTCAACGGACAGCTTTACGGGTTCGTCCGCATATTTTACGTTGAACGTATAGTAGTTTCCATCTTCGGTAATGACGGACAGATTACTCTCCCGGCTGAAATCCCGCAAAGCGGCTTTCACTCTTAATACGTTTTCCGTTCCGTCCGCTTTCGCCGCGAGAAGATCTGCCGACCCTAAATCGACATAGCGGATTGGTGCGGGAAAAATAACGTGAACGGTTTTATTGAAAGTAACTTCCAACGCATACGGCGGTATCATTCTATCGAACGTCAGTGGGCGGGTAAAGCCCTGATAGTAGTCGCCCGTTGTGGGTTTGGTCTGTATTACGGTAGCCGTTTCTTCGGTTACTTCCTGCGCATTGGCTGCAAACACGCTCACCACAAGGGCGAACATCAAAAAGATTCGTTTCATACTTTTAATTCTTAATTCGTTAAACATTGATTTTTAGTGGTATTATTAATTCTCTTTAGGCAGGAGCAGTAAGCGGTGGTTCGCTTTCAGCGTAACCTTAACCACGCTCATTTTCTTACTTACATACTGCGATGCCCCTTGTATAAGGCTTTTCCCAATATCGGCGGCAAACTGTGAACCTGCATCATCGGTAATCGTAATGCTCGATCCTGCGGACTGCGCCATTTGCGAGGCTATCTCTTTGGCGGCTCTTATTTCATCGGAGTTCGGCACGGAAATACCCCTTTGCCCATCCAAATCATACACTTGCAGTTCAACCGGAATAATGTTGTCTGCATATTGAATCGAATTAATTGTAACCTCCATCCGTTCGCTACCGATACGGCACGCTCCGGTAACGACCGAGTTGGCAGGGATAAGTATATTACCTGCCTGCATCGGTTCTAACAGGCGTATTTGTAATTCTTTTCCGCTTGTCAGCGTTACGGTCTGGTACACACAGGCGCGGATGCTGTTTTTATCTTTCACTCCCTCGTTTCCGGCGGCAGTGAAAAATCCCATGTTGCAGGGTTGGCTTAACGATTCGATAAACTCATCGTCCGACATCGGTGCAGAGAGCAGCGACACTACATTGTGCCGTACCTGACTGACAGGCTGTACATTTACTTTGTCCTTTATTCCCGGAACAGTAGTATTGCTTTCCGTCTGCCCTGCCTGTGGCGGCATATACCTCGCCGCCATCGCATAAGATTTTTCGAGCAGTGCCGTTTGTTCGTCCTCGGCGGCTTTCCGCGCTTCGGCTTCCTCCAGCTTGCGTTCAAGTTCATTCATACGTTGCTCAACGGCAAGCTGCGCCTGTTTGTCCACTTCGGCAGGTTCTTCGTACCATTCTCCTAACTGCCTGTTTATATCCTGATAGGCATTTGCAGAGTTTTGCAGTGTATTGGCAGGTTTCGTTTGCCGTGCAGACGGGTTTTCGTAATACTCCGGCTGTCCTGTTTCTTCCTGCTTCGGTTCTTCCGCTTGGTCGAACATGGTCGAAAAGTCCTGTAAAGAGCGCATTTGCTCCTGTTCCTTTTGCTGCATGGCTTCCCGCTCATAAGCAGCGCGTTTATCCCCGACTATCTCCTCATCTTTGGGGACGGGCAGTTCGGCATTTAAGCCCGACAGCCCTTCGACCTTTGTTTCGCCTTTGTCCGATGGCGAGAAAATCAGCCACATCGCACCGCCGAAAATCAGGAAGAACAGCGGCATTATCAGCATTTTTTTACGCTTCTGCTGCTCTGCTATTGTCAATTCTTTTTTAGGCGGCTTTTGAGGCTCTTTCTTATCCGGTACAGGTGGTATTTCCGGCTGCTGTACCTCGTTATTATTCAGTTGTTCGCTCATACTGGTAATGATTATTAAGATTGTTAATACTATCCCTTTGCTGCTGTTCCAGTTGCAGTTTCAGGGTTTCTATCTGCTCTATCTGCATTTGTTCGCCTTTGCCTCTACCTAAGTTGTAAATCGAGGAAACGGTCATGTAGATAGACAAGCCGCTGAATACTATCAGCATGGTAACGATTACGATTACCCGCGCATCAGGACTTAACGGTCTGACAAGGCTACGCAAGCGGTCTTCCAGCCATTCGTTTATGCGATTGATTATTTTCCGTATCATAGCGCACTTACCTTTCCATTACCCGTATGTCCCGGTTTTCCACGATCTCGAATTTTTCCATCGTGAAACCGTGCGGGTTATTGTCCGAGCGCACCGAGTTAATCAGGTTGCAACGGGTTATCAAGCTACGTTCAGTCATGTTCGACTGCCGGAGGATCATCTGCCGGGCGTATGTTACCGCCGTATAGGGGTACACATCGAAGTTGCAGGCGATACTATCCACCTGTACGATCTGATTGATATTACCCGAAACGATACGGTTATAGTACCCTTTTTCCGCCATGTCCTGATAGTATTTGAAAGCACTTTTATCGACAAGAAACAATGCCCTGTTTACATTGCTTTCAATGGCTTTTTTGTCGGGTGAGAGCGTGAAGAACAGTTCGTGGAACCGCTTGACGTGTTCCCGTGCTTCGACAGGGCGGTTCTGCGAAAGGTCTTGCGAGAGGGCAAGCATCAAAGACTTGCCCCCGTCCAACACATAGATACGCTGGCGTTGCGCTTCGGCAAAGCTGTACGACAACCATACGGAATAACCCGTAATGGCGGCACACAACACCAGAAACACGATACCGAAAAGGCGTATCTGCTTGAATGATGTTTCTATATTCTTTAAACTTTTGAATTCCATGTTTTTATGTTCGTTTTTGAATTAATAAAAAGACACTGCGTGTCTATTTCTTGCCTAATAATCGTCCGGCAACGTTACCCGCAGCAGCCCCGGCAACACCTCCGGCAAGGGCAGCTCCTTTACTTGCCGCCGAGTTTACTCCGCGTGTACCACTACCACCTCCGGCTTGGATAACCCAGCCCGCAACGGTCGGTATTGAGAAGTACCCGATGATGCCTATAATCAAAAAGATGATATATACGCCGTTGCTCCCATCCGGCACGTATGACGGGTCTTTCAATAGCCCTATATCCATTTGTAGCATCAATGCCTGAATTTTAGACAGTACCGCCGAAAACAGATCTGCAACGGGCAGCCACAGGTACACACTGATATAGCGGGAAAGCCAGTTGGTAAGCGTGGATTGGAAGCCGTCATAAACAGAAAGGGCGAATGCCAGCGGTCCTAAGATTGACAGCACCACCAGAAAGAAGGTGCGCAAAGTGTCAATCGTAAGGGCTGCGGCATTGAACAGCAGTTCAAAGAAATCCCGGACTAACTGCCGGAACCACATTTTCATATCATACCATTTGCGTTCGCCCCACATACTGATAATCTCTCCCATTTCCCAGATTCCCAACTCTTCCATTTTCCGGTCGTACACCTCGTCATCGACCAGCCATGCCTTCCCTTCGCGTACCCGCGCATCATACTCCAACGCATCTTTTTCAGCCTGTAGAGCCTGCACGTCTGTAATTTGTGATTCCAGTATGGTATGCGTTCCTTTTACCACAGGCGACATAACGGCGTTGATCGTGCCGAGTACGATTGTCGGGAAAAATATAATGCACAAGCCAATGGCAAAGGGTCTAAGCAAGGGATATACATCTATCGGTTCTGCCCGCGAGAGGGCTTGCCACACACGGGAAGCCACATAGAACAGCGCACCCAGACCCGCTATCCCTTTGGCGACACCGATCATGTCGGCGCAAAGGGGCATCATCTCCTGATACAGATTCCTTAGAATCTGGTGCAGGTTTTCAAAATCTATTGCTAACAACATCATGGCTTACCAGTATCTTTCGGATGGATCACCATACAGGGCGCGTACATGCTCCATATCGCCCTTCTCCTGACTGCGGATAAACGAAACGGAGATACTTTTCTTGGAGAAGTACCGGGTGAGGTTGCGATGCTCAATCATTTTCGAGTGTATCTCGTCTATGATTGCCATACGCTCGGCATCGGTCATGGAAAGCCCGTTGGAGGCTGAAACGATATTTTTTATATCCGACAATAGGTTTCCGCTTTCTTTCAATAGTTTGGAATATCCGTTAGATATGGCTTCCAGTTCTGCATGGGTGAAATTCTTATCCGTCAGCATTTTGTTGAAGTTGGTCGAATATATCTGCGATATTTCGCTGACCAACTCTACCGTTTCCTTGACCTTGCGGGCATCCTTTATCAGATTATGCACCGATTGCAGCTTGTCGTAATACTCCTTGCCCTGATTGTAAATCTTCTGCATTTCCTGAAAGCTGTTAATGACATTGGTTGCCGTTGTAGCCGTTTTGGAAACCGTCAGTATATTTTGAGCAAGGTTAGACGGGTCGATGACCGCCCATTGCGCTTTTGCCTCAAAGCCGAAGAAACTAACAGCTAATACAAGGCTTAAAAGAATCTTTTTCATTGCTATAATTTTTTAATTGTTATTTACTTGGGTTGAAGAATTAGCCCAAGTAGGCTAATCCTCTTCCCGGACATATTCGCCAAAAGCGGAAAGCAAGAGTACCTCCCGCTCCCGGTCGTAAGCAATTCCGATACGCCCGTACAGGTCTATGTAATACAGACCGAACACACAATACACCGTACAATCGCAGACCACCTGCGGGTTGTTGTAAGTAAGCCGGAGCCTGATGCCTCCCCGCTTGCGGGAAGTGTTGCGGTAAATAGTTACCGCAGGCGCACCGTCCGGGTTTATCCAACGTCCCGTAATCTCCCACAGGTGAAAATCCTGATGTGCGGCGCAAGGGTCGGCTGCATTACATTTGCTGAACATGGCGCACCTCCTTACTTTTTCGCTTCCTTAGCCTCTTTTCTTAATAGGCTTGCAGGGTCAATCACAAGGATGTCAATATGGGCGTTGCCGCCTATGACTTCCGTTTCTTCTTCGCTTTCTTCCTGCTGTGAAAGCAGGGCTTCGGTAAGGACACTGTTTATCCCTATCGTGTGAATCAGCAACTTTTCCAGTTGCCCGTTACTGAATCTTTTTAACATGATCTTTTTAGTGGTTGTGGGGCTGAATCGCCCCGGTTGATAATTATTGCCTTTTGCTTTCGGCAATCTGTTTAATCGCCAGTTCGTAATCCCCGCCGAGTTCGTCCGTCTTTTTGAACACTTCCATTTTCTCGGTTTCCTCTGTTGTATAGGTCAGGTATTCTTCGCCGCTAACTTCGGTTGCATATACCGCCGATTGTACACCGCCCAGCCCGAACCATACTTCTTTATAAAATCTGCCGGGATGGTTCGCCATGTTGATAGAAAGGATTTGCCCTTTCTCCTTATCGGTCAAACCGAGTAGCGACTGGATCACATCAAAACGGTTCATGAATTTTCGCTGGTCTAAGAGGATTTTGCAGTCGGAGTTATTGATAATCGCCTCTTTGACAATAGGCGAAGCGATAATATCGTCCACTTCCTGCGTTACGACAATGGCTTCCCCGAAATATTTCCTGACCGTTTTGTACATGTACTTTAAGTATTCAGCCATGTTCGCCGAAGAAAGAGCCTTCCATGCTTCTTCTACAATGAGTTGCTTTCTCACACCTTTTAACCGCCTCATTTTCTGGATAAACGCGTCCATAATGATGATCGTCACCACAGGAAAAAGTTCCTTGTTTTCCTTAATCGAATCAATTTCAAAGACGATAAAGCTCTTATTCAAAAGGTCGATGTTCTGTTCGGAGTTCAACAAAAAATCGAAACGCCCGCCCCGGTAATACTGGCGAAGGGTGGTAAGCATATTGTCGAGGTTAAAATCCTCTTTGCTTACCTTGATTTCCCTTTCTTCCAGTTCCCGGCGGTAGTCGCCCAGCATATATTCATAGAAAGTATTAAAGGACGGTACGATACTACGGTCTGCCCTGATGCGCTCGATATACGCCGATACCGCGCTACCGAGTTCGCCACTTTCGGTCTTGCTTACCTTGTCATCTTCGGATTTCCACAGGGTCAAAAGCAGTGTTTTAATGCTGTCCTTTTTCTCTACATCAAACTTGTAATCGTCCGTGTAGAAAGGATTAAAGGAGATAGGGTTTTCTTCGGTATAGGTAAAATAAATGCCGTCCTCACCTTTGGTTTTGCGGCGTACCATTTCACAAAGTCCCTGATACGAGTTACCCGTATCGACCAGAACTACGTGCGTACCCTGTTCCCAATACTGGCGGACGAGGTGGTTCATAAAGAAAGATTTACCGCTACCGGATGGCCCCAACACGAATTTATTTCGGTTGGTGGTTATCCCTTGCTTCATGGGTAAATCCGATATATCCACATGGAGAGGCTTACCGCTTACACGGTCGCACATCTTGATACCGAAGGGAGAAAGCGAACTTTGGTAGTTGGTTTCCTCTGTGAAGAAACACAAGGCGGGTTCGATGAACGTATAGAAACTTTCCTCCGAAGGAAAATCACCTGCGTTGCCCGGCATCGCCGCCCAATAGAGCGTAGCCGCATCGGTCGTATTGTGTCGCGGCTTGCACTCCATAAGGGCAAGCTGGCTACCCACATCGTTACGGATGTGTTTCAGTTCTTCCGCATCTTCCGACCATGCCATTACGTTGAAATGCGCCCGGACAGAGGTAAGACCGAACGAATGTGCTTCGTTCAGGTACTTGTCTATCCATTCCTTATTAATTTGATTGCCCCTTGAATAGCGAGATAAGGATTGCATATTACGGGCTGACTTCTCGAATTTCCGCAGGTTCTCCGCCGAATCGTCCAGAAAAATATACTGGTTATACACATGGTCGCACGAGAGCAGCAACCCTACGGGTGCTGCAAACGACAATCGGCAGTCGCTCCGGTCGGTGGATAGCTTTTCATACCGCATATCCGTTCCGACCGTTCCGGGCAAGTCCTCCACATCGGAAATCGTATGCAGGCATACTTTTTTTGCTCCGATGCGAAGCCCGTCCGCTCCGAGTTCCATATCTTCCAGACAGGTCGTATCGTCCAGCGAGAGGGCAAAGTATTTCTCTACCAATCCGGGCTGGTTCTCCGTTCCCGTAATCTCATCCGAAGTAAGGCGGGTAAGGCTTACAAATCCCGAATCGTTTAAAATACGCTCGAACTGTCCGACCGCTTCCAAAAACCGCGTTGCCGTGTCCTTGTTTATCTCTTTGGGTATAATGTTCCCCCGGCAAAGCGATGAGAAATTGCTCTGCATTCTCATTCGCTCTTTTGTCGTTTTTGTCAGGAACAGGAAACAGCTATGGTTCAGGTAGGGACGTTCGTTGAAGTGGCGTTCAAACGAACGGGACAGAAAGCTCATATCCTCTTTATCCGTTTCGGGTTTGTAGGTTTCCTTTACAAACCAATCCTGCTTTTGGATAATGGAGTAGTCGGGCAAAACCTTAATCGCCTTCGCCCAAGCCGAGTGTATGGCTTCGTATTCTACTTTGGTAACGGTAAACAGTTCCGGCAGATCGACACGGAAAGCTATCGTTATATCCGCGTCTTTAGATATGATACAATCGTGTTCCACAGCCAGCAGCGGGAACTTGCTTTCGATGGTAGCCGCTTTCATTATATTACGCATCGCGCACCTCCTTCTTTTTAGGTCGGCTGAACAAGCGGCGGGAATTTTTGCGGTTTATCAGGTAGCGGGGGTGCTGGTGTTTTGCCAGCACCTTCATCAATCCATACTCCCCGTATTTCGCATTCAGGTTGAAGGTTAGCCATACCAGAGCGGAGGCAGCGATAACGCCGAAGCCGATGCAAACCCACTGGTCTATACCTGCCATATACATAATCACAAAGACTACGAATACAGCCAACAGACCGCCCGCAAAGATGAATAGATACTGACTTTTCAAGCCCTTAAATTCCACGCTCTTGCCAATGCCTTTATTAATATTATGCTCCATAGCTTGAGCGATTAAAGGAAGAAGGAGCGTAGGATGGTGGCGGCGACAATCAGGAAGATACACGCGCCGAACCATGAGGCGGCGGTTTTCGATGTATCGGGGTCGCCCGAAGAGAACTTGTTATACACTTTGATTCCGCCGATAAGACCTACGACTGCACCGATGGCATAAATGAGCTTCGTTCCGGGATCGAAATAGGATGTTACCATGTTGGTAGCTTCGGTAATACCTCCGATACCGTTACCCTGTGCAAAGGCGGATGATACGGCAGCGAAAATAAATGCTGCCGACATAAGAATTTTCTTCTTTGTCATACGATTTTTTAATTAATGGTACAGGGGGTGGAATAGTCCCCTGTACCGGAAATGAATAATTTGTTTAACTTGATCTTTTAGTGGTGGTCAGCCGCGCTAACCGTAATCCCGTTCTTTCATCTTGCTTTGTTTTTAACTGTTATACATCTTACGCAAAGCCGCGTACATTAAAATCTTTTGGTGCTTTCACCACTGGTTCGTCTGTTTCTCCCGCCTCCCGTTTCTTACGGTGGAAGGCTGCGAAGTAATCGTCCATAAGTGCGGACACCACTTTCTTTTTCGGCTCATCGCCCGCTACCTGATCGAACATTTCGGTCTTTCGTATCTCGATGAGTACCCGCCCGGCTTCTTCTTTTTCTTCGGATGTTGCGCCATCGGCAGTTTCTACCGTCCGCACCATTCCCGCCAGATCGTCAAAGCCAAGCCCAAGTGCCATCGAAACCCCGGCAACCCCTTCGGTATCTTCGTCCTCTGTTTCTTCTTCGTCTATATCTTCCGTGTCATATTCCGGCTCCAATTCGGGGGGTGTGTTCTCAATTACTAAATTGATTTCATTTGAATTTTCGTCCGTCATATTTTCTCCCGATACGACTGTTTCCGATTCAACCAAAGGGGGTGTTACCGGAGCATCTTTTTTGTTTTCGTCAGCAAATATAGGCTCATTTTCAATCCGTTTTTCATTGTGAACCAGCGTGGTAGCTTCTGTCCGGGATTGTCTAAGGTCAAATTTGCTTTTGCCTATTATATCTTCTTTCGGGGTGGAGCGAAACGGATTGAAACCGGGATTTTTCGCTGCGTTTTTCTTTCGTTTCTGCATCCGTTCCCGGAGCAGGTAAAGGGCGACAACTAATGCGTACAATACGATTGCTGAAATAATATATCGTTCCATAGCGTCTGTTTTATAGTAAATCGTTCGGGCGTTGGCGGTATATCTCGTTTATTTCCTCCTTATGGAGTTGCAGATGTTCCTCCAGTATGGTATCTATGTAACCGCCAATCGTCATCTCATTTCCGGTGTTGGCTAAGGCTCGCACCAATTTGGCAATGACAGCATGAATATCGTTGCTGATATAAACACATTGTCGGTTTTTCAACTTTTTAGGTTTTGCAAACCTTTCTGCATAACCATCTGCTATTTGTCTATTAGAGGTTGGTTCTTTGACAGGCATACTTTGTGCGGTCGCTTTCCATCGAAATATTTTTATTTTTTTCATGTTGCTTTCTTTTATAGATTAGAAAATATCTTCCGGACGGCGTTTACGGTACAGTTCCGTAATATCGTCCTGATAAGTATTAAAATGATGTTCCAGTACATTGTCTATGTAGCTGAACAGTGATACTTCATTATATCCGATGTTCTGAACTATCCGCATAATCCTGTCGTGGAACTCCTTTCGGATATAGACCGCTTTCCCGCTACGGGTGGTAGTGGGAGCGGTACGGATGAAAAGAGCTTCGTAGTCCTCCGGTTGTGCCTTGCGCTTCCGTTTATTTTCCTCGCGGGGTATTTCTTTTCCTTTCACCGTTTCTGGTTCAGCCGCAGGAGGTATAATTTCCTCCTGTGGTGTTTCCTCTACTGTTTCCGGTTCGGGAGTAGAAGCCGATGCGGACGGATCGTAAGGTTTCAGGTCTTTCTCCCGGTTGCCCGGTTTTGCCTGATTGATTACGAACTCGGCATCTATCCCCGTTGTATCTACTCGTTTTGCCATAGCCGTATTACTTTAGAATTTCCAGTAATTCGTCCGACAATTCTTCAATATTGCTGCCTTTGATTAGGCTTTTATCCACAGGAAAAAGTGTTGAACGGAACAACGGTCGGCGGCTTTCCGACTGTTCCCGGCGGAAACGCAGACTGTTCGGGATAAAGGTTTTCAGAGTTACAAACTCCAATTCTTTTATTACGCCCTCATACACTTCGTACAGGTCGGACTTTTCCCTGCCATCGACCATATTCCAAAGCAGGTACATGGCTTTGATATTGGATTTTCCTGTACTTACTATATTATCCCTTACGGAGATCATATAGTTAAGGGTACTTTCCATTACCACCCGGTCGGCGGCAATCGGAGCAATGATATAGTCCATATTGGCAAGGGCTATGATTAAGTCCTTATTGTTAAGCGTTCCGGGCAGATCGAAAAAGATATAATCGAAATCCTCTTTTTCGCACAGTTCGTCCGCATCGTTCAAAGCCTCCTGTGGGTTGCTTTCCACGATGGGATAGAATTTCTTACCCTCTAACCGGGTAACTTGCTCATACGCCATACCCTTATAAAATTCGTCTTCATCCACCATCTTGAAATCGCGCTCGCGCATTTCAAAAATGGAGTGTTGCGGGTAGTCGCAGTCGATTACCGCTACGTTCTTTCCTTTTACATAGTGCAGATAGGAAGCTATCAGCACGGTAAGGGTTGTCTTTCCGGCTCCGCCCTTTTGGGTCGAGAATGCCACATAAATAGGCTGTTTCATGTTCTTGAATTTTTAATTATACAATCAGTTGATTTTATGTTATTGCAAAAGCACTTACATCTGTGTAACTGCTTTTGCATTTAGTCATTCACCTACTCTCTCAATCAGTCATGTACTCGTGTTTACATAATTGAGTGTTTATGTGATTAAGCATTTAAGCACTCATGCGTTTATACGTTTGAGCATTTATACGCTTGCATTCATAATCATTTATGCAGGATTGAATTTTGCTGTTTAAGAATGTGCATAACCTGTCATTCATGCGTTTATTTCTACTCTTATTCATGTGTCTGTGTTTTTACATTTTCATGACTAAACACGACAGTGAAAAATCAAAGTTTCAACCATTCAATTATTCAAATCCGGGAGCAAATAAACGCCTTCTTTTTCATACTTGAACTATATTTTCAAGGGGTGGTAGCTTCTGTCTGGGGTTGTCTATACCTGTTGATATACAGCGTGTTATTTAATCTCTATAACTTTGCAGCATGAAATGTTACGGGGTATTCATGCCGATTTTTAAGATAGTTCCGGCACTCATAAATTGCCCGGCGAAGGGCAGTCTTATATCCCGAAAAGTTCGGGACGAAAAGATGCCCCTTGCGGGCAAAATGTATTTGCATTTTAGCAAATAGCAAGATGTGTTGATTGCAGCAAACTTCGTTTTTTGCAGCATCAACCTCTTGCTCTTCCAGAGGGGATTTTCCTCTCCGAAGTCGGGGAAAATTAAGCCGGCACGAACCGTCCGTAACGTTCATATAACCACTAAAAGATTAATGTTATGAACGAAGAAAAAAGAAAACCCCGTAAACGGGGAAAGGGGGGCAGACCCCCGAAGAACGACCCGGCGAAACATCGGCTGACGGTGAACCTGACAGACACACAGCATGCCGGATTTCTTGCCATGTTCGAGCAGTCAGGTGCACAATCGCTGTCTGCTTTTATCTCAGCCCGCATCTTTGGCGATGAGTTCCGAGTGGTAAAAACGGACGCATCGGCTGTCGAATTTACCGCAAAGCTGACCGCATTACACAGCCAGTTTCGGAGCGTTGGGGTGAATTACAATCAAATCGTAAAGGAACTGCACAGCAATTTCGGGGAGAAAAAAGCCCTCGCCTTGCTCTATAAGTTGGAGAAAGCGACCGTAGAACTGGCGGGGATCGGGCGCGAAGTGATGCAGCTATGCGAACAGTTTAAGGCGAAATACCTGTAAAAAATGGTGGCGAAAATCTCTCACGGGAGCAATTTGTACGGCGCACTTTCATACAATCAGGAGAAAGTGGACGAGGGTTTGGGTAAAGTTCTGGCGACTAATTTAGTGATTGAGCCTACCGATGGAGCGTTCAATGCTTCCGCCTGTATGCAGGATTTTGAGCGGTTTATGCCCTCACATATCACCACTAAAAAACCTGTAATCCGTGTTTCGCTGAACCCGCATCCGGACGATAAGCTGACCGATGAGCAGCTTGCCGAGATCGGACAAAAGTATATGGAGCGGTTGGGCTACGGCTCACAGCCTTACATGATTTTCAAGCATGAGGATATAGACCGCCAGCACATTCACATCGTTTCGACCCGTGTCCGTCCCGATGGTTCGCTTGTTCCCGACAGCTTCGAGAAAGACCGCAGTAACAAAATCCGGCGGGAGTTGGAAAAGGAATATAACCTGATTCCCGCTAAAGATCAGAAGCAAGGCGAAGCGTGGCGGCTTGCTCCGGTAGACGTTAGCCAGGGGAACTTAAAAAAACAGGTGGCAAACGTTATCAAGCCGCTTTCCGAAATGTACCGCTTCCAAACGCTCGGCGAATATCGCGCCCTGCTCTCATTATATAATATAGGCATGGAGGAAATCAAAGGGGAGAATAAAGGTAAACCTTACCGGGGATTGGTTTACTCGGCATTGGATAGCGAGGGCAACCGTGTCGGCAAACCTTTGAAATCCTCCCTGTTCGGCAAAGCTCTCGGTATCGAGGCTTTGGAAAATCAGTTCGGCACATCGAAAGAAACAATCAAGGCGGACGGCGTTACAGCCCGTACCCGTTCGGTGGTTTCCGAAGCCTTGAATAGTACCCGCACCGAAAGCGAGTTCCGGGATGCATTGCAGAAGAAAGGTATCGACTTGGTGCTTCGCTGCAACGATGAAGGGCGCATATTCGGGGCAACCTTTATCGACCATAACGAACGGGCGGTATTGAACGGTTCGCGTCTGGGTAAGGAATTTTCGGCGAATGTTCTTAACGAACGGTTCGCAGATGATTCGCACCGCGAGGATCTGCAAGCCCAACAGCCGAAACAGTCCGAAAACCTGCGACAGACTGATAAACCCGCTACCGACAAGCAACCGCAAGCCGGGCAGTCTACGGTCGATGATGCTGCGGGCAGCCTGTTATCTGTCTTTACACCCGAAACACAGGGGCAGGACAACAACCAGCCGACCATTAAGCGCAAGAAAAAGAAGAAGCGCAGGTACGGCAGGCAGCTATAAAATTTGAAGTAATAACAATTTAATTTTTACGATTATGCAAAATGAAGATGATTTGAGGGGCTTGGCTAAAGTGATGGACTTTATGCGTGCGCTCTCTATACTATTTGTAGTGATAAATGTGTATTGGTTCTGTTACGAGGCAATGAACGAATGGGGAATCAATATCGGGGTAGTCGATAAAATCCTGATGAATTTTAACCGTACCGCCGGATTGTTTACCTCGATCCTGTGGACGAAAATCTTTGCCGTAGTGTTTCTCGCTTTGTCCTGTCTGGGAACAAAGGGCGTGAAAGAGGAAAAGATTACATGGACGAAAATCTATGTGTGTCTTGGTATCGGTTTCGTCCTGTTCTTTCTGAACTGGTGGATTTTGAGTTTACCATTACCCAAAGTAGCCAATGCCGGGTTTTACATTTTTACTATTTCGGTAGGCTACATATTGCTGTTGATGGCGGGTACATGGATAAGCCGCTTACTCAAAAACAATATGTTTGACGATGTTTTCAATACGGAA
This sequence comes from Bacteroides sp. GD17, assembly GCF_038448625.1. Classification (NCBI taxonomy): domain Bacteria; kingdom Pseudomonadati; phylum Bacteroidota; class Bacteroidia; order Bacteroidales; family Bacteroidaceae; genus Bacteroides; species Bacteroides sp. GD17. The sequence continues at coordinate 50,159 of NZ_JBCEZS010000014.1, forward strand.
AACGAATCGTTTATGCAGGAAACTAAGCTGATGGTAAACGATTATTCGGTAAACCTGCCGACTAAATTCTGGTATAAAAAGAAGCAGTGGAAAGGTTGGATAAATGTTGTAAATCCGTTCCGGGCGGCTATCGTGTTGGGTACGCCGGGTTCGGGTAAATCATACGCCGTTGTAAACCAGTTTATAAAACAGCAAATCGAGAAGGGCTATACAGGCTATATTTACGATTTCAAGTTTCCAGACCTCTCGACTATTGCTTATAACCACCTGTTAAACAACCGCGAAGGTTACGAGAAAGTACCGACTTTCTATGTGATAAATTTCGACGATCCGAGCCGGAGCCACCGTTGCAATCCGATTAATCCTTCTTTCATGGATGATATTTCGGATGCCTACGAATCGGCATATACGATAATGTTGAATTTGAACCGGACGTGGGTACAAAAGCAAGGCGATTTCTTTGTGGAATCCCCGATTATCCTGTTTGCGGCTATTATCTGGTATTTGCGCATCTATCAGGAAGGGAAGTATTGCACCTTTCCTCATGCCATAGAGTTTTTGAATAAAAGCTATGAAGATATTTTCCCGATTCTGACCTCTTATCCCGACCTCGAAAACTACCTTTCTCCCTTTATGGATGCGTGGAAATCTGGTGCTGCCGACCAGTTGCAGGGACAGATTGCGAGTGCGAAAATTCCGCTTTCCCGCATGATTAGCCCACAATTATATTGGGTAATGTCGGGCGATGAATTTACGCTGGATATTAATAACCCGGACGACCCTAAAATGTTGGTGGTGGGTAATAATCCTGACAGGCAAAATATCTACGGTGCGGCTCTCGGGTTGTATAATTCCCGTATCGTGAAGCTGATTAATAAAAAGGGGCAACTCAAATCTTCTGTTATCATTGATGAGTTGCCGACTATTTATTTTAAGGGACTTGACAACCTGATTGCCACTGCCCGGAGCAACAAGGTTGCTGTGCTGTTGGGTTTTCAGGACTTTTCGCAGCTAAAGCGCGACTACGGCGATAAGGAAGCCGCCGTAGTGATGAATACGGTAGGTAATATCTTTTCCGGCCAGGTGGTCGGTGATACGGCTAAAACGCTGTCCGACCGTTTCGGAAAAGTGTTACAGAAACGCCAGTCCATGACGATAAACCGTAACGATAAATCGACCTCCATTTCTACGCAAATGGATAGCCTTATACCAGCGTCTAAAATATCCAATCTTACACAGGGTATGTTCGTGGGCGCAGTAGCGGATAATTTCGATGAACGTATTGAGCAGAAGATTTTCCATTGCGAAATCGTAGTCGATAACGAACGTGTTTCCGCCGAAACAAAGGCGTACCGTAGAATCCCCGTTATCACGAACTTTATAGATGAAAACGGAGTAGATCGCATGAAGGAAATGATTAAGGAGAATTACGACCGTATCAAAGCAGAAGCCAAACAGATTGTTGCCGATGAATTGGAACGGATTCGTAATGATGAAAACCTACGCCATTTGTTGCCGAAAGAGGAAGAATAAAACAAGAAATAGCCGCTAATCAGCGGCTATTTTATATAGTGTATAATTATTGTTGGCGGGGGAATAACCTCCTAAGCCCGCATACGCTGATGGGATTTTACACTCCCCCAGGTTACCCACCGTTAGAACAAATCCGAAGATTTGTTTGCCTATTGATACTTTCTTACATCTTTTACATTTCTTTTCGTTTCTTCTTGTTTCCATACTCAGTCCTCCCTTAATTAGATTAAACAATTGATAACCATACCCGATGGTAGTAAATGCACTGGCAACCAGTACCAGTGGAAAGGGGATGTGTAGAAAGCCCAACAACATAATTAAAGAACTTAGGCTAAGACGATATACAGCATCAAAAATACGAATAATTTGTTTACTCTCAAAATCAGATTCTAAGAGAAGTAATATCTAACTTCTCTGTTGATGTATCCATTTTTCAATTTATTTACCTCTTGCTATATCAATTGCTAATTGAATCTTACCGTCTAAATCCGATGCAGCATCTCTTAATGCATAGTATATTAATAATAAATCGGGTTGTAAATTAATATATCTTTCAAGTGCTTTGAAAGCTGGTAAGTTTATCATTTCTTTTGCTTTTTCTTCAATAGCAGTTACTCTTTTCATGTCTTTTCGCTTCCAATTAGATGCAAATTCTGTATGTTTATCGACTATCTCATCCAGTTTTTCATCTTTACAAAGCTCCTCTTCTATTCCCTCAGGCATTTCTCTTAATTTTCTTTGAAATGTGTAGTTCATCACATAGTCATTGAAATCCCAATCTTCTGCCCAAGGGAAAAACAGATGATATTCAGGCTTAATAAATTCATACCAATCTCTTATTTCTCCTATTTTCTCTAATATGCTTTGACTTAAAAATATCTGAATGTTTGGAGCATTTTTTTCGAATAAAACAAAATGCTTTTCAAGAAATTTCTTCCATTCTTCCTCCGTATTGCCACTAATGAAATGAGGTTCTTCTTTATCTTTTTCGTAAAATGGATCAGTATCTTTTGAACCATAACTATACCACATTGATCCATTTTTCCACTCAGGCTGTTTCCTTATAATTATCTCGTGTAAAATTATAAGTGCCACCTCCATAAGTAAAAGTTCTTCCTGTGCATGATGATAAAGATTATTTCTTATAGTATGGCAGAATGCAAGTTGATACCTCTCTTCTCCAGTTATAACCTCTCTTTTCTCTGCTAACTTCAAGAGAGCATCGTAACTTTTGAAGGCTTTCTCTAATTCACTTCTTTCTTTCCGCCTATCTTCCTTTGTGAAAGCGAGGTGTTTCACAGATGGTTTATTCTGAATTACAGATGATAACTGAAGTTCCATAAAGTTATCAAGCATAATTACTGCCAATCTTTTGTAAGGCAGTTCTTCCTTTATTGCATATTTAGCAGCTTCAGCTAATTGAATTTTTAAGAGAACACTCTTTTTCATATTTGCACTTAAATTATGTATATATAAAGTATATCAAGAAGAGTAGCGTAATAGCGTATTTTCGTCATTTGAAAATAATAATCCTTGCGAATGTTCTTTTATTTTTTTGTTATACCAATCCGCATCCTGTTCATCAATAATATCTCTGTTAACTAACCCCTTAGTTTCAGTCTTTTTTGAAACGATTATAGCATATTTCGGAGATACTGGATAATAAAGAATCATTTCTTTGACTTCTTCGCCTTCCACTTGGCAAAGGTTTATTACAGGCTGCCCTCCTGTTATAAACGGGAGTGTTGTACGATTATTTAATAATTCAAATGTCCAATCTTCATACTCATAGTTTATTTTCCCTATAATACTTAGTGCTATGAGTATTCTTAGGATACCCCATGAGCTTTTATATTTTTCCGGCATTGAATTTAACGCATTTTCTCGCATACAATCTGTCCGAGTATATTGGAAACATAGAAATGTTACAAAATCTAAAAACACATCTTCGTTATTCCAAAAATTAGCATCCCCATCACGCAAATTTTCAATATAGGGAATTGCATCACCTTCGATTTGTGCATACAAATTTTCTACTAAATCATTAAGAAGATTGTCTGCTTCTTTTTGAACGGCATCTAAATTAATGTTTTCTTTTATGCTGTGAAATGAATTGCTTATAACAGATAATAAGTCTATCAATTCTTTAAATTTTTCTTTTACAGCTGGAGGAATGTCTTTAAGGAAAGTTTCTATCAGTTGAAGTCCATCTTTTGTTATCGGGTTCAATCTATAAAAATCGCGCTTATTCGCCACATTCTCCAATGCTGTCAAAAATATATCTTTATCACGAAGCGTATATATCTGATTATTTACAGCCCATCCTCTAAGATATAACCTTGGGACATAATGTTGTTTTCTTTTTTTATTCATGTAATTTATTATCAATATATTACTTTTATTTAGCTTAGTAAATAGACCTATCTGTTATCCAACTTTCTATATTCATAATGAAGTCATTTATTGTTTCAAAGTCTGTACGTGTTATATGGTCTGGATTTTCAATATCTACATCCTTCCATGCTTGCCAAAATTCACTGACTATATCGAATAACTCCGGTTCTATACCTTGCATTTGAGCTAAATGTTGGGAGTAGTCATTTGGTAAATGATCCGCATATATGGAAATCAAATATCCGATATAGTTATTCAGATGCTTTGCTGAATAAACGCCATTACTTTGAATGCGTAACTTTCTGATGCTGTTTATATCGCATTGCATGCCTTTTGAAGATAAAAAATCTTCTGGTGCATAACCCATCTCTAAGAATTTAGGATAGATTTTATAATGATCCATGCAGTTGCCGATATGGTCGCATAGTTTCTTATCAAAAACAACACTAAACTTAGGCTTTTCTCTCGCTGACAAGTAAATCATATTTGAGCCATGTAACCCCAAGCCTCTAAACCAAGCGTGAAGTAACTCATGAGCAACCGATGAGTTCTTGAATATCTTTGGATTGACATAAACTGTAACGCTGTCGTTGATCGAGTAATTTTCAAAATAAGGCTTATTAAATATCTCGAACTTTACAGACATTTTATTTCTGATTTCCGATACAAGTTGCTTATTCTGTTCATCTAACTGTTGTTCTGTATCAAATTTCATATCTCTATGGCATTGTTTTAATTGATTATTTCTTCATCGTCAGCTATATCATCGCTCGCACATATTTTTGAACATCTGGCAATATCTTCATCTGATACCTCTCCCATATAGAACCAAGCATTGAGAGGATCATCATAAAGTCTATTTTGTTCAAACTGATTTATCCATGCCTCAAAATCAGAGATAATTTTAGGGTTCATTATCTTTTTATGTCCTCTATTTCTCTTTATGATTTCGTGTAAATGTGGCGGTATTTCTTTTGCTTCTCTTCCAAAGTAATAAAAGCAATCGGATAGTAAAGCATTACATCCTCTCAAATCAGTACCTCTACAATCTTCATTATGCACACCTTTCCTTAATGTAGGATTATCTCCATTGGAGAAGTCATATATACAATCGCCAACTCTGGATTTCCAATCACCTTTATCCCATTGAGGTATTTTATTGGGGATGTGTTCACGGCAATAAGCATCATATTCTGCAAGAGGTTTTATATCAGTAATTTTCATAGCATAAACCAATTTGTTAGAATATGATTCAAATTTTCTTTTGCTCACCTCTACATTTGCTGAACCAACACCAATTACCCAATCACCAACTTTTGCAGTTCTTCTTATAACCGGTTTACATATTGTCAGTGTACAAGTGCCCCATAATGGGTTAGGCGCAGCTCCATCATCCGTTCTAAGTACATAAGAATAAATTGTTTCCATCATTAACAAATTTATGCAAAGGTACAAAATGTAGCTGGTATTTTCCTCCCCAAACAAGATATATCAATACTTGAACCGACACAAATCATCATACGAAACAACATCTGCATTTTTCAGCCAGAATAGCAAAACCGGAAGGCAAAAATACCCTGATTTTCAAAACACCCATAGACAACCCCGGACACAAGTATCCACCGCCTTAAATCCTTGCAGTCAATCCATTACTTAGGCTTACTTTCGTTCTGCATTAATATTAATGCAGAATAAAAACATATTTATTATGGACGAAAAAAAAGTAAAAAATGAAGAGCCTAAAGTCTTTCTGACACAGGGCGAAGATGGCAAACTCAAAGTCATCGCAGGAGAACAGGACGGCAAGCTAAAAACGGTCGATCCCAAGAAAGAGAACGCCGACCAGTTTATGAAGATTGATACCAACGGCAATGCGTTGGAGAATTTCTTCAAGAAGTTTTCGGCACAGTTCAGCCACCCATCGCACACGGGCGTTTATGCTGTTACCGCATCTGCCGTAGATAAGGTCGCGGCTTTTTTCGACAAACTTATCCGTATCGACCACAAAGACAAGGCACTCGACCCGTACCGTGTCAAATTTGACGGTAAGATACGCATAGAGGTGGAATTTACAGGCAAGTATCAACCTTTAGACCTGAATAAGCTCAACTGGAAAGAAGTCGAAAAGTTAGGCGTTTCCGGTGAGAACTTGCAGGATGCCCTCAAAGCAATGGTTTACGGGCATAAGTCGCCCGGTCTGGTCGATATTAAACCTGCCATCGAGGGACAGGAATTTCCCATGCAAGCCCGCTTATCGCTGGAACAGCAGCCGGACGGCAGCATCAAAATCGCAACCCATCCCAAGCAGGAGCAACCCGATTTTGAAAAACCGTTTATGGGAGTTGTCTTTACCAATCAGGATAAAGAGCAGTTCCAAAAGACAGGGCACGGCGGACGGGTATTTGACCTTGAACCCGTAGCCGGAGGCGAAAAAGTGCCTTCGCTTGTTTCCCTTGACAAACTCACCAACCGCTTTGAGGCTATGGCATTGAAGGATATTTATATTCCGCAGACCTTGAAAAATGCCCCGCTTTCTGATGAACAACAACAAGGACTGAAAGAGGGTAAAGCCGTTTGGATTGAGGGTATGGATAAGAAAACGAAGCATGGAGAACAGCCACAGAAGATTGACCGCTTCGTGCAGTACAACGCTGCAAGCAAGAATTTCGATTTCAAATTCAGCGATGAGCAACGCCAGCAGTTCAACCAAGAGCGGCGAGCCAAGCAGGGCGAGAGACAGGCGGAAGGTCAGGGACAGGAGATGCCTAAAGCCCGCAAACTCGGTGAGATTTGGGTCTATTCCAAACAGGGCGGCGTACAACTTTCCCGTGAGGATTTCGATAAGCTGTGTAACAAAGAGCCTGTCTATGTTAAAGACATGGAAGCACAGAAACCCAAACAGCAGGCGGATGCTTCGGGAGCACAGAAAGTTGAAGCGACTGACCAGAAAGGGCAGAAGTACAATGCATGGGTATGGATTGACGAAAACAAAGGCAAGGTTCGCCACAGCAGTAAGCATCCCGATCAGGTACGGGCTATCGAAGCGAAGCAAGCGGCTAAAGACACCCAAAAGGTTACACCCGCTGCCGAAAGTAAAACACAGGTCGCCGTCAATAACGAAGGTAAGACCAACGAAGCGACCAAACATTCGACCGAACCACTAAAGAAAGGTCAGTCGCAGCCCACCGAAAAGCAGGCAGAGAAAAAGGAGCAGAAGCAGGAACAAAAACAATCTCCTACCGCCCCAAAGAAAGGCAAGGGGCGCAAGATGTAATCTATTATTTCAACCACTAAAAAATCAATGTTAAAATGAAAATTATAATTGCAGAAAAACCGTCTGTGGCTAAGAGTATAGCAGCCATAGTCGGCGCAAACAACAAAAAAGATGGCTATATAGAGGGTAACGGGTATGCCGTTACATGGGCTTTCGGGCATTTGGTCGGGCTTGCCATGCCGGAGCATTACGGCATCGAGGGCTTTAAGCGTGAGAATCTGCCGATACTCCCGAAAGAGTTTAAGCTGTTGCCCCGTCAGGTGAAAGAGGGCAAGGAGTATAAGAACGATCCCGGCGTAATGAAACAACTTAAAGTAATCAAAGAGTTGTTCAGTCGTGGGGATGAGATAATAAATTGTGCCGATGCCGGTAGAGAGGGCGAAAATATTTTCCGTTTTATCTATGAATATCTCGGTTGCACTCTTCCTTTTCAGCGGCTGTGGATAAGCTCACTTACCGACCGTGCAATTAAGGACGGCTTTAAGACCCTCCGTCCCGGCAGCGATTACGATAACCTCTACGCTCCGGCGAAAGCCCGCAGTCAAGCGGATTGGTTAGTCGGGATTAATAGCTCACAGGCACTTTCTATCTCGGCAGGCTCAGGCGTTTGGTCTTTGGGGCGAGTACAGACCCCGACACTGGCGATTATTTGCAGCCGATACCTTGAAAATAAGGATTTCAAGCCGCAGACCTATTTCCGCCTGAAACTCCATACGGCGAAAGATGCGGTGGCTTTTCCCACCCTTTCGGTGGATAAATTCGTTACACGAACCATAGCCGAAGAAGTAACGGCACAGGTCAAAGCAGCCGAAGTCGTTAAGGTTACAGGAGTGGAGCATAGGGAGGTCAAACAGGAACCACCATTGCTTTACGACCTTACCACACTTCAAAAGGAAGCCAACAGTAAATACGGGTTTTCGGCGGATAAGACCCTGACGATAACGCAGGCATTGTACGAAGCGAAAAAAATCTCGTACCCACGAACAGGCAGCCGTTATATTTCGGAGGACGTACTGGAGGAAATACCGCACCTGATCGCTACACTTCGTTCGCATCCTCTTTTTGGTGCGTATATCGACAGCAGGTTTGACACAACGCTTAATACCCGTTCGGTGGACGATAGTAAAGTTACCGACCACCATGCACTGATTATTACGGAAGATCCCGCTTCAGGATTATCCAAAGAGGAACAGCTTATCTACGATATGGTTGCCGGGCGTATGCTTGAAGCCTTCGGCGAACGTTGCATCAAAGAGAACACCGCCGTTTCGCTTGACGCGGGCGGCGTACACTTTTCCTGCAAAGGGAGCGTTACGCTCGTACCCGGTTGGAGGTCAGTATTTAACTCTAAGGACGAGCCAAACGGTGAGGACGATACGGCAGTTCTGCCCGCCCTCATTGAAGGTAACAGTCTATCTATTCGCGATTGCGAAATTCAGGAGAAGCAAACCAAGCCCCGCCCGCTTCACACGGAAAGTTCATTGTTGGCGGCGATGGAAAGTGCGGGCAAGGAGGTAGAGAACGAAGAAGAACGCGAGGCGATGAAAGACTGTGGTATCGGAACGCCCGCCACCCGTGCAAGTATTATCGAAACCCTATTTTCGCGTGAATACATTGTACGCGAGAAAAAGAACCTTGTGCCGACAAACAAAGGGCTGGTGGTCTATCTGGCGGTAAAGGACAAGAAGATAGCGGACGTTGCCATGACTGGGCAATGGGAGCAAGCCCTGAATAAGATCGCATTGGGCGATATGGATGCTTCTACATTCCATAAGGCAATAGAAGTATATGCTTCACAAATAACGACCGAATTGCTGGATATGACATTTGAACGACAGGATAACCGCCAGTCATGCCCTTGTCCGAAATGCAAGAGCGGGAACGTGGTTATCTATAATAAAGTCGCCAAATGCCAGAATGAAAATTGCGGGCTAACCGTATGGCGTTCCATTGCTAAAAAGGAACTGACGGACGGGCAACTGACAGACCTTTTAATGAACGGCAAGACCGCCTTTATTAAAGGTTTCGTAAGCAGTAAGACCGGAAGCACTTTCGAGGCAGCAATCAAATTCGATGCGGACTATAAAACAGTCTTTGAGTTCCCGCAGAATAAAGGAGGTAGCAAAAAACGACGTTCTAAGTAAAATCTTCATTATCTTTGCCACTGAAAGACTTTGTTTTACGATTCGGAATAGTCGTTTAACATTGATCTTTTAGTGGTGGGCATCCGGGGCAAGGCTTCGGATGCCTTTATTTTCGCCCATATCCGAAGGCTCGCATTTATATATTAAGCGACATTGTTTTCCCCTACAAATCGGGTATTCCCAATCTTATACTATTAACGGTTCTCCTTTCGTCCGGTTGAAACGGCAGCCTCTTTTATCTTCTTTATCGGTTAAGGCAGGAAACCACATTATCAAATAAGAACCATCATTCATAGGCGTAAGCATTAAAAATCCGGCTTCTTTCATTTTCCACCTTAACATATACGGCAACTGCCTGACAGGTTATTTTCTATCATGGCGCAAAGGTGTTTACGGAATCTTAACGGGCAGTAAAGTACAAGCCTTGCAGGTTCACGGAAAAATCTCCACGCCGCATAAGTTCAGGGTAGTATTTTGTCCGTGAATACTTGACATCCCTAATTCCTACACCGGAAATGCACCTGAATAAAAAATCAACCCGGCAGATGCCGATTAAAAATTAAGGTTATGGAAAATATATCAGAAGCACGGATTTATGTAGGAACTTACGCTAAGTATAATGAAGGTTCAATTTTCGGTAAGTGGTTAGACCTTTCGGATTATTCCGACAGTGAAGAATTTTACGAGGCTTGCCGCGAGTTGCACAAGGACGAAGAAGACCCGGAGTTAATGTTTCAGGATTGGGAATATATACCCTCCGGTCTTATAGGGGAAAGTTGGCTGTCCGATAATATATTTGAAATTATCGAAGCCATAGACAATATGGACGATGATAAAAAAGAGGCATTCGAGGTTTGGCTTAACCACGAAAGCTATGATCTTAGTTCCAAAGATATAAACGACCTGATTTCCTCTTTCGAGGATGATTTTCAGGGCGCATACAAGGATGAAGAAGATTATGCGTATGAAGTCGTTGAAGAATGCTACGACCTACCGGAATTTGCGAAAACGTACTTCGACTATGAAAAGTTTGCCCGCGACTTATTTATGACCGACTACTGGTTCGATGACGGTTATGTATTCCGGCATTCATAACTGAATCGGAAGCGGTTATTAAGGCGGAGTAATCCGCCTTTTTATTTCCCATTTTGCGAATCCCAAGAATTTTGTACTGCGGTCATAAATAGATATGGCTTGACTTGATTCTGTTCGTACTCAATCTTTACTTGTTCCCCAATTAATACAGCATAATCATCTTTCATTCTTTCTAAAATTACCATAGAAGAGTCGATAACTTCTTGTATTTCTCTTTTCATTTCGGTTAAGAATTGAATCTCAAAATATTCATACGTTGGTATAGGAATAGTCTTTTTATTCGTTTCAATAAAAATCGAGTTCATTTTGAAAAATTCTTTTTTTTGAATAAATAATGATTCAGGAATATGCAATCCCCAATTTCTCAACGAATTAAATTCAGCTAAAGTTTTCAGTTCACTTTCAGATAATTCGCCCAATTCAATATCTAAAGTTTTCTTATCCTTGAATAATCTTTTTCTAAATTTTCGATATGACACAGCCTTTCTACTTTCGTCTCCAAGCAAGTTAAATAGATATTGAAAAAGCCTGTTGACTTTATCACTTATTGATTCATATATTTCTGCCTGTATTAACTTTGCATTAGGGTTTACCAAAATGAGATGTTCGATTTCTTGTCCATATTTTTTTAGTCTGTCTGTTTTTTGCAACAGATCAGTAATCAATTCTGACAAGTAAAATATATAATCTGTTTTATCATTAAACTTAAATTCTTTCTGCATACTTTTTGTAATTTTTCCACCTGCAAAAATACTAAATAATTGGGAGTCAGTCGTTATTTCCTCCCCTTAGAATAACAGACCCCCGCACTATCTCACGACAGTACAGGATCTAAACAATAGATAAATCAGAAAAGCTAACTGGATGGCTCAGGTTCAAGTTCTGTTTCGCTATTATTATCACCTTTGGAAAAATGATCACGGATGAATTTCTCTACGTTTTTCTCTGTGTAAAATATCTTATGGTGAATGGTTATATAAGTCAATTCGCCCGCAGAGCGGTAACGCTGCAAAGTCCGCTTACTTACGTTCAGCAGTTGGCACAAGTCCTGATTATCCAACAACCGTTCACCATTTAGTACGTTATGCCGTCCACTCATTATATCCATTAATTTATCCAGTCGATCAAAACGTCCCATGAATTGCTCAAACCAGGCCAGCAACCACTCCTGTAAATTGTTATCTTCCATAACAGCACCTTATTAATTTACAGCAAAGTTCGGACGTTTCTATATAGGTTATAAGGAGGTCGGTGTGACTTTTATTGAATATCTTTTTAATCCGCTTATTTATAGTTAATTACTATAAGTTTATCTCCTTGAAACAGAAAGAAAATACATAAAGAGGGTCGGTATATGATGAGTTATAAGACAAAACACCCTATTTTGATCTGAATTAGCATCAAAACCAATTCTTTTAGGCGTACATACCGACCTCGGTGTTACTATTTTCGCCCCATGCGCCGCAATAAGGCGTCTTTCAGCTTATCAAGAAATGGTGTGGGTGTATTCCGTATTTTTAATTCGCCAAAACTTCGAGACAAGTTACTATCCAATTGAATGTTAAATACATTTTGGATATAACTGTAAAGCTGTGTAAGCGGTACATCACCGAATGTCCCTGCACTATCCCACGAAACAATTTGTTCCTGCAATTCCACTTTTGAGCCTTTCCATGTTAGTTTGGTGGTAGGAAATCCGAAAGAATAAGTCTTCATAATATTATCTTCCAGAAGTTCCATTTCATGCATTAAGTAAGCGGAAAGCATGTCATTAGCCAAAATCTTTGCCACTTTAAAATCGCAATTTGTGGAAAAAAGAGGATCAAATTCGTAATTAAACGTTTCGAGATATTGTTCCATATCCGGCTTACCCCGTAGAAAATAAGCAGAATCTAAATGTGAGGAACAAGAACGGTAATATCTAATAAAATCAAGTCGCTTAGTATTATATTTGTTTATGCCATCCAATATTTCGTTTAGATACTCTTTTTGCTTATCAATACCAGTAGGACGGTTCATTTCAATGTTATAAATCTTTCGATAGTATATCAGACGTGAACATAATTTAGGTTTGGCTTCTTTAAAGAAAAATATTTCCTCATCTTCATCTTTGAAGTTATATGATAAAACAAATATCTTTAGCCGATTGACGGCATCAGTAAGAAAACGAGAGGCCTCCAAAGACTTCGTGATCATGCTGATTTCTGAACATTCTATTCGTTCAATCTTAGCATCAACCTCTTTTTTAAGATGAGAAGTAAATAAAATCATAATTTACATAGACACTCACTTTATATAATATTAAATTCAGATAATTGATATTATAAAATTTCAACTTAGAATTAAAATGTTAATTAAATGATTGCCGATATTCCAGTGGTGTAAGATTGGTCTTGCTCTTAAATAATTTGCTGAATGATTGAGGATATTCAAAACCCAAATCGTAAGCTATTTCACCGACAGTCAAGTTTGTTGTTGTTAATATCTCTTTTGCCTTATCTATTAGTTTATCATGAATATGTTGCTGTGTACTTTGTCCTGTAAGACTTCTGAGCATGTCACTCAGATAATTAGCAGACATATTCAATTCATTAGAAAAATGATGAACAGAAGGAATACCGTTTAGAGCCAATTCTCCACTTTCAAAATAGTCTGACAATAGTTTTTCAAACTTCACGAGTAAATCACTATTGGCTAACTTTCTGGTAATAAACTGACGGTTATAGAAACGATTGCAATAGTTCAACAACAATTCTACCTGCAAAGTGAGTATATCCTGACTGTAGTTATCAATTCCTGAATTGTATTCTTTACGAATAGTGTCCATTACTTCTTCAATCGTATCCGCTTCTTCTTCGGATAAATGTAATGCTTCATTCATTGAATAGGAGAAAAAACCAAACTGTTTGATTTTTTCGGCTAAGGAATAGGTTCTTATAAAATCGGGATGAATCAATAATGTCCAGCCTTTTAACTTAGCATCATCCGTCAATTCAGATATTATAACCTGTTTGGGACCATGAAAAACCATTACACCTTCCTGAAAATCGTAATAATGTTGTCCGTATTTCATCGTGCCTGCAAAATTTATCTTTCTACTAATAGTATAAAACTCATAGGTCTTATTTATCAGTTTTTCATCGTCATAATATTGGATATCTTCATGATTGATTAAACCTATTAAAGGATGTTTAGGTTTGGGAATACCCAGTAGATTATGATATTCCGTGATTGATTTTATATGATATGGCTTTCCCACTTTTTATTGGATTTTATAAAACGATGAAAACAATATTATGCCTGTTTCCATCATTTGATTTATTAGAAATTCGTTGAATCTGAAATAAGACGATAATTTTCAAAATCCTGCAAATTCGTTTTCATTTTATTTGTAATCATTTTATAACTATCAGAACCTAAAATTAGGTGTACAGGAGGCTTTTCCATATTAACCAAATTAAACAATTCAACTACTAATTTTTTAGGGTCTCCTGGCTGTGTTCCAGCTCTATCTGCATAACTTTTATAAGTTTTTGCACTCTCATATTCAGGAATCGTTTTTTTTGCATAATTCAGCGAATCTTCATTTAAAAAATTAGTTCTGAATGAACCGGGTAGAACGACCGTTGCTTTAATATTTAATGGTGCTATTTCCAAAGCCAATGATTCTGTAAGTCCTACCATTGCAAATTTTGAAGTAACATAACTTCCGATATTTGCTCCTGCAATATAGCCTGCCGCAGAAGCAATATTGATAATATGTCCTGAATGCTGTTTTCTGAATTGAGACAAAGATACTCTAATAACATTTACTGCTCCGAATAAATTTACATCCAGTGCCTTCCTAAATTCTTCATCTGTCAATTCTTCCACACTTCCGATATATGAAAAGCCCGCATTGTTTACAACCACATCTAATCCCCCAAAGTATTCAACAGTATGGCTTATGGCTTCTATTACACTATGGTTCTTCGTAATATCCACTGCCAATGGTAAAAATGACTCACTTTCAATTCCTACATTTTCTTTCAATTGGCTGAGATTTCTTGATGTTGCCGCAACTTTATCCCCATTACTTAAAAGTAGCTTTGTAAGAAGTAATCCCATTCCTTTGGAAGCTCCGGTTATAAACCATATTTTCTGTTGTTTCATTTTTTAATTTCACTTTTTATGTATCCAATCAATGTATAAAATTTGTCTCGAAAAATATTTATTGTCACTATTCGTCAATGTTTGTAGAGAACGTGATGTTTTTCCATTCTTCAAATTCTTCCTGTTCAACTTTTCGTTTTTCTGCTACGATTTGATAAGCATCTTGTCCCATTAAAAGATGAATTGGCGGATTTTCTAAATGAGTAATTTCAATCAAATGATTAGCTAATTTGTTTGGGTCACCTGCTTGTTTTCCATTATTTTCATTTAGCCAATTCAACAACGTATCCATGTGATATTCTGGTATTGGATTTTTACAAACCAAATTAGTACCTTTGTTTAGGAAATCTGTTCTGAAAAATCCTGGGGCAACAACTGTAACTTTTATATTGAATGCTTTCACTTCCTCTGCCAATGCTTCGGAAAGTCCTACTACTGCAAATTTGGTTGAAGCATATGCAGGTGAATTACCGTAACCCTTGTACCCTGCAACAGATGAAATGTTAATAATATGCCCCGATTTCTGCTTTCTCAAAAACGGCATTACATTTCGGATTATATTTACTGTTCCAAAAAAATTGATGTCCATAATTTGACGAAACTCTTTGTCAGATAAAGACTCTATACTTCCATAGAGAGAATAACCTGCATTATTAACAACAACATCAATTTTTCCGAATTTATCAATAGCTTGCAATACTGCGTTGCGAACATTCTCCGAATCCGCGAGGTTTACATTTAAGGCTAACAGGTTTTCGTGCTTACCTATTTTTTGTTCTATATCGTTTGTATCCCTTGATGTAGCAACGACTTTATTGTTTTCAGCCAAAAGAAGTTTTACCAAGGCAAGTCCAAGACCTTTGGAAGCTCCGGTAACTAACCATATTTTTGTACTCTTCATCGTTTTATTTTTTTCAACCGCCTTTTAATACTTTTTAAAAAAATCATCCACTTTATCCAATGCAGGGTCAAGGTATTTGTCTACATCATACAAATCCATGTGTGATGCGCCTTCAATTACCATCCATTCCTTTTTACCTACCGCCATGTCATATACCTTCTTGTCCATGTCGTGTGTAAACGCTTCGCTGCCTGCAATAACCAAAAACGGCGTAGTAAAGAACTTTGCCTGATTCATAAAAACTCTTGACGGATCTACAGGCAAACCTACGGTTGGATAATAAGGGGAATAGTTGGGACATTTGTCTTGCCCGGCTCTGAGAAAATAATATTCATATCCATCTTTCATCGCTTTTGATGCATTCTCAGGTGGAGGTAAAGGCATTCCTCCAAAAATAGGTGCAGTTTCATATTCCCCGGTTTCGTAGTATCTCTGTTTCGCCTCGGCTGCTGTTTGAAGCATTTTATCAAGAACTTCCTTGGGGTAAGCGCCAAACAAACTTGCAGCTGCATCAAAATTACCTACAAGCGTAGCCACAGCTTTTATGCGGGCATCACCAATGGCAACATTGCAGATGTAAGGAGCTCCGGCACAAGCCCCTAAACCATAAAACCGATCCCTATCAACAAATTTTAAAGTTCGCAGAAAGCTTATCGCATCAGTGGTATTTGGAACCATATTATGGATTGATTCGTAATTTCTGATTTCGCCTTCACTATCTCCAAAATTTTGGGGGTCGAAAACAAAAAAGGCATAACCTTTTGCTGAAAGCTTACTGCCATAAGTTGCCCCGGTTTGCTCTTTGACCTGTGTGCCGACACGTGTGTATATCACGGTAGGATACTTTTGCTGGCTATCAAATTCTTCTGGCAGGTACAAATCCCCGGCAAGTTTATAACCCTGGCTCATAAAATAAACTCTGTTTTTTCCTTCTTTTAGCTGTTTATAATCCACAGCCAACGCTTCTTGATGTTTCATTTCATTACTTTTTATGTTCTCTTTTAATTTATTTTGTGAAAATCCAATCGTGTGAGTGTACACTATAACAGTTGTTGTCAAAACAATATATCTTACCTTATAGAAAAGACACAAGTTCTCAATTTTCCTGCAAGTATTCATACTGATTGGTTTTAATCATGAAGCAAAAGTAGGGTGTTTAAGAAGCGTAGCTGTGTCCAAATCTCATAGGATTGTGTTCAAATACAGGATTCATTCAAAATCTGTTGAAAAACTCAAATCTTTCAATTGTTCCAGACTTTCGATTTGAGATTTGTAATAATTTAGTGCTCTTTGATATGCATCTTTTCCCATTACCAAATGTAAAGGTGCGTTCTCCTTGCCAGCAGTATCAATTAAAATTTTTACCAGCTTATTAGGATTTCCTGGCTGGTTTCCGTTAAATTGATTCATGGCATCAACCAAGTTTTGTGTTCCATAAGGTTCGATCTTATTTTGTGCAACAGGAAATGCACCCAGAAAATTTGTTCTGAAAAGTCCAGGAGAGACAATGGTAACTTGTACATTAAAAGGTTTCACTTCCAGTGCCAAGGCTTCAGAAAATCCAATAACTGCAGATTTTACAGCATTATAACTTCCGGCACATGCATCGGCAGAATATCCGGCGGATGAAGCGAAATTGAAGAAATGTCCACCTCCCTGCTTACGGAAATAAGGCATTACATTGCGAATTACATTTTGAAATGCAAATACATTGACATTGACGGATTGACGAAATTCTTCATCCGAAACTTCTTCCAAAGCCCCCAAAAGCATATAGCCTGCATTGTTTACTGCAACATCAATTTTCCCGAAGGTTTTTACTGTTTCTTCAATTGCTGACTTTACATCATCATTGTTTGTAATATCAACGGTAAGTGCCAATAAGTTAGGGCTTGTTCCTGCTTTTTCTTCAAGCCGGGTTTTATTTCTTGAAGTTGCGGCAACTTTATATCCGCCCTCCAATAATTGTTTTACCAGAGCTAAGCCAAAACCATTTGAAGCTCCTGTTATGAACCACACTTTATTTACTGTTTCCATCTTTTTAATTTTTATTAGTCGTTATATTTTAACGGTGAAATGCTTTTTTACAGATGAGTATTAATAATTCATCTTTAATATGTTCTTTTTTGTTTCTTCCGAAGCCCATGGATTTTCAACGTCATCAAAATCGGTAGAAACGCTTACGTGTCTCCATTTTTCCAATTCTGTTTTTCTTTTGATTTCCACCGATTCCAGAATGCTAACAGCGTCCGAACCTAATAACAAGTGTACCGGTGGTTCCGGGTGTCCAACCAAGTCTATAATCACTTGCGCTGCTTTATCTGGGTTTCCCAATGGTATAATCGTTTTCAGATAATCTTTCAGCGGTTGCAGAACTCCTTTATAGTCATCAATTGGCTCTGCATAAGTCATTGAAGCAGCTCCCCAATCAGTGCGGATTCCTCCTGGTTCTATTGAGGTAACTTTGATCCCAAGATGGGCAACTTCCTGTGCTAAAACTTCGGTAAATCCCTGTAAACCAAATTTTGCAGCTTGGTACATTGAAAAACCAGCTGAGCCAACTCGTCCACCGATAGAACTAACATTGAAGATGCTACCTGAACGTTGCTTACGCATGTAAGGCAAGACAGATCGGGTAACATCTATCGGTCCATGAAGGTTTATTTGTAGGGTGTTCAGTTTGATGTTCCCAAAACATCATTCCAAAGCACCTGAAAATTTTAAAATAACACGTGCTTAAAAATTTGTTTTTTAGCGCAAAATAGTTCTTTGAAAATTGTATATATCATTGAAGTTAGTATCTTAGTAGAATAATCCAAGATATTAAATCAATGAAAAAGTTAGATTCAAACATGCCGAAAGAGACACCGGAACAAGAGTTGGAACGTCTTCGTGAGGAGAATGCCAAACTTAAATCCCAGAAAGAGACTGATAAAGTCAAAATCAAAGATTTGAAGAAAGAACTCAAAAAAAAAGACGTGCCGACAATAACAGTGACCGAAGAACAACGCAAGTTGCTTTCGAGCCTGTTCCCGGACATCGATTCTCTGTTCAGCTGATAATGCTTTGTGTTTTGATATATGTTAGAACCGGTTGTGGACTAAGAACCGTGGTTGGCATACTACACATCTTTGAAGAAGTGCTTGGTGAGTCGTTCGGCAAAGTCCCATGTTATAACTCCGTTGCTAACTGGGTACGCAAACTAGGATTGTCAGTCTATCAGGATGACGTGCCCAAAGAACAGAAGTACGCTGTTGTGGCCGATGAAAGCATCATGATTAACAAGGAGAAACTGCTTCTTATCCTTGGGTTCAATGCCGACCATGAAGGTCGACCACTAGGTCACAAGGATGTTACGGTGCTTGACATGAAAGTCGGCGAGTGTTTCAAACGCAATGACATAAAGTCTTCGTTTGAAAGAGTTTCCGAAACAGTTGGTGCACCGCCTGAATATGGAGTCTCCGATGGAGCCCATAATCTGGTGGGCGGGTTCAAGGATGCTGGCATCTGTCATCATCTGGACATCAGCCACACGCTGGGCAACTGCATGAAACATGTTTATGGCAAAGATTCTGAGTTCTTGGCTCTTACCGAAAAACTCGGTAAGATAAGGCTTCAGTATCATCTGACGGACAAGGCATGGCTACTTCCACCAAACATGAGGGCGATGGCAAGGTTTATGAATCTGCGGGACTGGATCGACTGGGCGGAAAAACTCCTTGGCTGTTACGACACTTTGGAGGAGGATATGAAGGAAGCGTATTCCTTTATTCTATCTTACAGAAGTCTGATACACGAACTCAGAGTCTGCACTGATTCCATCAAACATGTCGAGGAACTATGTAAGAACCATGGATTTGGAAAGCGTGTTAACGCACTGTGTCAGGATTACATAATCCGGAATGTCATTGGTAACGCCAACTCTCGTAGGGTTTCCGTAGGTCTTGAAATGATTGATTACTTCAAGTCTCAGACATCCCTCATTACAAACATCTATGATATCCGCCACATATCCTCGGACATTATCGAATCTGACTTCGGCATCTATAAGGCAAAGAAATCACCCAACAAACTCTACGGGATAACCTCTCAGGTGCTTATGCTGCCACTATATCCAAAAATAATCAACTATGCTAGCGCTAAAAAACAAGATTTCAAAGTACGATTGACCAATGTTAAACTTAAGGACGTTGATCTCTGGGCCAAGGAGAATCTGTCTGAAAATCGGGTGGTACTACGCTCCAAAACGCTCAATAAAGCAGGGTAATTTGGGAACACGGAACTGAACACCCTAGTTTATTTGTAACTGGCTATCCATCTGTTCATTGCTAAATTCCTCAATAGCCCCGGTAATACCAACACCCGCATTGTTTACCAAAACATCAATACATCCGAATTTTCCGATGGTATCTTTCACCGCTTTATCAATTTGTTCTTTGTTCGTTACATCTACCGGTAATGCAATGATTTGATTGGGATATTTTTTAACCAGATCACTTAATCTTTCCGGGTTTCTTGCGGTTGCAGCCACATTATCTCCATTAGCAAGAACCGCTTCTGTCAGACTCTTTCCCAAGCCTCTTGAACTTCCTGTTATAAACCATACTTTATTCATATCATTAATCTTTTTAAAATGTGCTGCAAAAATATCAAAAAAAGATATACCTTTGATACCTGTATACAAAAGGATACTTAAATGAACAATAAAGAGAGATATAATTTTCAGGATAAAATCAGATTTGTCCAAGACACGCAATACGTTATCGGAGGCAAATGGAAGCTACCCATTATCATTTCCATTTACCATGGCCATAACAGATTTAATGAGATATTAGGTTCCATCCCGAAGATAACTAATCGGGTATTATCCAAAGAACTAAGACATTTAGAACAAAATTTATTAATATCCAGAACTGTTTATGACGATTATCCTGCCAGAGTTGAGTATAAACTAACCGAATATTGCGAAACAATTTCCAAAGTTTTAGAAGCAATGGAGGAATGGGGAAAACAACACCGCGAGAAAATCAAGCAAACTGACAAATAACCTTTAGTCACTCAATTTTTACCTAAAACTATAGTGGTTAGCAAGACGTTTATAATTTAAAGATTTAAACTCTGCCTCTTGTGGAATGATAAGTATACCAGTAAGCTAAGTCGTTTGGCCGCTAATACAGTTGAATTATTAAAAGAAAAGAAATATAGATGTGAAATTCGTGCTTTAGTAAAGTCTATTAAAATAATATGATTATCTTTGCAGCATATAATGGAAATGACAATCGCATTGTCGGGCAAAACGCCGAAGAAAGCACTATGTTGAAGTATTTGCACGGTTGTTTTGAAACTCTATAAGATATTAAAAAAGAGTTGGTTGCCGAAAGATTAAACGTTCTGGTGGCACCACTTAACAAGAGTAGCAAAACACAGCAAATCCCTGAAATACAGTGTATTTCGGGGATTTTCTTTTTAAGGCCACCCCCCTTAAAAGCGCAAAAAAACGGCAGTTTATAGAACATTTCTCTTTGTCCATTCATATGCTTTTTTTAGGCGCAAAAAAGGGATCAGCCGCGAAACCTGGTGTTTTAAGCTACTACTGGTTAACATTTCATTCACTTCTGATAAGATAAAGAGTATCTCAAACTCCTCCGCCTGAAAGGGGAGGTGCCCGTAGGGCGGAGGGGTTTCACATCCGCAGGGACTTATGTATTGCAAAGTTACTCTCTGCTTATGTAAGACTCCCTCCCCCCTACGGGGTACTCCCCCTTTCAGGCGGGAGAGTTTGAGATACTCATGTTTATCATTTCATTCATTTCTATCATCGCTATGAATAATAGTAAGCATCACATAACTCATAGAAAGATATCCACCAGGTTTTGCGACTGATCCCCAAAAAGCAAACGAGAAGGATTTGTGGTTTACACTCATTGCCATCCCATTTAAAATTGCTACCTTTCAGCCCTCATTAATTCTTTATTTATTATGAAAACCAGTTGTCTCGTTCTATTAGCAGCATCTGCCTCATTGGCATCCGCCCAACAACGCAACGTGACCAGCATTCTGGAAGTGCTGGACGTAACAAACGGTACACGCACCGTAGTCAAGGAATTTCCCTATCACATCGAAGCGCCCAACTGGACGCCCGACGGTCAATGGCTTGTGTATAACAGTGGAGGTAAACTATATAAGATCTCCCCCGATTCACCCGCCGAACCGCAAGAAATAAACACCGGCTTTGCTGTTCAGTGCAACAACGACCACGTCATATCTGCCGACGGCAAACAAATAGCCATCAGTCACGGAACGAAAGAAGACGGAAGATCCCGCGTCTACACCCTGCCGATAGAAGGAGGAACACCCCGCCTGATTACTCCGATAGGCCCCAGCTACCTGCATGGATGGAGCCCGGATGGAAAACAACTTGCTTATTGCGCCGACCGGAATGGCAATTATGATGTCTACGTAATTCCGGCAGAGGGCGGAGAGGAAGTCCGCCTGACAACAGCCGAAGGACTGGACGATGGTCCCGAATACTCCCCTTGCGGAGAATACATCTGGTTCAATTCCGTACGCACCGGCTTGATGCAGGTATGGAGAATGAAAAAGGATGGTTCCGAACAGACTCAGATGACGTTTGACGAAACACGCAACTCCTGGTTCCCACATGTATCACCCGACGGTAAGTCCGTCATCTTCATCACCTATTACA
The DNA here is from genome assembly GCF_038448625.1 of Bacteroides sp. GD17. Taxonomy (NCBI): domain Bacteria; kingdom Pseudomonadati; phylum Bacteroidota; class Bacteroidia; order Bacteroidales; family Bacteroidaceae; genus Bacteroides; species Bacteroides sp. GD17. The sequence goes on from NZ_JBCEZS010000014.1 coordinate 72,358, forward strand.
AAGGAGACTTGGAACCGGGTGAGCATCTTCCCAACAAGAACGTGGAACTCAGACTTATGCCTGCCTCGGGAGGAGAACCGAAAACAATGGTCAAGCTATTCGGCGGACAAGGAACAATCAATGTCAACTCTTGGGCACCGGACAGCAAACGCGTAGCATTCATCAGTTACCGGTTGGATTAAACCCACTCTTTTCTTCCTTTATATCATTACTGCAATGATTTCAGAAATCATTGCAGTAATAATTTCAGAAGACATTGCAGCAATGATTTCTGAAATCATTCAAAACACCCCATAGTGCCCCTAAATTATCAATTATCTATCTTCTGGCACTCCGAGCAATAATAGACCGATCCTCCCAAATATGCTTCCTTCACAATCGTACCTCCGCAGCGCGGACAAGGATTCTTCCAGGTTTTGGCCGAAAGAATCGTTTTATAACCTCCATCATTGCCATACAGGTCGGTTTGGGTATCACGACCGCCTTCAAGAACCATATTTCCCAACGTATCTTTCAAAGAGCAGAATAAAGCCTCTTTCCGGGCATCCGACAGGCTCAGTACTTTCTGCTTCGGATTAATCCGGGCATTGAAAAGAATATCTTGCGTAACGCCGTTGCCCACACCCGGAATCCTTTGCTCTGTAGCAAGCAACGCTTTTGCCGTCAGTGTCTTCTTGGCTTCTGCAAAAAGTTTATCGAACTCCTTTTCCGTATATTCATCGCTTAGGGGAGATAAACTTTCCTTGCTCAGTTTATAGTACTTATTATCAATGAGGGAATCGGGATAAACATTGATGAAACCATACATGGCAACCGTAAAGACAAGAAACGATTCATCATCGAAAGTCAGCAGCAGCTGGTAGTTGGCAGGAATCTTCTCCCCCGGATTGTAGTAACGGGCAATGACTCCATCCCCGATGTTCATCGTCACGCCATCCGAAAGGTAGAAGTCGACAAACATTCCATACCCTTGGGACGATAAAATCTTCTTGCCGACAAGCAATTTACCATACTCCAGCGGATCGCCATTATAGAACGTAAATTTGTGCGGCTTTGTGGCATTGAATACCTGCGTAATCGTTTTTCCACTTAAAGCATCATTGGCTTGCTTACTCAAGGTAAGCACTTCGGGCAATTCTAACATATCATTTCTCTATTTTAGTTGTCAATTGGTATATAAACGAAGCAAATTCCTTTTTATCTGCCATACTTCTGATATAAGTCCCGTCCTGATCTACTCCTTGCTTATAGGAAAGGAGGAAGTAAGGAGTAGGTAGGGAGAAGGTAAGGAGTAGATAAGAAGGACTCCCCTGGCGTATAGGCATAAAAAAAGGAGTACCGCTGTACTCCAACCTTTGTTAACCTTAAATCTAATACTATGAAAAACACATTGCAAAGATACGGACATTTGAGATATCTGCAAATTATCCAAGAAAAAAAGTATGTTTCATAACACATTTTAAAAGAGAAGGCTCCGTTTTTCACGTCCTTTTTCATATTTATCAAGATACAGACTGACTTACCGGTATGTAATTTCAGGCAAAACCTGATTGTATTACCCACGATTTACATTATCTTTGTAGTCGGATAAACAAAAGCTAATATATGCCTGACTATGATTTAATCGCCATATTAGGTCCTACCGCTTCCGGGAAGACGCCGTTTGCAGCTACACTGGCAGCTGAACTCAATACGGAAATCATCAGTGCCGACTCCCGGCAGATTTACCGGGGTATGGATCTTGGCACCGGAAAAGACCTTGCAGACTACACCGTCAACGGGAAGCAAATCCCCTACCACCTTATTGATATAGCCGAACCGGGCTATAAATACAATGTTTTTGAGTACCAACGTGATTTCCTGGATGCTTACGAGACTATTAAACAAAAAGGCTGCCTGCCCGTTTTATGTGGAGGAACCGGAATGTATCTGGAGTCAGTGCTGAAAGGCTATAAGCTACTGCCCGTGCCCGAGAATCAGGAATTGCGCACTCGCTTGGCTGATAAGTCCCTGGAAGAACTGACCGAAATACTGAAAACCTACAAGAGCCTGCACAACACCACGGATGTAGACACCGCCAAACGTGCCATACGTGCCATCGAGATTGAAGAGTATTACGCCCACACGCCGGTAGACGAGCGCTCGTTCCCCCAGTTGAACAGCCTCATCATCGGTATAGACATTGACCGGGAACTGCGTCGGCAGAAAATAACCCGTCGCCTGCACCAACGGTTGGACGAAGGAATGGTAGACGAGGTGCGCCGCCTGATAGAACAAGGCATCCGGCCGGACGACCTTATTTATTACGGACTGGAATATAAATATCTGACGCTCTACGTCATCGGGCAACTGAGTTACGACGAAATGTTCAGTCAATTGGAAATCGCCATCCACCAGTTTGCCAAACGTCAGATGACCTGGTTCCGGGGAATGGAGCGGCGCGGATTCACCATCCACTGGATGGATGCACGATGGCCGATGGAAGAAAAGATTACCTTTGTGAAGTCTAAACTCAAAGAGATTTAGTATCTTTGGGCGGCAAGGCTGCAAAGTATTTGCAAAATGAAAAGTTAGATCTACTGAAAGAAATTATAATATGAGTGCAGAACCCGAAAAGTGGGGCGTGATATACAACCCCAAAGCCGGAACACGGAAAGTGCAGAAACGGTGGAAAGAAATCAAAGAATATATGGACAGCAAAGGTGTGTCTTACGACTACGTGCAGTCCGAAGGGTTCGGTTCGGTAGAACGTCTGGCAGGTATCCTTGCCAACAATGGCTACCGTACCATCGTAATTGTGGGCGGTGACGGCGCATTGAACGATGCCATCAACGGCATCATGCTATCCAATGCCGAGAACAAAGAAGACATCGCCATCGGTATCATCCCTAACGGAATCGGCAATGACTTTGCCAAGTATTGGGAGATGAGTTCGGAGTACAAAGAAGCGGTGGATTGCATCATCAACAACCGTCGACGGAAGATTGACGTAGGAACCTGCTATTATTACGACGGCGAGAAACATCTGACCCGCTATTTCCTCAACGCCATCAACATCGGTCTGGGAGCCCGTATCGTGAAGATCACCGACCAGTGCAAGCGTTTCTGGGGAGTGAAGTTCCTCTCCTACTTCATGGCATTCATTTCGCTAATCTTTGAGCGGAAACTATACCGCATGCATCTCAAGATAAACGGTGAGCACATACGCGGACGCATCATGACCGTCTGCATCGGTAGTGCATGGGGCTACGGACAAGCACCCAGCGCCGTACCTTACAATGGATGGCTAGACGTGTCGGTTATCTACCGCCCGGAACTGCTGCAACTCTTTTCCGGTATATGGATGCTGATGGAAGGCAGAATCCTGAACCATAAAGTAGTGAAGCCCTACCGCACCCAGAAAGTAAAAGTGCTGCGTGCACAGAATGCCTCCGTCGATCTGGACGGACGTATCTTGGACCGCCACTTCCCGCTCGACGTCAGTATTCTGCACGAAGCAATTACTCTGATTATACCAAACTAATCCCCAACACTATTATGATTGAACTGAAAAATAACCCTGCCGGAAATTTCTTTTTACTGGCAGGTCCTTGCGTCATCGAAGGAGAAGAAATGGCAATGCGCATTGCCGAACGCATCGTTACCATCACGGAGAAACTGCAAATCCCATACGTATTCAAAGGTTCGTACCGCAAAGCAAACCGGTCGCGCCTGGACTCCTTTATGGGAATCGGCGATGAAAAAGCGCTGAAGGTACTGGAGAAAGTGCACAACACCTTCGGGGTGCCTACCGTAACAGACATCCATGCCGCTGAAGAAGCCACCATGGCTGCCGAATACGTAGACATACTGCAAATTCCCGCTTTCCTCTGCCGGCAGACAGACCTGCTGGTAGCTGCCGCCAAGACCGGTAAAACCGTCAACATCAAGAAAGGACAATTCCTCTCCCCGCTCGCCATGCGCTTTGCAGCAGACAAAGTGGTAGAAGCCGGCAATCAGAACGTGATGCTGACAGAACGGGGAACGACATTCGGCTATCAGGACTTGGTCATCGACTACCGTGGCATACCCGAAATGCAAACATTCGGCTTCCCTGTCATCCTGGACGTAACGCACTCCCTGCAACAGCCCAACCAGACAAGCGGCGTCACAGGCGGCATGCCGCAACTCATCGAGACCGTAGCCAAAGCCGGCGTTGCCGTAGGAGTGGACGGATTATTTATCGAAACGCATGAGAACCCGGCCGTAGCCAAGAGCGACGGTGCCAACATGTTAAAACTAGATTTATTGGAAGACTTACTGACCAAGCTGGTACGTATCCGGGAAGCAATCAAATAAGTCTCACAAAAAAACAGATCCTTTTGTGATTTATAACTTTTCTGTCCGACAGATAGAGCAAGAACAATTAATATTCATTTAGTATGAAACATTTATTACGTAGTTTTTGGATTGTAGCCTTAATTATATGCTGCAACTTCCAGCAGGTGTTTGCACAGCAGATGCCTCCTATCCCCATTGACAAGGATGTCCGTATCGGAAAATTGGACAATGGTCTGACTTACTACATCCGCAAGAACAGCCTTCCTGCAAACCGGGCCGACTTCTACATTGCCCAGAAAGTAGGTTCCATACAGGAGGAAGCCGACCAACGCGGTCTTGCACACTTCCTGGAGCACATGTGCTTTAACGGAACCACTCACTTCCCCGGCGATGCACTGAAACAATATCTGGAACGCATCGGAGTGAAATTCGGTGAGAACCTGAATGCTTATACTTCCATAGATGAAACGGTTTATAATATCTCCAACGTGCCTGTCACCACTCCCGGAGCCATCGACTCCTGCCTGCTGATTCTACACGACTGGAGCAATGACCTGACGTTGGACCCGAAGGAAATAGACAAGGAGCGCGGCGTTATCAACGAAGAATGGCGTACCCGCATGAGTGCCATGCAACGTTTTCAGGAAAAGATGCTTCCGGTAATGTTCGAAGGAACCAAATATGCCACCTGTTTCCCCATCGGAACCATGGAAGTGGTAATGAACTTCAAGCCGCAAACGCTGAGAGACTACTACGAAAAGTGGTATCGTCCCGACCTGCAAGGCATCGTCATTGTGGGTGACATCGACGTGGATGCCATCGAAGCCCAGATAAAGAAAATCTTCTCCGATATCCCCGCCCAGCCCAATGCTGCCAAGCGCGAATATTATCCGGTAAATGACAATAAAGAACCCATCATACTGATTGACCAGGATAAAGAGCAACCCAATATCCAGGCCATCATCTTCAACAAGCACGAAGCTACTCCGGATGACCAGAAAGGCAACATGGGCTACATGGTGCAAGACTATGCCATCACGCTTATCAACAATATGCTGAATGCCCGTCTGAATGAATTGATGCAAACAGCCAATCCTCCTTATATTTATGCCACCACTTTCGATGAAGACTTCTTTGTTGCCAAAACCAAAGACGCCTTCACCAGCGTAGTTGTCTGCAAGGAAGATGCTGTAGAAGACGGTATAGCCACTGTACTCCGCGAGGTAGAACGTGCACGCCAGTTCGGCTTCACGGAAACAGAATATAACCGTGCCCGTGCAGAATACTTGCGCCAACTGGAATCGGCCTATAACGAACGCGACAAACGCAAGAATGAAGCATACGTAGATGAATATGTACGCCACTTCCTGGACAATGAACCCATCCCCGGCATCGAGAACGAATATGCCATCATCAATCAGATAGCTCCTGCCATCCCTGTGGCCGCACTGAACCAAATGATGCCCGAACTGGTATCGGACAGCAACCAGGTAGTAGCCATCTTCGGTCCCGAAAAAGAAGGTTTGAAAATGCCTACGGAAGAAGCCATCAAGAAGATATTGAAAGACGTACAAGCTGAAAAGCTGACTGCCTATGTAGATAAGGTATCGGACGAACCTCTGATGAAAGAAGCTCCGAAGGGCGGCAAGATCGTTTCGGAAACAACAGACGACGTATTCGGAACTACCATGCTGACTCTGTCTAACGGCGTCAAGGTAATCCTGAAGAAAACAGACTTCAAAGCAGATGAAATCCGCATGAAAGGTGTAAGCCTGGGTGGTAGTTCTCTGTTCCCCAACTCAGAAATTATCAATATCAACGGACTGGATGCAGTAGAAGTAGGCGGTCTGGGTAACTTCAGCGCTGTAGACCTGGAGAAAGTATTGGCAGGTAAGAAAGCTTCCGTAAGTTACGGTATCGGTGACAAGACAGAAACCGTAAATGGCAACTGTTCACCGAAAGACTTCGAAACCATGATGCAACTTACCTATCTGACATTCACTGCTCCGCGCCGTGATGACGATGCCTTTGCATCCTACAAGAACCGCAACAAGGCGGCATTGCAGAACATGGAGATGAATCCGAGAGTAGCATTCAGCGACTCCATACAAGCCGGCATCTACATGAATCATCCGAGAAGAGTACGAATCAAAGCGGATATGATTGACAAGATGGATTATGACAAGATTCTGTCCATGTATCAAGACCGCTACAAAGATGCCAGCGACTTTACCTTCATCTTTGTAGGTAATGTGGATGTAGAAGCCATGAAACCGCTTATTGCGGAATATCTGGGCGCGCTGCCTTCCATCAACCGCAAGGAGACATTCAAGGATAATAAAGTTGAAATGCGCCAGGGAGTTTACAAAAACGAGTTCATTCGTCAGCAGGAAACTCCGAAAGCATCCAACCTTGTATTCATCAATGGAACATGCCCGTACAACCTGAAGAACGATATCCTGATGGATATGACCAGTCAGATTCTTGATTTGGTTTACACTGCAAAAGTACGCGAAGATGAAGGCGGCACTTATGGTGTATACTCAGGCGGCCAGTTGAGCAAATATCCGAAGGAAGAAGCCATCCTGCAGATTGTATTCGAAACTGCTCCTGAAAAGAGAGAAAAACTGATGAAGATTATCTTTGCCGAACTGGATAATATTGCCAAAAACGGTCCGTCGGAAAGTGACCTGAACAAGGTAAAGGAATTCATGCTGAAGAAGCATGCCGAAGACCTGAAAGAGAACGGCTACTGGCTGAGAAGCATTGACGAATACCTGTTCACCGGCATGAATCCTATCAAGGACTACGAACAGATAGTAAACAGCATCACAGTGAAGGACATTCAGAAGTTTACGGATGATTTGTTCAAGCAAAAGAATGAAATCGAAGTATCGATGATCAGTCCCAACAAAGAATAAGAGAGCTTTAAATACAAAAGGCTGCGTTGTTGACAAGCAGCGCAGCCTTTTTCATATACATTCAAAACAATTACAACATCATGAGTCTTTTTTTAGAACTGCGCAAGCACGGAAAACTGGCTGCCAAACGAAACCCGATGTACGAGAAGAACAAGTTCGGCAAGTTCTGGATGTACTTCATGGCTGTCTTTTGGGCAGGTTATCTCATCTTCTTCGGCAGTACTTTTGCATTTGCCTTTGACGGTGGTGCCACAGAAGCCTATCACGTTCTGAACAGCGGCCTGATATTTATCCTCGTCCTGGATTTCCTGATGCGTTTCCCTTTCCAAAAGACGCCGACACAAGAAGTAAAGCCTTATTTACTGCTTCCTATAAAGCGGAACCGGTTGATTGATTTTCTGCTGATACGCTCCGGTTTGAACGGCTTTAATCTGATTTGGCTATTCTTCTTTGTTCCGTTTGCCATTCTTACCATCACCAAATTCTACGGGCTGACGGGAGTACTGACCTACTGCATCGGCATCTGGTTACTGATGATATTCAACAACTATTGGTTCCTGTTGTGCCGCACCCTGATGAATGAACGTATCTGGTGGATCGCTCTGCCCATCCTAATATATGGAGGCATTGCAGCCGCTATGTTTATTCCGGACAAGAGTCCGCTGTTCGACTGGTCCATCGATCTGGGCGAAGGATTCATTAACGGAAACCTGCTTACGTTTATCGGCGTACTGATTGCCATCGTCATTATGTGGTTCATCAACCGCAGCCTGATGACCGGACTGATTTATGATGAAATAAACAAAGTGGAAGATACGAAAGTGAAGCATGTATCCGAGTACAAGTTCCTGGACCGTTATGGTGAAATAGGCGAATACATGCGGCTGGAACTGAAACTGCTGCTGCGCAACAAGGTATGCAAAACTTCACTGCGTACGGTTTTCATCGTAGTGATAGCCTTCAGTTGTGTCCTCAGCTTTACGGAGGTGTACGACGGACAAGGAATGAAAAACTTTATCATGGTCTATAACTTTGTCATCTTCGGTATTCTGTTCCTTTCCAGCCTAATGAGCTATGAAGGAAACTATATCGACGGACTGATGAGCCGTAAAGAATCGATCTATGCACTGCTACGTGCCAAATATATACTGTATAGCATTGCCATACTTATTCCTTTGATACTGATGATCCCGGCCATGGCAACCGGTAAGCTGGCTGTGTTGAGTTGCATCGCCTGGGCGGTATTTGTATCGGGATGTGTTTATTTCTGCCTGTTCCAACTGGCTGTGTACAACAACAAAACCGTAGACCTGAATGCAAAGATGACGAACCGCCAGAATATGGGAACCGGTTTGCAGAACCTGATTGCCGGCGCTGCCTTCGGTGTGCCTCTGATCCTGAATGTTATTCTGGTATCTTTATGGGGGCAGACAGTAACGGCATGGATTCTGATTGTAATCGGTGGAGGTTTTATCCTTACTTCCCGCTTCTGGCTGAAGAACGTCTACTTGCGATTCATGAAACGCCGCTACAAGAATATGGAGGGTTTCAGAGATAGCAGACAGCGGGCATAACGATTCAAATCAGACACGGATCATTAATCATTAATAACTAATCACTATCATGATACAGATTAATAATTTACAGAAAAACTTTGGCGAAAAGAAAGCCGTAGATATAGAGAACTACACCATTCAGCAGGGAGACATGCTTGGCCTGGTCGGCAACAACGGAGCCGGCAAAACCACTCTTTTCCGATTGATACTGGACTTGCTGCAAGCAGATCAGGGTAATGTAACCATCAATGACATCGACGTGAGCAAAAGCGAGGACTGGAAGAACTTTACCGGAGCTTTCATCGACGACGGTTTCCTGATAGACTACCTGACACCTGAAGAGTACTTCTACTTCATCGGCAAGATGTACGGCCTGAAGAAGGAAGAGGTAGACGAGCGCATCGTACCTTTCGAACGCTTCATGAACGGTGAAGTGATAGGACAGAAGAAGTTTATCCGCAATTTCTCTGCCGGTAACAAGCAGAAAATCGGTATTATCTCCGCTATGCTCCACCATCCGCAACTACTAATACTGGACGAGCCTTTCAACTTCCTCGATCCCAGTTCGCAGTCGGTCATCAAGTACCTGCTGAAGAAGTATAATGAGGAGCACGGAGCAACTGTCATCATCTCCAGCCACAACCTGAACCACACGGTAGACGTATGCCCGCGCATCGCCTTGCTGGAACATGGCGTTATTCTCCGCGATATCCGAAACGAAAACAATTCGGCAGAAAAAGAACTGGAAGCATACTTCAACATCGGTGTAGAAGAAGAGATAGCAGCAGAAGAGGCCATAACCGAAGAAATCGCAATGGAAGAGACAGCAATGGAAGAGACTTCTGCAGAAAAGCCGCAAACAACGGATAAAGCCCCTGAAGCATGAAACGGTACTTTTCTTATATAGTAGCTCTTACCGGACTGTTAATCGGTTTAAGTTCCTGCCATACCTCAGCGCCACGCCTGGACTACAAAGCATTGGCACAGGCCTCCGTCCGCTTGGGTGTAGACATTGAGATGACCGACAATCATAAGCTGTACATCAGCGCCGCCGAATGGATAGGCGCCCCCTACCGTGCCGGTGGCGACAGCAAACGTGGAACCGATTGTTCAGGACTGGTATCGCAACTCTATAAGAAGGTTTACCATACCCGCCTGTCGAGAAGTACAGACGGACAGTTGAAAGAAACCAAGAAAATCTCCCGCCGCAATCTGCGTGAGGGAGATTTGGTATTCTTCACCAGCCGTGCGTCCCGCAAGAAAGTGGCACACGTAGGCATCTACCTTAAAGACGGGAAGTTTATTCACGCCAGTACCAGCAAGGGGGTGATTGTCAGCAGCCTCAAAGAGAAGTATTATACGGATTATTGGCTTTGCGGGGGAAGAAAGTAATACACAAATTCCCATCTGAATGCACCCTAAAATTTCTTCAATGTTGTGATTTTCCTCCCTTTTCTTCGACTGATAACACAGAATAACCAATTAACAAAAAGGAAACAATGAAGAAACTTTTAGGCATCCTGCTATTTATCAGTATCGCACTGAGTGCTAACGCACAGCTTTTGTGGAAAATATCCGGTAAGGGATTAGAGAAACCATCCTATATCTTCGGTACTTACCACCTCTCCCCGCTTAGTATCAAAGACAGTATCGCCGCTCTGCCGCAAGCAATGAAAGAGACCGATCAAGTTTACGGAGAAGTAGTGATGAGCGAAACCATGACACCGGCTTTCATGCAAAGCATGCAGCAACAGATGATACTGCCCAAAGACACAACGTTGCAAACCCTCTTCACACCCGAACAATATGAAGAAGTAGGAAAAGTCGTGAAAGAAAATATGATGGTGGACATTGCCATGCTGGCACAACTGAAGCCTGCCGCCATCAACCAGCAACTGGTTGTGTTGCTTTATATGAAGCATACACCGGGCTTCAATCCCCAAGAGCAACTCGATACCTACTTCCAGCAACAAGCCCAACAGCAAGGCAAGAAAGTGGGTGGTTTGGAAACAGCCCAATCACAGATAGATATCCTGTTCAACAACCAGACGCTGCAGCGCCAAGCCAAACTTCTGCATTGCATGGTGAGCGACATTGACAGGACCTTGGAACAGAGCAAACGCCTCATCGTTGCCTATGAGAAACAAGACCTGGATGCCGTGCTGCAACTGATGGAAGAACGAGACGGTAACTCCTGCGACCCGCTTCCCGGAGAGATGGAAGCATTGCTGGACAACCGTAACAAGGCGTGGGTAGAAAAGATGCCGACTATCATGACCGAAACCCCTACCCTCTTCGTTGTCGGTGCCGGACACCTGCCGGGAAATAACGGTGTATTAAACCTGTTGAAACAACAAGGTTATACGATAGAAGCCATGAAATAAATACTCTAACAAATCTCTCTCTTACATTTTAGTGGCAGACTACGCAGGGCGTGAAAACATCTTTTTGTTTTCACGCCCTGTTCATTTATATACACTTTGTTTGTCCATATCTGCCAATCTTTTAAAAATTTATACTACTTTTGCAACAAAGTCTTGCCCGCTATAGTGATAACGGACACTATTGACTTATTTTAGTAAAAACGCAAGAAGCGAAAGTTATTATCCCCAGTATTCGGAATCTGGAAAATTCATTAAACACCATGGGATAATAGCAACAGTTTCTTCACGTCTATGTTAATACATACTTAGGCGTGGGGGCTGTTGTCTATTTATGGTGTAGGCATTCCAGAGCCTCGAATACCAATAGACAATAACGGTCCTCGCGCTTTTTTATATAATAACCTTCGTCTAAGAGGACAGATGAGGACGCTAAAAACAAACCTTATGCAAACGTTACTAGCTGGGCACATCCCCCTATTTCTACTACTTGTCATTGTAGTCGTTGTTTTTCTTCATTGGCTAAACAATAAATACAAAAGTCTGAACAGACAGATTATCAGAGCTATAGACACACCTGTTTACCTATTGAGCGGACAAGGAATTGTGTTACGGCTCCTGAATGAACCGACAGAGCAAACCAATAAAATCGCCCTTAAAAACTTAGGAAAACTCGACATCCGCGATATAGTAATCAATGAAGAAGAATACAACAAGCACATAACACTATTGCGGAAAGTTCTGGACACCCGCATTCCATGCCATCTGACTGTGAAAATCAGAATAGAGGATGATAACGAAATATACATATCGGTACGGCTGGTCTACCTGAAACACGACAGAGTCATGGCTTTTGTACGCAATGTCACGGAAAACGAACTTAAACGCCTGGAAAACGAAAAGTACCGGTTCTTCCTGGAAAGCATACTCGAGAACCTGCCTATCGCCACTACCGTGAAAGACCAAAACGACAACGGACGTTATCTGATATGGAACAAAAAGGCTGCTGAAATGATGGGGACTCCCGCTGATGAGATAGTAGGCCACTATGAAAAAGACTTCAGGCATCTGATGACCGACAACTTCATACAAGAAACAGACAGGCTGGCAGAAGAGACCGCAACCTCACATTCGTACATCAAGCATTTCATCAATCCCAAAGGTGGAGAATACATTCTGTCCTTCCATAAAAATTTAGTCTCTTACAACCATGGCAGAGAACGCTGGATAGTAAGTTCCGCACTGGATATCACCGAATTACTGGCTGCAAAAGAAAAAGCAGAAGAATCCAACCGGCTGAAATCTGCATTTCTTGCCAACATAAGTCACGAGATACGTACTCCGCTGAATGCCATCGTAGGCTTCTCATCCATACTTTCCGAATACATTCAAGATGAAGATGCCAAAGAATACATCCGGCTTATCGAAACAAACAATCAGCTTTTATTACAGTTAATCAACGATGTGCTCGACCTCTCGCGCATAGAAGCCAACACACTCGAATTCAGAGAAGACGAAATGGACGTAAATGATGCACTTGAGAAGATACAAGCCACTGCCAAGCTGAAGATTTCTTCCGCAATCAAACTACGTTTTCTGCCCGGTCTGGAAGCATGTACCATCCGTACCGTATCCACGCGGGTTATTCAAGTGCTGAACAACTACCTGTCAAATGCCATCAAGCATACGGAACAAGGGTATATAGATATTGGCTACTATCCACCTCAAGAGGGAAGAATACGTTTCTTTGTCCGAGACACCGGCTGCGGCATTCCGGCTGAAAGGCACAAGGATATCTTCGAACGATTTGTCAAACTGGACAGTTTCAAACAAGGAACGGGATTAGGACTTTCTATCTGTATGATGATAGCAGAAAAGATGAACGGAGAAGTAGGCGTGATCTCGGCACCGGGAGAAGGCTCCGAATTCTGGTTCGATATACCTTACGCATAATAACATCTCTCTTCATTTTTCTCTAATGGTTTTCTAATACTCTTCTAATAATTCTCTAACGGGCGCTTCCGCATCCACTGCCTACTTTTGCAGCGGAATTATAACTCAGAAGACAAGTATACCATTGCAGCAATGAATTCAGAAATCATTGCAGCAATAAGTTCTGAAATCATTGTAGCAATAAGTTCTGAAATCATTCAAAAGGCCCTGTTGAGCCCCGTTCGGAAAGTAAGAACAGTATTAACTATCATTTAAGCGGAAGAAAATGAAAAAGAGAACTCTACTATTAGCATTAGTGGGCATGTTGCTTCTTGCCGGATGCAAGAAGGGCATGGAAGAGAGAGAAAGCAGCAATCTGCAACACAGAGGTGACACAGTGATTGTTGCCAACCGTACACTGAACGAGAAGCTGAAAGTTCAGGAAACACAAGTAATGCCTTATTCTAAGGAGGTGGTCACTGCCGGAACGGTACAGGCTATCCCTACTCAGTTTGCATACGTGGCACCGCCCTTCTCGGGACGGGTGATGAAATCGTGTGTCCGCCTGGGGCAACAGGTGACGGAAGGGACACCGTTGTTTGAAATCAGTTCCCCCGACTTCACCGCAGCACAAAAAGATTTCTTCCAGGCACGCCTGGCGCGCGAACTGGCACAGAAAGACTACCAACGCAAAAAGGACTTGATAGAAAACGGAGTCAGTTCGCAGAAAGAACTGGAAGAAGCGGAGAGCGCACTGCTCATTGCCGATAAAGAATATGAGAATGCCGTTGCCGCCCTGCGCGTCTACCAAGTGGAGAACCCGGAGAACATGACACTGGGACAGCCGCTGGTAGTGCGTGCCCCCATCAACGGGAATATTCTTGAAAATAACATCGTGACCGGACAATACCTGAAAGACGATTCCGAGCTTATCGCCGTAGTAGCCGACCTCTCGAAAGTATGGATTACGGCACAGGTGAAAGAGAAAGACATCCGCTTCATCAAGGAAGGAAACAAGCTGGATATAGAGATATCCGCCTTTCCCGGAAAACGCATCGAAGGTACTGTATTCCACGTAGAAGAATCGGTGGATGAAGGCACCCGTTCCATCCGTGTACTGTCAGTGTGCGACAATCGGGACGAGAAACTCAAACTGGGCATGTACACCACCATGCACTTCCTCAGCGAACCTGCGGATATGGTCCACATACCGGACAAAGCACTGCTACAAGGCGAAAAAGACAGTTATGTATATGTACAGACCGCGGCAGATACCTACGTACGGCGACCCGTAGAAGTGGAAGTTTCCAAGAACGGGCTGGCCGTGATAACCAACGGACTGGCAATGGGTGATAAAGTAATAAGCGAAGGCGGATACTACTTAAAATAAAGGACACGGATATTACTTAAAATAGAAGATTATGAAGAAAGATATCATGCTTACCATCATCCGCAAGAGGTGGGTGATGCTCTGCCTGTTCCTGATGCTGGGCGTCTTCGGCTACTACTCCTGGACGCAACTCTCCATCGAAGCCTACCCGGACATTGCCGACGTGACGTCGCAAGTAGTAACCCAAGTCCCCGGACTGGCAGCCGAAGAAGTGGAACAACAAATCACCATCCCGTTGGAACGCGCCATCAACGGACTGCCCGGCATGCACGTGATGCGCAGCAAGAGCACCTTCGGGCTATCTATGATAACCATCGTCTTCAAAGACGGGACCGAAGATTACTGGAGTCGCCAGCGAGTGCAGGAAAGATTGAACGAAGTGGAACTACCCTACGGCGCCGTGCCGGGACTGGACCCCCTGACATCGCCCATCGGCGAAGTTTACCGCTACCTGATAGAGAGCGACAAGCACTCGCTGCGCGAACTCACCGACTTGCAGAACTGGGTAGTGATCCCCCGCATCAAAGAAGTATCGGGCGTGGCGGATGTTACTAATTTCGGCGGCATTACTACTCAGTTTCAGGTGGAAGTAGACCCGCGGAAGCTGGAACAATATGACCTGTCGCTCGCCCAAGTGATAGAAGCCATCGAGAACAACAACGCCAACGTAGGTGGAAGTGTATTGAACCGTGGCGACCTGGGCTACGTAGTCCGCGGCATCGGACTGATAGAAGGGCTGGACGACCTGGGCAAGATTGTGGTAAGCTCCGAAGGCGGCGTGCCCATCTTCCTGAACGACCTGGGCACGCTGAAATACGGCAACCTGGAACGGAAAGGCGTCTTCGGCTACAGCGACCGCACGCGCCAGTACTCCGAAAGCCTCGAAGGCATCGTGCTGCTGCTGAAACACGAAAACCCTTCGGAAGTGCTGGACGGCATACACGCCGCCGTAGACGAACTGAACAACAGCATCCTGCCCGAAGGAGCCCGGATACACGTATTCCTGGACCGCACCAGCCTGGTGAACACCACCCTGAGCACCGTATCGCATACGCTGATGATGGGTATGGCGCTGGTCGTTCTGGTACTGATTCTGTTCCTCGGCAACTGGCGCGGGGCGCTGCTGGTATCGGTCACCATCCCCATCGCCCTGCTCATCGCCTTTATACTGATGAAGCTGACCGACATCCCCGCCAACCTGCTGTCACTGGGAGCCATCGACTTCGGAATCATTGTGGACGGAGCCATCGTAATGATGGAAACGATACTGAAGAAGCGCGAAGACCATCAAGGCGAATACATAGAAGAAAAGAGCATTGCCCAGCGCGCCCGCGAAGTAGGGAAACCGATCCTGTTCTCCACCGTCATCATCATCACCGCCTACCTGCCGCTGTTTGCTTTCGAACGGGTAGAGCGCAAGCTGTTCACTCCGATGGCATTCACCATGAGTTACGCCATGATTGGGGCACTGCTGGTGGCACTGCTGCTGATACCGGGCATTGCGTACGCCATCTACCGCAAGCCGCGCAAGATTTATAAGAACCGGTGGCTGGAAAAGCTGAGGGATAAATACGCCGCCATCGTAGAGAAGATACTCCGCCGCCCCCGCAGCATCATGGCTCCCGTAGCAGTGATACTGATAGCCGGAATCGTGCTGAGCATCACCGTAGGCAAGGACTTCCTGCCCACGCTGGACGAAGGTTCCATCTGGTTGCAGGTAAACCTGCCGCCGGGCATATCGGTGGAGAAGTCCCGCGAGATGTCCGACACGCTGCGTGCCCGCACCATGAAGTACCCCGAAGTGACCTACATTGCCGTACAAGCAGGACGAAACGATGACGGAACCGACCCCTTCACCCCGTCGCACTTCGAGGTTTCCGTCGGCATCAAGCCGTACGACCAGTGGCCGAAGGGAAAGACAAAAGAAGACCTGATAGAAGAACTGGCAGCCGAATACGAGACATTGCCCGGCTTCCGCGTAGGTTTCAGCCAGCCGATGATTGACGGAGTAATGGACAAAATAGCCGGAGCGCATAGCGAACTGGTAGTGAAAGTATATGGAAACGAACCTCGCGAAACCCGCCGCATAGCCGAAGAAGTAATGAATGTGCTGGCAGAAGTGCCGGGTGCGGTAGACCTCGACATAGACCAGGAACCGCCCCTGCCCCAGTTGCAGATACTGATGGACCGCGACGCCATAGCCCGATACGGACTGAACGTGTCGGACGTGTCGGACCTGATAGAAGTAGCTATCGGCGGAAAGGCTGTGGCGCAGCTCTACCAGGGCGACCGCCAGTACGACATCACCTGCAAGTACAAAGAAGAAGCGCGCGACACGCCCGAGAAGATTGCAGGGTTGATGCTGACTTCAGCAACGGGGGCCAAGATTCCGCTGTCGCAAGTGGCGGAAGTCAGGCTAAGTACGGGAGAGAGCACCATCACCCGTGAGATGAACCGCCGCCATCTGACGGTGAAACTGAACCTGCGCGGCCGCGACCTCGCTTCGTTCCTGAAGGAAGCACAAAGCACGATAGAAGAGAAAGTGAAGTACGACAAAAATAAATACACTATCAAGTGGGGCGGACAATTCGAGAACCAGCACCGGGCTTACTCCCGTCTGGCTGTGATTATCCCGCTGACGTTGATGCTGATGTTCATCCTTCTGTACAGCACCTTCGGCAAGTTCCGCCAGGCGGCATTGGTATTGTGCATCGTTCCGTTGGCGCTCTTCGGGGGAATGCTGGCGCTGAACCTGCGGGGCATGACGCTGAACGTATCGTCTGCTGTGGGATTCATCGCCATGTTCGGGCTGTCAATACAGAACGGAATTATCATGGTGTCGCACATCAACGGATTGCGCCGCGAGGGTATGTCGCTCCGCCGAGCTGTTGCCGAAGGAGCACGCCACCGCTTCCGCCCTATCCTGATGACGTCCATCACGACCATCATCGGACTGCTGCCGGCATCGCTGGCTACGGGAATCGGTAGCGATGTGCAGCGCC
Organism: Bacteroides sp. GD17; assembly: GCF_038448625.1. Classification (NCBI taxonomy): domain Bacteria; kingdom Pseudomonadati; phylum Bacteroidota; class Bacteroidia; order Bacteroidales; family Bacteroidaceae; genus Bacteroides; species Bacteroides sp. GD17. The sequence goes on from NZ_JBCEZS010000014.1 coordinate 89,860, forward strand.
CATTGGCAACGGTCATTGTATATGGACTGATGTTCTCCACACTCATCTCAATGTTTGTGCTGCCGACGTTCTACTACCTGGTAGAACTCCGGCACCGGGGAACGACCCCTTCGGCACCGGGGAAGGATGCGTTCCCCGGTGTCGGACATAGCGAGCGCCGTAGAGCAGCTCAGGGACCGCTTGCCATGCTCCTATTATTATTTGTTGTGTGTAGCGAAGCTCCTGCCCAAAACACCGGATGTGTTCCGGCGCAGGAGCTTACTTTCCAGGAATACCTGGCACGTGTAGGCCGAAGCAACCTCAGCTACCTTGCCGAACGGATGAACATCGACATTGCCGAAGCAGAAGTCGTTGCCCAAAAGGTGCTGCCCGACCCTGAACTGGAATTCGAGGCAGCCAACGAAACCTTTACCCTGGGACTGGGCTACTCGCTGGAACTGGGCAATAAGCGCGGCGCCCGTGTAAAGCTGGCACGCAGCATGGCGGAGTACGAAAAGCTGTCCCTCGAAGCCTACTTCCAGGAACTGAGAGCCGAGTCCGCCGACCTCTTCCTCGAAGCCATCCTGCAACGGGAACTGCTCGGCGTGAAACTGGATTCCTACGAATACATGCGGCAACTGAGCCTGTCGGACAGCCTGCGCTACCGCTCGGGAGAGATTACCGAAAACGACCTGCGCCAATCCCGCCTCGAAGCATCGGCCCTGCTCAACGACGTCTACGAACAGCAGGCAGCCTATAAGTCGGCACTCGCCGTACTCAATCAGTATATGGGGCTCACCACCGACACGCTGCACACCCCCATAGGCAGTTGGGACAGCCTGGACCGCGACTTCGCCCTTGCCGACCTGCTGAAAGCCGGATTCGAGAACCGCATCGACCTGCGCGCTTCCGAAAAAGGCATCGAGGTAAGCACCAACGAGTACCGGCTGACCCGTGCCGAACGATGTCCGGACATCAGCCTGTCCGTATCGTACGAAAGGGATTGGAACGGCTTCCTTCCCCCCTCCCGCTCGGTGACCGGCGGAGTCAGCATCCCGCTGAGCTTCTCCAACACCAATAAAGGAGCCATCCGGGCTGCCAAGTTCCGCATCGAGCAATCGGGCATCCGAAAGAAGGACATGACCCTGCAGGTGCAGACCGAAATCAGCCAAGCCTGGTACAACTTCGAAGCCGAGAAGAAGAAAGTAAACCAGTACCAGACCGGCATGCTCGAAGAATCTCAGAAGGTACTCGACGGGATGGTGTACCGATACCGCCGCGGCGAATCGAGCATCGTCGATGTACTGATAGCCCAGCGCACGCACAACGACGTGCGCCAGCAATACCTCGAAACCATGAAGGGATACGCCGCCGCATTGGTAGAACTGGAAAAAGCATGTGGCACGTGGGATATTGAATTTTAAGGGCAGAACAAGAGCAATGAAGATATTCAGAATGAGAAGGGGGTGCTGTCGGTGAAATGGGAACTGGCGTAATGGAGGGTGTTAATGAATTATTCTTCCAACTCGGATTAAACGGATTTTCAACTTACTAATCCGCTCAATCCGAGTCTAAGAAATTGCCTTTTATCGTTTCGGCAGGCACCCTTTCAGCGAAGGATGAAGCGCAGCTTGCCCGCCTTCACCAGCTCGTCGTGGCTGATGCGGTAACGGGATAGCCGCCGTCCGCCCAACTCCATCCGGTCGATGTAGAGGGATTCTGCCGTGGGGCGTTCGGTTTCTATCACCAGGCTGTCGCATCCCCACACCGCGGGGTCGAGGCGGATGGTGACTTTGTCGAATACCGGAGTAGAGAGCGTGTAAGCAGGCTCGCCGGGACAGTCGGGATAGAAGCCCATCATGTTGAAGATGGCCCAGGTGGACATGGTGCCGGTGTCATCGTTGCCGGGGATGCCGTCGGGAGCATTGCGGAAGTACTGCTGCAGCAGGCGGTGCAGTTCTTTTTGTGTGCGCCATTCTTCTCCTTTGAAGTAAGAGAAGAGGTGGGCGTAGGCAATGTCGGGCTCGTTGGCAGGGTCGTAGAGGCCTTCGTCGAAAACGCGTTGCAGTTTGTCGATAAACGGTTTCTTTCCTCCCATCAGCCGGGCAAGGCCAAGGACGTCGTGGGGGACGTAGAAGGTATAGTTCCAGGAATTGCCTTCGTGGAAGCCCGGGCTGGGTTCAAAGTTCTCGCCTTCCATCGGATTGAAGGGGGAATAGAACTCACCGTTGGGCAAGATAGGACGGAAGGTGCCGAACTCTTTGCTGTAATAATGCTTATAACCCAAAGAACGGTTGTGGAAGAGGCGGGCGTCGGCTTGATAACGGCGGGCAACGGCACGCAGGCTGTCGGCAGTCGCACGGTTTTTCGCGGTAGCAACATGATCTTTCGCAGCAGTGGCGCGGGCAGCTTGCGCGTCGGCTTCCTTGCCTTGTGCTTCGGCTTCCCGGCCAAGGGCCTCAGCTATACGACTGAGGGCATTGTCGGCAATGTAGTATTCCAGGGCATGGGACACGGAGTTATCGTACTGTTGGCGCAGGGGGACGTAGCCCAGCGACATATAATCGTCATTATCGGGACGGAGCAGGTTCTCGGCGCCGGGCAGGGTGGCACCCTTGCGCATGGCTTCGTAAGCCAACTCGATGTCAAAGTCACGAAGCCCCTTCAGCCAGGTATCGACGATGACAGGGATGGACGGGTCGCCTTCCATCGTCAGCGTTTCGCGGCCATAGAGTTCCCACTTGGGCAGCCAGCCGTGCTCGCGGTACATATCGAGCATGGAGCGTACCATCTGCAACTGGCGCTCGGGATAGACCAGGGTGAGCAGTTGGTGCACATTGCGGTAAGTGTCCCACAGGGAGAAGACGGTGTAGCGGTCGCCCTGCGTGGTGCGGATTTCGTTGCTCTCCATGGCGGGGTACTCGCCGTTGACGTCTTGCAATACATTGGGATGTATCAGTGTGTGGTAAAGGGCAGTGTAGAAGACGGTGCGCTGTTCTTCCGTTCCACCTTCCACGAGAATGCGCGAGAGGTCATCGTTCCAGCGACGGCGGGCGTCCTGCAGCACTTGGCTGAAGTCCTTGCCGCGCTGCTCGGTGTCCAGGTTGAGGCGGGCATTCTCGATGCTGACAAAGGAGACGCCCATCTGCACTTCCACCGCTTCGCCTTCGCGGGTGTCGAAGGTGAGGTAGGCGCCGATGTCATCGCCGGCAATGTCGCGGCGATAGCGGGTATAGAGTTTGTATCGTCCGTTGTCGGGGTCCCACTGGGCCTCGACGCCGGTCATGGGGCGTTGCTTCTTCCAGTAGCCGGTGGCGACGGGCTGCTTATTGACGCGCATCACGAAGTAGATGGGGAACACCGCCTGCGGGTTGTAGCAGAAAGTACCGAGGAGTTTCATGCCTTCAAACTCAGTGTCGCTCGTCTGACGGAGAAAGGCACCTGATTCGTTGGTCAAACCTTCGCCCAGGTTCAGCAGCACGTGGCTCTGTCCGGCGGGAAAGGTGAAGCGCGCCACGCCCGTGCGGGGCGTAGCGGTCACTTCGGTCTTCACATTATAACGGGTCAGGAAATTTGTGTAATAGCCGGGCGAGGCCTGCTCGTCTTTGTAGCGGCTGCCGTATTCTTTATAGTCCACCGAGAGTTCGCCCGTAGTAGGCATCAGCAACAGGGAGCCCAGCTCGGGGCAGCCTACACCGCTGAGGTTGACGTGCGAATATCCGGTGAAGAAACAGTTGGTGTATTCGTAGGGGGTAGACCACCAGCGGGCATCTTTATCGTATCGGTTGTCTTCGGAGCCCATCACGTTGAAGGGCACTACGGACATCATTCCGTTGGGACAGACGGCACCGGGATTGGTAGTGCCGAAGTTGGTGGTGCCGATGAACGGATTGACGCAGTCCACGGGGGAAAAGTTCTTTTCTGCCGCCTGCGAGACAGCCAGTAAGCTGAAGAATAAGAGGAAAGAAGTGATTGCTCGTTTCATACTAACTAAGATTAAAGAAAGACAAAAGTTATGGGAGAATCTCCCCTTCGGGATGCCCCGAAACCTCAAAACGCCAGCGGTTCACTGCTTCGGGAAGCCCCGAAACCCCAAAACGCCAGCGGTTCACTGTTTCGGGAGGTCCCGAAACCCCAAAACGCCAGCGGTTCACTGTTTCGGGAGGTCCCGGAGCCTCAAAACGCCAGCGGTTCACTGTTTCGGGAGGTCCCGGAGCCTTTCCGACAGCTATTCGTGAGGTGTCGAGCACGGTCGGAGCCTTGCGGACAGGTGTTGGGAAATGGGAAGTTACGGAGTATCTCAAACTCCTCCGCCTGAAGGGGGATGTGCCCGTAGGGCGGAGGGGTTTCCCCTCCGAAGGGAATTGCACTAAGTTACTTTCTATTTATGTAAGACCCCTCCGCCCGCAAGCGGGCACCTCCCCTTTCAGGCGGAGGAGTTTGAGATACACTTGTTATCACACGCCCCTAAATCATCATTTAAACAATGCTTGTACGCTTCGTAAACTCTATGATTTCGGAGATATAGCCGAACGCCATTCCGACCACGGTATCGGCAGCGCCATAATATACAGCTACCCGGTCCCCGTCCTGCAACGCGGCGCAAGGAAACACCACATTGGGCACATCGCCCTGCAGCTCGTAGGGTGCGGCGGGTGCCAGCAGGTATTCACGCGTGCGGTAAAGCACCCGTTCCGGATTTTCCTTATCGAGTATCGCCGCCCCCATCGAGTAGCGGAAACCGTTGCAAGTAGTGATAACGCCGTGATAGAATATCAGCCAGCCTTCGTCCGTCAGGAAGGGCACCGAGCCTGCTCCTATTTTGGTGCACTGCCAGGCACTTTCAGGGAAAGGGGTGACTTTCATCACGCAGCGATGCTCGCCCCAGTACTTCATATCGGGGCTGTAGCTAATGTAAATGTCGCCAAAGGGAGTATGCCCGTTGTCGCTCGGGCGGCTCAGCATGGCATATCGTCCGCCTATCTTCTGCGGGAAGAGGACGCCGTTGCGGTTGAAGGGCAGGAAGGCGTTCTCGCATTGGAAGAATTCGCGGAAGTCGAACGTATAGCCGATGCCGATGGTAGGACCGTTGTAGCCATTGCACCAGGTAATCCAGTAGCGGTCTTCAATCCAGGTGACGCGCGGGTCGTATTTGTACTCCGACTCTATCATCTCCGTGTTTCCGGCTTGAAAACGGATAGGCTCGTGAGAGATTTCCCAGTTGATACCGTCTTGGCTGAAGCCGGCAAAAATATTCATCTGTACCGCACGGTTGTCGCAACGGAAGACACCGGCAAAGCCTTCGCCAAAGGGAACGACGGCACTGTTGAAGATACTGTTTGAAGAGGGAATATGATAGCGGCCGATGACAGGGTTCGCCGAGTAGCGCCATAGGACGTCCGTGCAACCTGCAGGGCGTTCTTCCCAAGGGATAATGATGTTGTTGCTCATATAGACATATTTATTATTAGATGTTTATTAATAGGTATTTTATCAGTTGACAGAAGATTATCATTTCTTCTCGTCCGCATACGTGAACGGTACAAAGTACGTGATGAGGAATGCCGGTATGGTGGCGAAGAGCGTGAAGACAAAGAACGTCTCATACCCCAGCGCATCGCTGACGAAGCCGCTGATCGTTCCCGGCAGCATCACTCCCAGATTCATAATGCCCGAGGCAAATGCGTAATGCGCCATCTGGTGTTTTCCCGGCGCCACCTGCTGCATCATGAAGAGGCTGAGCCCGACGAAACCGAAACCATAGCCGAAGTACTCCAACACAATGGCACTGCCAATCAGCATCCCGCTCTCCGGCTGATAAATGGCAAGCAGCGTATAGGCCACGAACGGCAGATTGAAAATGCAACACAGCGAGAACAACGTCCGCCGCAGTCCGCGATGCGAAATGTAATAACCTGCCAGCAGCGAGCCCAACACAAAAGCCGCAGCCCCGTAAGTACCGTAATACAAACCGATTTGCTGTTCATTCAACCCCAAACCGCCCGCCGAACGTTCTGCCTTCAAAAAGAGGGGAACAATCTTCATGACAAAACCCTCGGCAAGGCGGTAGAGGATGATGAAAGCGATATAATAACCAATGTGCTTCTTCTGGAAGAAATCGCGGATCACCCCTATCAGCTTGTCCAGCGTCTCACGCGCCGTGGCTGCACCGGATGCCGCCGCACCGCCCGAAGGCAGCATGCGGATATGATACAAACCGAGCGACACCATCACCCCTGCCATAATCAGCATCACCGTCATCCAGGCATTCACCGTAGCCTCATGGCGCACGGCTTCCGAAGCGCCCTCCACTCCACCAAAGCCCATCAGCAGAGCTCCCGCCAGCCATACCAGCCCGCCGGATGCCACAATCTTGGCAATGTTGTAGAAGGCTCCCTGCCAACCGATGTACTTGGCCTGGTCCTGCTTGTTCAGTTCCGACATATACACGCCGTCGGTAGCCACATCGTGCGTCGCCCCGCTAAAGGCAATCACCGCCAGCAGCCCGATGCACACCGCAAAGAACTGCGGCAAGTGCAACGCCAGGGCCACCAGAGCAAAGCCTGCTCCGGTAACCATCTGCGTTAGTACCACGAAAAACTTCTTGGTCTTGAACATTTCAAGGAACGGACTCCAAAGAAACTTCAGCGTCCAGGGCAACATTATTAACGATGTCCACAAAGCTATCTGTGCATCACCAATACCCAGCCCCTTGAACATCAGCACAGATACCATGTTCAGCACCACGAACGGCAGTCCCATGGCGAAGTATACGGTGGGAACCCAGGATATGGGGTTATGTTTCTTCTGACTCATACTTGATTTGTTTTGAATAAGCTATAAAAGAATTCTCTTTAGACAGAAGAACAAAAGAACATATTTATAAGTATGATATAGCCTATGTTCTCTAATTTGTTCTTTTGTTCTTCTGTCTAAAAAACAAGCCTATATTTGATTCATTTATCGATTCGGAGTGGCGTCCATCGTCAGCTCCAGCACCCCGCCTTCTACAATATCCCGGTGGGTGAAGAAGGGAGTTTCCAGCTTTTTGCCGTTCAGGACGATGCTCTGCACATACTTGTTGTCGCGGCTGTTGTTATGCGCCACAATCTTGAACGTCTTTCCCTCGCCCAGATGGATGGTGGCTTCGTTGAACAGCGGGCGGCCGATGGAGTACACCGGTTTGCCGGGGCATACCTGGTAGAATCCCATGGCATTGAGGATGTACCATGCCGACATTTGTCCGCAGTCTTCGTTGCCCGAGAGTCCGTCGGGATTATTGAAGTAAAGCGTATGCAGCACCTGGTCTACCAACTCCTGAGTACGCCAAGGCTGACCTACGTAGTTGTAGAGGTGTGCGATATGATGGCTCGGCTCGTTTCCATGCGCGTACTGGCCTATCAGACCGGAGATATCGGCAGATACTGCGTCACCTTCCAAAGTAGAGTCGGCAATGAACAGAGAATCGAGCTTGCTGATGAAACCCTCGCGACCGCCCATCAACTCTACCAGGCCGTCTACATCGTGGGGAACGAACCACGTCCACTGCCAGGCGGTGCCTTCGCAGTAGTCGTCGTTGCGGTGGTTAGAGGAACGGGGGTTGAACGGGGTGCGCCAGTTGCCTTCGCTGTCCAGGCCACGCATGAAGCGGGTGCTGGGGTCGAAGTAAACCTTATAACCTTCGGCAAAGGCGGAGTACTTGGCACGGTTGGCTTCATCGTCCAGGGCATCTGCCAACACGGAGATACACCAGTCATCGTAAGCGTATTCCAAAGCCTTGGCTACGGATTCATTGTCTTTGTCACAAGGCACGTAGCCTATCTTGTTCTTCCAGTATTTGGCTTGCGGCATCAGGTGCGGCAATACAAGGGGATGCGTGATGATGCCGGTGGTATCATACTCGGCAGCACGGATGCAAGCCTTGTAAGCTTCCTGCACGTCGAAGTTGCGATAGCCCTTCACGTAAGAGTCGGCAATGAGGGAAGCGGCATGATAGCCGATCATTGTTCCCGTATAGTTTCCGGCAAGTTCCCACATCGGCAGTACACCGCCTTCGCGGCTCTTCTGAATCAGTGAGCGGATGAAGGCCTCGTTCAGCGCCGGGTCGATAATGGTCATCAAGGGATGATAGGCGCGGAAGGTATCCCACAAGGAGAAGATGGTGTAGATAGGTTTGTCTACACTGCCTTGATGGGGTTTCAGGTCCATGCCCAGGTAGCGGCCGTCGGAATCAGTGAAGAGATTGGGTTGCATGCCCGTATGATAGAGAGCGGTATAGAACATGGTGCGTTGGTCCGCATCTTTCGTCTTGATGTCGATTTTGGAGAGATAAGTGTTCCATGCACTGCGTGCAGCCTGGCGTACTCCGTCGAAGTCCCATCCAGCAATCTCGGATTCTACGTTCCGGCGGGCTCCGTCCATATCAACGGCAGAGACACCGACTTTCACAAACACCTGCTCGTTGGCTTCGGTCTGGAATTGCAACAATGCCTTGGCGGTGGGAAGCAGCGGGCCGCCTTCGTCCAATGCCATAGAGTCGGTCACCAGGGTATAAGTGAAGGGCTTGGAGAACTTGGCGTAGAAGTTGATGTACTGGTCGAATGCCCAGTAGACGGTCTTCTTGCGTCCACGGATCTCGGTATCGCTGATTACTTCGAGTTCCATCTGCTCGTTCTTCTGACGCTGGATGCTATAATCCAGGTCGAGGATGAAGCCGGCATCTTCCGCTTTCGGGAAGGTGTAGCGATGAATGGCGGCACGTTTGGTGGAAGTCAGTTCGGCACGGACACCATAGCGGTCCAAGACGACGGAATAGTAACCCGGTTCGGCCTTCTCATTGTCGTGCGAGAAGGCGGAGCAGTAAGCCATCTGCTGGCTCTTCGAGCCCATGGAGTGATAATCCTGCTGTCCTACGGTAGGCATCAGCAGCACGTCGCCATAGTCGGCACATCCCGTACCGCTGACGTGTGTGTGCGAGAACCCGTTGATGGTGGTGTCCGCATAATAATATCCGGAACATGCGTCCCACTCGTAAATGCGCGTGTCGGGGCTGGGCTGAATCATCCCGTTGGGAACTACCGCGCCGGGATAAGTGTGTCCGTGACCACCGGTACCGATGAACGGATTGACGTAGGATGCGTAATCCGGCTCCGGCATAGTGCAACTGAATACAGTGGCGCCCAGCAGCAGAAGCCCGCTCATCAGTATTGAATTAGATTTCATGTTGTTCTTCATATCATTTTATTTGTATTACGTTTCTGTTAGTTTAGACGGGCATAAAGCTGACGGCTTGTCCGCCACCTCTTGCCATGGAGATATCCAGCGTATCATCGGCAGTTACCTGCTTCTCGGTTATCTCGTAAGATGCCGGATTCGTTTCCCAGTCGGCATCCTTGCCATCGGCGTAGATAACGGCACGGTAGGTTTTGCCTTTCTCCAGGAAATCCAGTCGGACGGCAATCTGGCGGGCATCTTCGTTCGTGGCGGCTCCCAGGAAGTATTTGTCTTTTGCCCGGCGCACAATGACCACGAACTCTCCCGGCTCGCCTGCCAATGCCTCCGACCAGTCGCAGTCGGCATCAAAGTCGCGGAAGAACTGGAAAGCGGGATGCCCTTCGTAGTTCTCAATCATATCGGCAGCCATCTGCAAGGGAGAATAGAGTATCACCCAGTCGGCTATCTGCTTGGCCAGCGTGGTGTTGATGCGGCAGTCTTTGCTGTCTTTCATATTCCACTGCTTGCGGTCTTTCGACTTCTTGGCACGTTCATAGAGAACGTCGAAGATACCGGGGGTATAATCCATCGGTCCGGCGAGCAGACGGGTAAAAGGCAACATCACCTGGTGTTCGGGAGGATTGCCCTCGCTCCATGCATTCCACTCCATGCCACGGGCACCTTCGCGGGTCATCATATTGGGATAGGTACGGCGGATGCCGGTGTCCTTGATGGGTTCGTGTGCGTCGAGGGTAATGTGATACTTGGCAGCAGTCTGCACTACCTTGCGATAGTGGCGCACGTTGAACTGTCCATGATGATTGTGCCCGTTCGGAAGTCCTCCGGCATAACCGGTCTTCACGCTGTGGATGCCCAGGTCGGTGTACCATTGGTAGGCGGCATCGAGCTGCCGCTCGTAATTGAGGATGTTGCCGCCGGTCTCGTGATGACCGATGATCTGGATGCCTTTCTCCTTGGCATAGCGAGCTATTTCCCGGATGTCGAAGTCAGCGTATGGCTTCGTATAATCGAATGTTTGTGTTCCTCCCCAATTTTCCCAGCCTTCATTCCAGCCTTCGAACATCACAGCTTCTATGTTGTTGGCAGCAGCAAAGTTAATATATTTTTTCGCATTCTCGGTAGTAGCACCGTGGCGATCATTGATTACCCAGCTTTCTACACCCAAATGCATCCCCCACCAGATGCCGACGTACTTCATCGGACGAATCCAGTCGGTGGTTTCCAGTGCACAAGGTTCGTTCAGGTTCAGGATAAGGCCTGAATTGATGAGTCCTACTGCTTCCGGGGCAATCTGCAGGGTACGCCACGGGGTTTGGAAACGGCCTCCGGCTATCCGTGCTTTGATACCGTCCGGCCAAGGGGCAAGTTCTGATTTGAATTGTCGGTCGCCTACATTCTTCAAGGTCATTTCCGGAAAGTCGGTCAAAGCAGCTTCGTGGATGCTGGCATACGTGTCTCCGGTCTTGAAGGTCATAGGCGTGTTGGCATTGTCTATCTTGCTGATAGGTTGTGTACGATACAGTAGTTCGTACGTATCATAATTGGCAGGGATGGACCAGGAGGTGCCGTCCTGCGCAATGTTGAAAGAAGTGAGTTCATCCGTCAATAACAGGCTGTCGGCTCCTGCCACCTGATATTCGTAGCGGAAACCCAGTCCGTCATCGAAGATGCGAAAACGCAAAGTAAGCTGCACGTCCGAGGCGTCGGCCAGGCGGACGGCCATTTCGTTGTAATGGTTGCGGATGGTTTTGTTTTCTCCCCAGGGTTGTGTCCAGGTTTCGTCTGCGGAGGAGAAGTCGGTGCCGACGATGCGGAAACCGTCGGAAAGGTTCACTCCGTTTTGGGCGAGGAAGCCCAATGAGGAAGGAGTTATAAAAGCAGTGTCGTTCACATCCACCCGGTAGGTCATACGGTTATCGGCATCCAGAGCGAATGCCAGCCGGATATGTCCGTCGGGCGAAGCTACCTCTGTAGGTTTGGGAGACGTACAGCTGCTTGCCAGAAGAAGGAAAAACAGGACTATATATATAAGGTGTTGCTTCATGATATTGTGTGTATTTGAGAGGTATCGGTGTTGCCTAAAGTGAGACTACTGGTCTCACCTTGTATGAGACTACTAGTGTCACCTGTGGTGAGACTACTGGTGTGACCTAAGGAGAGACTACTAGTCTCACTAGAGGGGAGACCAGTAGTCTCACTCAAGGCGACATAAGCCTGTAGATTATTGCTTCACCAGGGTGTAGTTCTCGGTGATATGAGACTTCACATTCATGTGAGGAGGTACTAACTTGCCATCTTCTTCATAGCACGGGTCAATACCCCAGCGGTTGCCTATACCATAGAGCTTCAGGTTACCGTTCACATCGATAGTACCGGTAATCGGTTCCATGTATTCTTCACCCGTATAGAAGTTCCAGACATTTATTTTTCCGTACGTGCCCCAGCACATCTGCCAAGTAACAGGATCGGCAGCATCGGCTTCGTGGATAGTCTGAGGAACAGGAATGGAAAGACCGCCATCATAGTCGCTGTACTCCATTACCAACGGATATTTATCGGTAATTTCGGGATAAGTACCCCAACCATATACGTAATAGCTCTTACCGGCTTCTTTCTCTTCGATACGGACATTGAACTGCTGACTGCCGCTCCAATCCCACCAACGTGGATTGTTCTCTTCATCGATATACACATACAATGAATTGCTGGAAGTGGCATTCCATTCGCCCAGATACGTCTCGTAGGTTGACTTCGTACCTTGGATAGCGGCTGCATCGGTACGGGCATAGTATTTACCGGTCCATTCTACCTTGTCGTTGAACAATATTTCGCTGACAGCACTGAAGTAATGATCGTAGCTGTAAGTACGCGGTTTCGGGTTGTAGAACACTTGCAGACCGTAACCGGCTTCTTTTGCATCACGTATCGTCTCCTGGCTGAAACGCGTCCAACCACCGTCATATTCCTCATTTATCTTCAGGGAGTAAGGGCAATACTTCGCCGGAGTCAGTCCGGTCATATTCTCTTCGCGTCCCTTCACGTAGCGTTGGTAAGTACCGTAGCACATGTAGTCCACCAGTTCGCCTGCGCTCTTGCCTTCAACGGTACCCGTCGGAGAGTCAATAAGCGTATATTCGTATATTCCCAGCAATTTGTCAGGCATTACCTTACGGCATTCATAAATCAGGCGGCAGTAGTTCTCGCGAGAACGTTTTTCAAAGCCCGGACTCGGATTATCCGAATAATTGGTGTACTCATCGTCAAAGTCCACACCGTCCAGTCCGTAGATATCCATATAAGCCTTCAACTCTTTGGCAAAATCAGCGGCAGCAGCCTGAGACAGATTACCCATACCGGCTTCGTCGTGGTTACCCAGGATAGACAGGTTCACTTTGATACCCTTCGCTTGCAAAGGACGAATGAACTTATCGGCATTCTTCAGCAAGAAAGACACCTGGTCGTTGCAGAATATATGAACGCGTCCCGTTTCATTATCCACATTGATGTTGGCAGCAAAGATGCTGACTACATCGAAGAAAGGCTTCTTGCTGTCCTTCATGGTATATTCACCCATGTTCAGGATGTTTTCATCGTTCACTTCCACAAAGCAAAGAGTGCGGACATCTCCCTTTTTCGAGTCGGGAATAGCTGCCAGCGGCGTCACCAGATAGATATAAGTCTGATTGTTGGCAGAAACTTCCACTCCGTCGTTGGCAGTAGCAGAAATGGCCACCGCGTATGTTGCACCTATTGATCCTCCTGCGTTGATGGTCAGTTCTACCGGAGCAGACTTCTTCTCTCCTGATTTAACGGTAGCCGTACCGCCATTTGCCAAGCTCAGCTTGTCGGCAGGATACATCTCGTAAGATGTACCGTGAGCCGCATTGTATGCTTCCAGCGCAGCAGCATCGACTTTAAAGTTTACCGTAACGTCTTGAGTGGCAGCTTTACTCAATTCAAAGTAAAGATGTCCGGCACCAGCCTTGTCTCCGAACAGTGAAATCGGAGTGAGTTCACGTGCTCCGGCAGCAGACCTTACATAGCCATACATACCGTCCACAGTCTCTAACTTGCCTGAATCAGCGGCATTGATTGTGATGTCATCTTCACAGCCGGTAAAAACCGATCCGACACATGCAAACGTCATTGCCAGCAAGCCTGATTTGATATGATTCATATATTTCATAATAAGCTTCTTAATTTAAAGGTATAACAAATTAATTCTTTGCAGGCAGTTCCACTGCGTTCCAGGTAATGGGCTCCAGAGCTGTAGCATTATTTCCGTTACCGCTATAGTCGGCGATAGAAGTTCCTACACCTTCGTCAAATTTCCAGTAAGACACCAGTCCGGCTGCATCTGGCTCTACCTGATAGAAGTGATCCTTGGCATTGATCTCATTCTGAGTCAGCACCTTGTTCCAGATACGGCATTCGGTGATTTCACCTTCCAACCAGCGGTCACGGTTATAAGAGTGACCTATCCAGAAACCGTTTCCTTCGTCTGTCTTGGTTTGTGCCCAGTTGATGGCACCACAATTGGCAGTACCTTCCAGCATGTTCTTACCATTGAGGTAGACGGTTATCTTACCACCTGCATCGGCATCATACGTCACGGCAATATGTGTCCATTCTCCGGTAGGGATAGCAAGGTCGGAAGAAGTCAAGTTACCCTTACTTGTAGCCACTTGCAGCTGATTATCGGGAATACCGGAATCACCGATACGAAGCAAGAAATACCCTTCAATACCCATAACGGAAGAAAGCATCTTGCCAAACTTGTTAGGACGAATCAGCGCCTCTGCCGTCAGTTGTTTCAGGTTATTGGCTACTTCGGGTTTCTTCCAGTCTACATAAATCAGGTTCTTTGTAATGTCGGCCACCACATTGATAAGAGCAGCACCTTTCAGCACATAGTACATGGTACGGGCACTTTGCAGTATACCCACACTGGCATTCTCTATAGTAATCGGCAATACATATACCTTTTCACGATCCAGTTCGGTAAGGTTGTTGAACTTCACGGTAACGGCATCCGAAAGGATACTTCCCGCCAAGATAGTCACCTGCTGGCTTTCCAATGTATAATGTCCGCTTGGCAGGGCTTCTGCCTTATCATAATAAGCAGCATTATAGGCTTCCACCAGACCCGGTTCTACTTTCATGGAGACAGTTACATCTTTACCCTCCGGCTTAGCCATTGCAATCTGGAACTGGCCTTCGGTACTCGGAACCGTATTCTTCAGCAGCACACTGCTGGTCTTGACCGGAGCATTGACATACACCCGGTTGTCGAATGTTTCAGTATCATCACTGCAAGCTGCAAATACACCTGCCAGCAATGCTATCGATACTAAATATAAGTTTTTCAATTTCATGGTATTCGTTATTTTTTAGGAGCAGGGTTCATAATATTAATAGCCTCTTTCACATACTGGTAAGAGTTACCGGCATTGTAATAGTCGTTCTGCACATTATAGATGGCCAGTCCGGCACGGGTATAATCGTCAGACGGTTCGGTAGTCCAATAAGCAGCTTCCGACAAAGCTCTGTCCGAGCCATAAAATCCGGTAGCCTTGTCCGATGAATCCAGCGAAACGGTAGAGACAGCTACAACGAAACGGTCTGTCGGAACATCGGATGCAATCATTGCAAGACGAGCCACGACTGAAAGCTGCGCATCGTCCGCTACATTATCCGTAGCCAGGATGATATGCTTGCAATCTGACAGAAGAGTCTGTCCGATCAGATTCTCAGGATATCCCTGGAACGTCAGCAACTTGGCAGTATTGCTGCTTCTCCAAGTGGAGATAGCACCGAAGAAAGCATCCTGATACTTCTTGGCTTCCGCCTTCTGCTCGGCAGACATGTAGACAGGACTTGTTCCTTTATAACCTGCAATGATACCGTCAAAGTCATCTGCATAGCCAATCTGCTTCGTCAGTTCCGCACTCAGATAAGCGTCGAAAGTGCCGCTTTCGGTACCTTCTTTTACTTTATCCGTATATTCCTTCTGGATCTTGTCGAAGCTGATGGTATAAACCACTTTCGTTCCTTTGGCACGTACGGTCTCCATATCGGTCCGTTCGAACTCTGCCAGTTCGCCGGGATACATCATGGAGATTACATCCAGACTGTCGGGTGCATCACTGATGTGCTGTCCGCGGCTGAAAGGAACTTTCTCGCTATTGTCGAACCAGGCGTAAACCACCTTGTGATCCGAATTCTTGTACTCAACCAGATTCTGCAAATACTTGGCATACTGCTCCGGGTTCAGTTCTTCAACGCCGGGCGTATTGATCTTCACGTTCTCTACTTCCGTCCAGTCGTCGCATGCAGTGAAACAAGTTACGGCAGCGAAGCAGGAAGCTGCTATGAATATATTTTTCATTCTATTTTTCATGATCGTTATTCTTATTTGATATTAGGATTGCAATCCCACCATACTCTGGATGACATTCTATCATTAGAAGGAGTCAAATCCTGCATAGCCTTCTGTACATTCGCACCATTGTCCTTGTACTCATCCTGCGGATAAGGCAAACGACGCGGGAAAGTACCTTCGGGCACTTCGGCCTTGTTCTTGTTTACGGCAGCCGTCATCAGGCGGGGATAACCGGTACGACGGAATTCAGCCCATGCTTCATTGCCCAACGGGAACATTGCAATCCACTTCTGGGTGATGATTCTTTCCAGGTTGGTTTCAAAAGCAGCACCATTCTCGTACTTGATGGTGATGGTAGGTTGGGAACCGTTGTAACTGTAAGTACCCAGCGGGTCTTTGTACAGATCGGGCTGGCTGCCAGCATCTTCCAGGTAAGAGTCCGCACCGGAAGCTCCCCATTGGTCGAACGACAGTTCTACACCTTTCTTATAGAAGCTCTCGGCAGTTCCACCCATGTTCCATCCGCGCAGTGCACCTTCGGCACGCAGGAAAGCAACTTCGGCAGCCGTCATCCATACCAACTTGGTATCGGCAGCCACATTCATATTGGAATACTTATGAGCCGTTTCACTCGGAATGGGTTCCGTTCCCAAACGAATGCCATGATAACCGTTCTTCACACCATCGGCATCTGTAAAGGCAGACTCGGTGAAATACTTGTCTCGACGCGGGTCTTTATAACCGTTCATATAAGCTGTGATATCCGCTGCAATGCGAGAGTCACCGCCGTTGTACTCATACATAATAACTCTGAACGGGTTGGTAGTAGCCTGAATGGTTGCATTATCTGCATTGGAAGTAAGTACGCCACCCTTTTCAGAGTCTATTGCTTCCAAAGCCTTTGCCTGCGCCGTGGCGGGATCGACATAAACCATTCTCATTGCCATACGCAACTTCAAAGAATTGGCCAACTTAATCCATTGTTCCACCTTACCGGCATATACTTTATCCGCTTTTGAGGAGAATGTTTCCGTACGGTGTGCCAACAAACCGGTAATAGCTTCATCCAGTTCGCCCAACATGGTTTCATAAACCTTCTTCTGTGTATCCAACGGAGCTACTAAGTCACCGTTTGCACCCAACTGAGAGTAAGGGATAGGACCATATCCATCCGTCACACGCAGAATGGCAGCCACTTTCACCACCTTGCCTACGGACAAATAGACCGGATCTTCCGTAGAAGCTTCCAACTGTGCATAGTTGGCATATACATTAGGAATGACATCCTTATATAACTTGCCTACCCAGTCTTGAGACTGGTTATAATTAGAGAAACGGTTGTTGAAACCTGAGTTTGATTCAGCCAGATAACCTCCGTAAGGACCACCCAGCAAACATTCCAGGAACTGATTAAGGTTTACATCCGTAGGAATCACATATCCCTGCATACCGGTCAAAGCCGAACGGATTAGATAAGCGTCACGATCCATCTCGTCTTTGGTCGATTCATACGGATTTGTATTGTAATCCATATAATTGTCCGTACAAGATGACAACGAGCCAACTAACATACCGCCACATATAGCGATTTTTATAATTGATTTTTTCATTGTTTTCTGTCTTTAATCTGTTAGAATTTGAATCTTACATTGAATCCAAGGCTGCGTGCACTTGGCGTCATAAAGTTATCGATACCCTGATAGTAGTTACCGGTAGATGCTACAGCTTCCGGATCGAAAGGAGCCTTGCAGTAAATCATCCACAAGTTACGTCCTACCAAAGAAACCGTTACGTCAGCTACATTCCAAAGTTTGTCTTTCGGAATGGTATAGCCGATGCTGGCTTCCTGAAGGCGCAGGTTCGTTGCACTGTAAGTATAGTATTGAGGAATACCCGATTGAGAACCGATAGTAGTGTACCACTTCTGTGCGTTCACCTTGTCCGAACCGTTCACCCAAACACCGCCGTTATCACGCGCAGCTTCGGTTGAAGCCGATACGCCATACATATCCATAGCAGCCTGTGTAGCAGAGTAAACAATACCGCCGATACGTGCAGAAAGCATGAAACCGAAGTTCAGGTTCTTCCAGCTGAAGTCGTTTCTCCATGACATGTTGCATTTGGCAAACACACTACCCAGCTTGATGTCTTCTGCATTATAGTTAGCAGTTACGCTACCGTTTTGGTCCACCATGACGTTACCGTTGTTGTCGCGTTGCAGGTCGGCTGTAGAATAAAGGTCACCCAAAGAACCACCCTTCTTCAGGATGAAACGTGCCTGACCCATACCGCCTACGTCCAGACGTTCTTTAGTAATGATGGCACCGGTTTCGGGGTGTACATAGTTCTCAAGCAATTCAAGAATTTTGTTGTCGTTGGCACTGAATACATAGTTGCTGGACCATTTGAATTTTCCCCATTCGTTGGAGTAACCCAGTCCGAGTTCAATACCCTTATTCTGTACGCTACCCGTCTGTACATAGAGCGTAGAGTAACCGGAAGATACTGAGATTTTCGGGTCGAAAGTCTGGTTATATGTCTTGGTAGTATAAAGAGCCAAATCCAGATTGAAGTGTTTCAGGAAACGGGCAGTAAGACCAACTTCCCATGAGTCTGTCCGCTCCGGTTTCAGGTTGTACATCGGATAGTTACGCTTTGACTGCCATACCTTATTGGAGTTATCCCAGGAGTAAGTAGGATTGGCCAGGAAGCGCGGGAAAGGAAGACCGACGGAAGCGAATGAACCGCGTACCTTCAAGAAGGAAATCTGCTCGGGCAACTTCAACAGTTCGGACAAAATAACAGAACCACCGACTGAAGGATAAAGGAAGGCACTCTGTGTAGAGTTAGGACCTGCCAACTGTGAAGGCCAGTCCGAACGTCCGGTCAGGGTCAGATAGTAAATGCTCTTATATCCCAATTCAACACTGGCAAAGAGAGATTGAGTCTGATCATGGAAACCGGACTGTGTACGCTTCGTCTTGCTGTCGTCCAACTGGAATACGTTGAATACGTTAGGAATACCGTCTTCACTGATAGGACCACGGTTCTGCAGTACGTCTTGCTGCATATCCGACAAAGAAGCACCGATGTTGGCTTGGAAACTGAAGTCTTCACCGAAGTTCTTGTTGATGTTCACCATGAAGTCGGCATAAGTTTGTCTGTCGGCTGTAGTAGAGATGCCGTACAAACCGTTATTAGAACCTTCGGTCAGCGTTGTGTTACTGGTGGCATACAGCTTTTCAGTATAAGTACTGTTAGAGTTGTCTACACGGATACGGCCTGCTACGCTCAACCAGTCCAGAATCTTGTAGTTCAGACTACCACTCAGCATATAGCGGTCTTTGTTGTTCTCACGCAGGTTGCGGTATGCAATCCAGTAAGGGTTCTGTCCCGTAAAGGTATCGATACCTTGCGGCCAATATTGCGTATAGATGTTGCGTGAAGTATCCCAACGTTCATACATCTTGACCTCGTTCCAGTCGTCACCACGCGGAAACAAGTAAGCTGTAACCAACGGGTTGGAGTAAGTACCCTGGTTAACCATATTCTGGTCTTTCTGCTTGATATAAGAAGCACTTACGTCCAGGGTCATCTTATCGTTCAAGAAAGAAGTGGTGTTACGGAACGTAAAGTTATAACGGTCGTAATCGTTGTTAGGAACCATACCTGCAGAATTTACGGCACTTGCAGAGAAGTAAGTCTGGTTCTTTTCCGTACCGGTAGACAAAGATACAGTCTCAGTAGCTACAACACCGGTTCTCAGGAAGTCATTTATAGGGTTGAATCCCATATAGTTGGAAGAGTTCAGTTTATTACCCCAGCTTCTTTCTACAGAACCGGAGCTGGCCATCAGGTCACCCGTACCGTATGAGTTTTGGAACTTGGGAGTAACAAACGGACGGAGGAATTCTGTATTCTGCGATACGGTTACACTCAGACGTCCTTCTTTACCTTTCTTTGTAGTGATGACAATGGCACCGTTGGCAGCGTGGCTACCATACAAAGCGGCAGCGGCAGCACCCGTCAGTACAGACATGGATTCGATATCTTCCGGGTTGATGTCGGCAATAGCTTCCGAAGAGCCTTTGGAGTCGAATTCCTGGCCGCCTTCACCTGAAAGATTGAACATAGGCACACCGTCGATTACATACAGGGCGTTGCTGGACTGGTCGATACCTTTCGTACCACGCATCACTACCTTACTGGCACCACCCACACCGGAGGAACTGGCATTGATAGTAACACCGGCCACCTTACCGGACAAAGAGTTTACAAGGTTGGCATCCTTTACACGAGTCAGCTCGTCACTCTTCACTTCCTGCACATTGTAGCTCAACGCTTTCGTAGCACGCTTGATACCGAGAGCGGTAACTACCACCTCTTCGATCATTTGCGTATCATTCTCCATCATTACATTGATAGGTTCCGAACCTTTCACAGCAATTTCCTGCGACTTATAGCCAATGTAGGAAAGCACAATGACGGGGTTTGCTTCGGTCGTTGTCAGCGTGAAGTTACCGTCCAGGTCGGTGATACAACCGTTGCTGCTGCCTTTTACCAACACGTTGACGCCAATCAGCGGTCCCATGTCATCCGACACGACGCCCGTAATCGTACGTTCCTTGCCTTGCTGGTTACCTTCTTGTTGTGAAGCGATTTTCTCTGAAAGATAAACGATGTTGTCCTCTACCTTATACGAGATGTTTTTCCCTTTGAGAATGGCATTCAAAGCGTCTTCTATGGATGCATCCTTCACCTTGACGTTTTCTACTGACAATGCCGCCAGCTTGTCGTCACAAAAAAATTGATACTTTGATTGAGATTTGATTTGTTCGATGACTGTTCCTAGTGTAGCACGGGACACATTCAAGTTCAACTGGGCAAAACCCCACTGAACAGAAACCGCCATGAACAACAAGACTAATAAAGCCCGCATGAAAGTCGAACTTTGAAAAGCATGATTGTCTTTCATAAACAAAATTTATAGGTTATACATATGGTTACTTCAAGAGATTCATTCTCTCGCTTTCGTATATAAAACAACAGTGCCTGAAAATACACTTAGCCAAAAAGATATTTTTTTTCGTTAACCATAAAAAGAAAAGGCTGTCCCAAATAACCGATTTGCGTACCATTCTGTCATTCAGCACTTAATGAAGATTCTGCTTTCCACATACAAGTAGGAGAAAATCTTCATAAAGTTCTCTACAAAAGAACAAAATGATAGTAAAACCGTTTTTTGAGACAGCCTTGTCTATTAATGGATTATTACTATATGCTTATTTCTTTATCTCGTTAGAAAAAGAATACGGAAGGTCTTCCTGTTGCGTACCTCTCTGCATATTAGGCTGATTGCCCATGTTAAACTTCAAGACACCGCCACGTTGCAGATCACCGTGCTTCAGATAATTCTTCGTATAGTCATTGCCATTGAGCTGGAGAGATTCGATATAGATATTATCGGAAGTATTATCCGCAGCGTCAATGGTCATTGAGTTGCCGTTTTCAAAGTGGAGCGTTGCTTTCTTAAACAAAGGAGCACCCAAGACATACTCATCCGTGCCCGGACAAACAGGATAGAAGCCCAAAGCAGAGAATACATACCAGGCAGAAGTCTGCCCGTTATCCTCGTCGCCACAATATCCGTCGGGACCAGCAGTGTACATGCGGTTCATTACCTGGCGCAACCAATATTGCGCTTTCCACGGCTGACCGGCATAGTTGTACATGTAGATCATGTGTTGGATAGGCTGATTGCCGTGAGCATAATTACCCATGTTCATCACCGTCATCTCACGAATCTCGTGGATAACCTGGCCGTAATAGCTGTCGTCAAACAAAGGAGGCACGATGAAGACGGAGTCGAGCATCTGAACGAACGATTCCTTGCCGCCCATCAAGTCTATCAAGCCTTGCGGATCGTGGAATACTGACCATGAATAGTGCCAACTGTTACCTTCCGTGAAGGCATCTCCCCACTTCAGCGGTGAGAAAGGAGACTGGAACTTACCATCTTTGTTACGACCGCGCATCAGTTTACTTTCCTTGTCGAATACGTTCTTATAGTTCATGGCACGTTCGGCGAAGAGTTTCTGTTCCTTCTTCGGACGGTCCAGGGCTTTGGCCATCTGATAAATACACCAGTCATCGTAAGCGTACTCCAAGGTGCGGGCGGCATTCTCATTGATATTGACATCGTAGGGTACATAGCCCAATTCATTGTAATATTCATAGCCGAGACGGCCGGTGGAGGAAACTTCGGGATGCACGTTGTTGGTTCCGTGAATCAAGCCTTCGTAAAGCGTCTTCACATCATCCACCTTAACGCCTTTCAGATAGGCATCGGCAAGGATGGAGGCGGAGTTGTTACCAATCATACAGCCACGATGTCCGGGACTGGCCCATTCAGGGAAGAAACCGCTTTCCTTATAAGTATTGATAAGACCTTCCTGAATTTGCTTGTTTACTGAAGGGTACATCAGGTTGAGGAAAGGGAACAAGCAACGGAAAGTATCCCAAAAACCGGTATCAGTGTACATATAGCCCGGCAATACCTGTCCGTTATAAGGACTGTAATGAACCGGATTACCAGCCTCATCGAACTCATAAAAAGCACGGGGGAAAAGCACCGAACGATACAAGCAGGAATAGAAAGTGCGATACTGATCGAGGTTGCCGCCTTCTACTTCTATCTTACCCAGGACCTGATTCCAGGCATCCTGCCCTTTCTGCACCAAAGCATCGAAGCTATCATTGCCCAATTCTTTCAGATTGCGCTCGGCCTGCTCCGGACTAATGAAGGAAGAAGCAACACGTGCATGGACGATTTCCCCTTTACGGGTCTTAAAGCCGATAATGGCACCTGCATGTCCGGCAGTCTGCTCGTTCTGGTTTTCTTGCAGAACACCGTCGGCAACGGAAGCACGATAAGTGAAGGGCTTGTCAAACTCTACCACGAAATAGTTCTTGAAGTTCTCGGGAACACCGCCACTGTTGCGGGTGGTATAGCCGATGATACGGTTCTGTTCGGGCAGTATCTTGATGTAAGAGCCTTTATCGAAAGCATCTACAACGATGTAAGAGTGTTCGTTCTCCGGAAAAGTGAAACGGAACAGGACAGCACGGTCGGTAGGAGTAAACTCGGTCACTACATCATGCTCTGCCAGATACACCTTATAATAATGAGGCAAAGCGACCTCGCCTTTATGGGAAAACCAGCTGGCACGCTTGTCTTCGTCAAACTCAGGTTTGCCTACAACGGGCATGATGGAGAATTGACCGTAGTCGTTGATCCAGGGACTGGGCTGATGGGTCTGTTTAAAACCACGGATTTTATTGGCGGTGTATACATACTGCCAGCCATCGCCCATCTTGCCGGTTTGCGGAGTCCAGAAGTTCATGCCCCAGGGACGTGCAATGGCGGGATAGGTATTACCTGTAGAAAGTTCGAAAGTAGATAAAGTGCCCACAAGAGGGCTGACGTACTGGGTGAAGTCTTTAGCCTGCATCCAGCACACGCTGCTCAAAAAGCAAATCAGTACAAACAGTTTTCTCATAATATTAATTCTTTGATTATAGTTTCTATATATAGTTCATAAATGGGAATTTACGGAGTATCTCAAACTCCTCCGCCTGAAAGGGGAGGTGCCCGTAGGGCGGAGGGGTTTCACATCCGAAGGGACTTGCACTAAGTTACTTTCTATTTATGTAAGACCCCTCCGCCCGCAAGCGGGCACCTCCCCTTTCAGGCGGAGGAGTTTGAGATACACTTGTTATCACACGATGCTAAATTATCATTTCTTGGAAGACAGAAATACACTTCCTCCCACGATCTTATACTCTACCGGGATGGCATTCGTTATCGAACTCAGCACTGCCTCTACATTTTCCTTCTTCTTGAGCGTGCCCGAATAAGTCTTGCTCACATCGATACCGGGTGCCAGGATAATCTTCACTCCATAGGAGCTTTCCAGCGTGCGGGCTATCGTATAGATATCGGCCTTCTCGAACACAAACTCATTATTATGCCAATTCTCAATACCGGTATCTATCTGCTTCACGGTCAACCGCCTTGTAGCCCCGTTCAACTCGGCCTTCTGTCCCGGGGAGAGAATTATCAGACCTTCGTCATGGTTGCCCTTCACCTCGATTTCCCCTTTCAGCAATGTGGCTACGGCAGACATTTTCATCTTATCGGACTTCAAGTTGAAGGTTGTACCCAGCACTCTGACCTGCATCGCCTCGCTCTGCACAACGAAAGGTTTCTCCGGGTTTCTCATCACTTCAAAATAGCCCTCTCCCTCCAGATAAACCTTACGGCCATTCTCGGCAAAGGCCCGAGGATACTTTAAAGTAGTATATTTGTTCAACCAAACTTTTGTTCCGTCCGGCAGTTTCAGTTCCTTTATCTTATCCTGAGTGGTAACGGCCAGCAATGCTTCTGTATGGTTGTAGCCCTGATAAAAAAGATAACCCAAACTGCCCAAAAGGAAAAAACCGATAAACACAGCAGCATATCGCATCCAACCATACATCTTCCGCGTCTTATGCAGTTTCGTCTTCTCCTGCTCCAACCTCTTGAACAATCGCCTTTCTGCTTTTTCTATCTGCTCCGAGGCATAACTCGTTTTCCCCAGGTGGTATATCTCTTCGAGTCTGAACAGTTCGCGGGCATTGTCGGCCGACTCGTCCAGCCAGGCATTCACCTCACGAAGTTCGTCCTCGGTGCATTCACCCCTAAGGAACCTAACTATTATTTCCTCATTCAACTTCTTCATCTTTTTCTTCCTTTATGCTAATAAAACAACACTCTTCACAAAAACACTTACTTTCCCTAAAAAAAACAAAACCAGCATGAGGTTCAAATACCCCAGTCTGTCGCGCAACAACTTCAATGCCTTATACATGTGCGCCTCTACCGTCCGCAACGAAATTCCCATTGTTTCGGCTATATCTTTATTCTTCATATCGTGCAGATAGCTGAGTTTAAAGACCATCCTGCACTTATCCGGCAGTTCATTGATGGCTTCGGAAAGTTTCCTCCTGAGCTCGCTATCTTCAATCCGCTTCACTACATCGTTGCTGTCCGGCTGATAGAATTCAATCCTCTTCTTATGAACTTCGAGTGCAACGGCTTCGTAACTGTTCACTATTTCCCGATGCTTCAGCACATTCAGGGCACGGGTGTACACGGCCCGGTACAGAAAAGCCTGTATCTGCTCCCCTACCTTCATCGTCTCCTTCCGTCGCCACAACTCCACGAACACATCCTGCACTACGTCCTCTGCCTCGTCTTCTCCCACAATGCGTGTAGCGTAGAAAAGCAGATTGGCATAATACCTGCGGAAAAGAGCTCTATAAGTCTGGTCGAAATTTTCTTCCATAATCTTACATTATTTATCTGATATCACCGGACTGCCACTATATCCATTCATCAATTACTCATACCATGCCTGGCCCGGTTCGTTTCCCATTTCAAACTCCAGAACACCGCCATTCATTATTTGATCATGAGTAATATAACTTTTATCATAAGTTCTACCGTCGAACTTCACCGACCGGATGTAGCAATTCTCCCGACTAACTGCCGGAGCCAGCACCGTAAACACCTTACCGCCGGGCAGATGCATCTTCATCTCCGGATGCAGCGGCGTACCTATTTCGTACTTGCCGCTAACCGGATCTACCGGATAAAATCCCATCGCACTGAACACGTACCACGCAGACATCTGGCCACAATCTTCGTTGCCACACAATCCTGCCGGTGTATTCTTATAAAGCTCGTGCATCACCTCGGCTGCATATTTCTGGGTCTTCCAAGGTTGTCCCACAGCATTGAACAAGTAAATAACGTGATGACTCGGTTCATTGCCATGCGCATATTGCCCTATCATGCCCGTACTGAAGATGGGCAGATCATCGTCCGCCGCAGGATGGTAAGTGAACATACTGTCCAGTTTCTGCGCAAAACGCTCCTTACCGCCAACCAAAGAAATCAGTCCTTCGATATCTTGCTGCACCGACCAGAAGTATTGCCAGCCGTTGCTTTCGCAAATGTGCGGAGTATAATCGTCGGGAGAGAAACCTTCGATAAAACGCCCTTTGTCATCACGCGGCTGCATAAAGGAGGTTTGTGGATTATACACATTCTTATAATTCTGCGAGCGTTTGTAAAACTCATCCGCAATCTGCTGCTTGCCCAGCTTTTCCGCCATACGGGCTATGCAGTAATCATCATAAGCATATTCCAGTGTTTTGGAGAGTGACCAGTTTTCGGCATTATGTTCATCCGTGACGTCATAAGGCACATAACCTTTTTCTTTGTAGAGTCCGATGCCACGATAAGTATCTATATTGGCCGTAGCCACACAAGCGTCCAGCGCCTTCTCCGCATCAAAGTTGCCTATTCCTTTCAAGTAAGCATCTACAATGACGGGCACGGAATGATAACCTATCATCATATCCGTTTCACTACCATAGAAATTCCACACAGGCAGGCGTCCGTTCTGTTCATAGAAGGCAAGAAACGATTTCACCATATCGTTTACGCGCTGCGGTTCGATAAAAGTGTAGAGGGGATGAGCGGCCCGATAAGTATCCCACAAAGAGAACGTACTGTAGTTGGTCCAGCCATCTGCCTGATGGATCTTCTTGTCGGGGCCATAATAAGCACCGTCTACATCGCTATAGATGGTAGGCGCCAGCATCGAATGATACAATGCGGTATAGAACTTGACCATTTCGTCCTGATCCTCACTCTTGATTTCTATCTTGGAGAGTTGCTCATTCCAGTTCTTCCGCGTAGCCGCCAGGTATTTGTCGAAATCATCATCGGGCACTTCTGCAGAAAGATTACGCGCCGCGCCTTCCATGCTTACTCCCGAAATGGCTGTGCTGACAAGGATTTGCTCTCCCTGCTTCGTCTTGAAGTCGAAGCGGGCAATGGCAGAAGTCCCGATTCGTTTGCCATCCTTCAGAACGGCAGCCGTATCGAGCTGCATCGCAGTAAACGGACGGGAGAAGCGGGTACGGAAATAAATATGCTGGTCGCGTGCCCAACCGTCAGAGAAGCGATATCCCTGGATAGTCACCGAATCGACCACTTCGATACGCGTATCGTTCGTAAAGTCCCAGTTCATCGCCTTTCGCAGATTCAGGAAAATAGCCGCATCCGCTTCCGGAAAGGTATAACGCTGGATGCCGCAGCGCTCGGTGGCCGTCAGTTCTACGTTGATATCATAGTCTTTCAACCGGACTTGGTAATATCCGGCACTTGCCGACTCTTCCGAGTGGGAGAATAAGGAATGAATGCCGAGCGGAGCTTCTGCTTCTTTATAAGGCAATGTCACCGGCATAAAAGATATATCGTACAAATCGCCTGCTCCGGTGCCGGAGAGATGTGTATGGCTGAATCCAGCAATGGTACTGTCCGGATAGAAATACCCTGAGATGCGGTCCCATCCCGGGAGCCCGTTGTCCGGGCTAAGTTGAACCATACCAAACGGAGCCTGTGCGCCCGGATAGGTATTTCCGGTAAAATCCGTACCAATAAAAGGATTCACATAGTCGGCATAGCATTGGTCTACAGCTTCCGACACTTGGGATGTACATGCCCCAAAAGATAAAAGGGTAAGAAACGAACAACAAGATTTTATCAATTTCATAACATTATAGGGTTAACGTGTACATTATAACAATCCAAGCGGATAAAACACTTATTCCGTCTACCACCTTTCTTTCTCAACACAAATTAAAGGTAACAAAAATAATACAAAAATCCGATTAATCCTTATCTTTGTCGCAAAAAGCCGTAATAATATGAATTACACCACCTATCTTTTCGACTTTGATTATACTCTTGCCGACTCATCCCGAGGTATCGTCACCTGCTTTCAGAACGTCCTCAAACGCCACGGATACACGGCAGTGACAGACGAAGAAATAAAACGGACCATCGGCAAAACTCTGGAAGACTCCTTTTCCATCCTCACAGGAATAACAGACGCACAGCAGTTGGCTGACTTCAAAAAAGAATATGGCAAGGAAGCCGACGAGCACATGACGGTGAACACCATGCTGTTCCTCGAAACCAAATCCGTACTGATAGCACTGAAAGATGCCGGCGCGCGCATCGGAATCATATCAACCAAATTCCGCTTCCGGATCAAGGAGCTGTTGAGCCTGCACTTCCCCGAGAATTTCATGGATATTATAATAGGTGGAGAAGACGTAAAAACCGCCAAGCCCTCGCCCGAAGGCCTGCTGCTCGCCATCAAGCAACTGCACGTCACCAAAGCCGAAACGCTGTACATCGGCGACAGCATAGTCGATGCAGAAACGGCCCAGGCAGCAGGAGTAGACTTTGCCGGCGTCACCCACGGAGTGACTACCGCGCAAGAACTGGGTAGATATCCGCACCGCAAGATAATGGCAACACTGGAAGAACTGTTGGACAAGGACGAAGAGCAGCTGCTAAGCAAGAACGAAGAGCCGCCCTGCAAGAACGATACGTTACCGGACAAGTGCAATGAACCGCAACAGCCGGATTGCAGTTCCGACACCCCCGCCTTGCCTGAAAGCACTCCCCCCACCCCGCGAAAGAAAAAAAGAATCAGCACCGGGCAAACCATTCTTTTAGCTCTTTTCCTTTGGCTGGCATACGAAGAATTGGAATATTCGTCTGGCACCTGGCTCTTTCCGCTCCTCTTTGTACTGACGCTATGGGGCATCATACAAAAAAGGAAACTTCTCCCCGAACGCGTCACCGCCTTCATCGACCCGTGGTGGCATCCCTATGCCGTACGCCTGCGTGCGCTCCACCTCAAACTGGTGCGAGGCAAACAAGCGCCCCCCAACAGTGAAGAGAGCTGCACGTGCCGCAACTGCGAAACAATCTACATCGGCAACTATTGTCCCCGTTGCGGGCAAAGCCGGAAGACACCCCGCTACCGCTTCAGCAATGCCCTGAAGAATATATTGGGAGGATTTACAAACATAGACAACGGCTTCGGACGTACCCTTATAGACCTTCTCTACCGTCCGGGATATATGATCCGCGACTTCATCGACGGCAAGCGGATACAATACTTCCGCCCCTTCCAGACACTGTTTATCCTTGCCGCCCTCTACATCATGGCCGTACAAATAATAGATCCGGACGCGCTGAAGAAAAGAGAAACGCCCAAGGAGAAACAAGATATCGAAGACATTATCGCTGCGCGGGACGAACTGATACAAGATAGAGACAAAGCCCAGTCTGAGACAGAAAAACGAGTTCTCGACATCACCATAAAAAGTTTGGAAAAAAGTTTGGACAAAGCAGCGAAGAAGAGCGAAAAGACTTCTTCTGCTAAACGCGTGAGCGATGGTGATGATAAAGGTGTCATGGACGAGTTATTCGATGCCAGTTCGGAGGTAGGGACTAAGCTCGAAAAATACTTCGAAAACTCCCCCTTCCTGCAAAAAGTATGGAACTTGCTGAAAAGCTGGGCACATGGCAACAAGGCATTCAGCATCATCGCCACCCTGCCACTCTTTGCACTTGCCACCCTCATCGCCTTCCACCGCAAAAGGTACAAGTTGAACTACAACCTGACGGAGCATGTATTCATCCAAGCCTACATTGCCTGCCAGATACTCTTCCTGAGCATTGTCATACTACCCTTCAACGGCCATGCCAGGGTAAACGACCTGTACGAACTGCCCTGGTGGTTCATCTTCGCCCTTTTCTGGTGGGACTACAAGCAACTGTATAGCACCAGTTGGTGGAGAAGCTTCTGGCGTACCATACTTATGTTCTTCTACGCCCTCCTATTAATTACACTGTTTGCAGTAATCGTAGCGCTCCTTGTTATGGGGATACTCTATATACTGAAGCCGTTTATATAAGAAGAATAGCATAGCCCAATAAAGTCTGTTCACGCCTTGCGAATGCTTGTTCGCAAGGCGCGAACACATATTCAAGCACTGCGGATATCCGTTCGCAAGGCTTGAACAGAGAATAGTTACTAAAGAAAACAACTTTTCTCCATATCTCCCGCACTTTTTCTCTTAATGCCGAGGAACTTTTCTCTATACATCTTATCGGCAGCATCTATAGCAATCATCATAAAGCAATAAAACAAAAAGCAACGCCCTAAATAGAAAAAGTGATTAAAAAGATTTGTCCGTTCGAAATAAAACAGTAATTTTGTGCCCGATTATTCCGCACCGGGTTCGACCAAGTGCTTTCTAAGTGATTAGAGACCACCCGACGGAGCTAACTTATACATTATATATAAGAAATGTACGCAATTGTAGAAATCAACGGTCAGCAGTTTAAAGCAGAAGCTGGCAAGAAGCTGTTTGTACACCACATGCAGGAAGCAGAAAACGGTGCAACAGTAGAGTTTGAAAAGGTTCTTTTGGTAGACAAAGACGGTGCTATCACAGTAGGTGCTCCTACGGTAGAAGGTGCAAAGGTAGTTTGCCAGGTAGTATCCAGCATTGTAAAAGGTGACAAGGTTCTCGTTTTCCACAAGAAAAGAAGAAAAGGTCATCGTAAGTTGAACGGTCACCGTCAACAATTCACTGAGTTAACAATTACAGAAGTAGTAGCTTAATCAATTAAAAAAGTAAGAAGAAATGGCACATAAAAAAGGTGTCGGTAGTTCTAAGAACGGCCGCGAATCACAGAGTAAGAGATTAGGCGTTAAGATATTTGGTGGCGAAGCTTGCAAGGCAGGCAACATCATCGTTCGTCAAAGAGGTACTGAATTCCATCCGGGCAACAACATCGGTATGGGTAAAGACCACACTCTTTTCGCTTTGGTAGACGGAACTGTACAGTTCAAAGTAGGTAAGGCAGATAGACGTTCTATCTCAGTTATTCCTGCTGAAAAGACAGAAGCGTAAGTTTCCGAACAAGAAATAAGAAAAAGGGATGCAATCCACGAAGTTGCATCCCTTTCTTTTTTTCATGCTATTTCCAGTAATGCTTTTCCTAAAGAGTGAAGTTCATTAATGATTTCATCTCTCCGAGCTTTGGACGGCTTCTTTGTTCCACAGATATATGCCGCCATAAGACTCTGCTTTATTCCAAGGTTACGCGCTATTCCTGCAACATTAATCTGTGGAAATCTTTTAAACAGGGCATACAGTTCCGTTTTACCTTCCATCGAATCTGCCTTAAAAAAGCCCTCATAGCTCAAGTCTTCATCAAGTTCCGACCAATGAACACCGATGTTGTCAGTTTCAAAATTCCGCAACTGTTCAGGGGTAGCGAGGCGAAGACGCTCATAATTATCTATCGCTTCTTTGCGTTCGATACCATCAGCAGTGAGTATATGCACATAATGTTCGTCTACCCATACTTTTGTAACATCTACTTTCATAATACCTCCGTTTTCTTATTCTTATTAAAAAACTCATTCCATCTTTCGGCAATCAGTTCTTTGTTTTCTTCTATAACCATTTCGGCCATCTTGATCTCATTCGGCTGAAGGCCATTGTTTTCAACTAAAACAACTTCCGGTTCAATATTAAACTTGGCATTCTCCTTCACCTTTCCTTTTCCTTTAACGACATGAACATGAATGGGTTCATGATCATTAGAGTAAAACATAAAGCGAAGTCCGAAAAATATAAATAGTAGCGGCATGTTCTTTTCTCCTTTTAATCTTATCACAAAGATAGGTTATTAATTAATAACCGTCAAGCCATTACCGAACTTTATTTGCCTCTCAAAAAGGCATATTCATATATTTTATCTTGTTTATTATACGTTTTCCGCATAATTTCATGCAATAAGAAGCATTTTCTCTATCTTTGCAGCACTTTAAGAATCATAAAAACAAGTATAAGATATGCTTACTATCAAACAAATTACAGAAAACACCGACGCGGTGATCCGCGGTCTGGAGAAGAAGCACTTCAAGAATGCCCAGGAAACCATCGGCCAAGTACTTGAAGCCAACGACAAACGACGTAGCACCCAAACTTTATTAGATAAAAACCTCGCTGAGGTGAATTTGCTTTCCAAATCCATCGGCCAACTGATGAAAGAAGGCAAGAAAGAGGAGGCAGAAGCCGCCAAGAACCGTGTAGCCGAACTGAAAGAAGCCAATAAAGGCCTCCAGGCCGACATGGACCAGGCAGCCGAAGACATGCAAAACCTGCTCTATACCATCCCCAACGTTCCTTATGACAGCGTGCCCGAAGGAGTAGGCGCCGAAGACAACGTGGTAGAGAAGATGGGCGGCATGGAAACTGAACTGCCCAAAGATGCCCTGCCCCACTGGGAACTGACCAAGAAATACGATTTGATAGACTTCGACTTGGGTGTGAAAATCACCGGTGCAGGTTTCCCCGTATATAAAGGTAAAGGCGCGCAACTGCAACGTGCACTCATCAACTTCTTCCTGGACGAAGCCCGCAAATCCGGCTATATGGAGATAATGCCTCCTACAGTGGTAAATGCCGCTTCCGGCTACGGCACGGGACAACTGCCCGACAAAGAAGGACAGATGTACCATTGCGAAGTAGACGATTTATACTTGATTCCGACTGCCGAAGTACCTGTAACAAACATCTATCGCGATGTTATCTTGGACGAAAAGCAGCTTCCAATCAAGAACTGTGCTTATACTCAGTGTTTCCGTCGCGAAGCCGGTTCCTACGGCAAGGATGTACGCGGACTGAACCGTCTGCACGAGTTCTCCAAAGTGGAGCTTGTGCGTATCGACAAGCCGGAACACAGCAAGCAGTCTCACCAGGAAATGCTGGACCATGTAGAAAGATTGCTCCAGAAGTTGGAACTCCCCTACCGCATCCTCCGTCTTTGTGGTGGTGACATGAGTTTTACGGCTGCCCTTTGCTTCGACTTCGAGGTTTATTCCGAAGCGCAGAAGCGCTGGCTGGAAGTAAGCTCCGTATCCAACTTCGACAC
Source organism: Bacteroides sp. GD17 (assembly GCF_038448625.1). Lineage (NCBI taxonomy): Bacteria > Pseudomonadati > Bacteroidota > Bacteroidia > Bacteroidales > Bacteroidaceae > Bacteroides > Bacteroides sp. GD17. The sequence goes on from NZ_JBCEZS010000014.1 coordinate 122,382, forward strand.
TTATCAAGCCAATCGTCTGAAGTGCCGCTACCGCACGGCAGAGAAGAAAACCGAGCTTTGCCATACGCTGAACGGTTCTGCATTGGCGCTGCCACGCATTGTTGCCGCATTGCTGGAAAATAACCAGACACCGGAAGGCATCCGCATCCCAAAGGCGCTGGTGCCGTATACGGGATTTGAGATGATCGACTAAGCATTAAAGCTGAAAGCTTATTACCTTATTAAGACTGAATATCTATTAGCTTCTAAGGTTAAATATTTATTAACCTCTAAAGCAAAAAGTTTATTGACTTCTAAGACAAAAGGCTTATTGACTTCTTAGGCGAAGGATTTATTGACTTCTTAGGCAAAAGATTTATTGACTTCTTAGGTGAAGCTCTTATTAAGAAACTTATGGCTTCTAAGGCTGAAAGCCTTATATCTATCAACCCGGGGCATCGCCCCGGGTTGATTGTATCTTACCATCTTACGCCCTGAAAGGGCAAAATCTAATCATCATCATACTACCGGCAAATGACCTGAATGAGATACATTGTTATATAGGAGGAATTATCAACCACAATTTATGCAAAAGTATCGTCGTAGGTGGTACGCCCAATCATATTCATATCCTTTGCGAACTTGCAAGCACTGTCTCCATCTCTATGCTATTACAAGAGATAAAAAGAAGTTCTTCAAAATGGATAAAGAACAAATACCCCCAAAAACAATACTTTGCCTGGCAAAATGGATATGCGGCATTCTCTGTCAGCCAGTCAAAGTTAGATGCAGTAAGAAATTATATCCAAAACCAACAGGAGCATCATACCAAAAAATCATTTAGAGAAGAACTTCTTGAGTTCTTAAAGAGTTATCAAGTAGAATATAAGGAAGAATATTTGTAGACATAGGATTTTGCCCTTTCAGGGCGTAAGATAGTGAGGTGGTTTAAACCCAGGGCGTTGCCCTGGGCTGATAGATGTAAGCCTTACAGGCTTAGCTGATAAATAAGACTTTGCAAGCTTAACTAATAAATAAAAACCTTGCAAGCTTATGAAACCCTTACAACGTATTCTTCAATATCCGCGCAAACACCTCTTCGCGGAAGTTACGGGCCACGGGGATGGTATGCTGCCTGACTATGATTTGATTACCGTCTATCATATCAATCTTATTCAGATTAATAAGGTAGGATTTGTGTACTTGCAGGAAGAGTCCTTTGGGGAGCGCTTCTATCATATGCTTCATGGTGGAGCGCACCAATAGCTTCGCACTCTCCGTATAAATGCAGACATAATTCTCCAAACCCTCTACCACGAGGATGTCTTTGAGATGCACCTTATGCATCTGTCGGTCGGAGCGGACAAAGATGAAATCTGTATTCTCCTCCTGCCGATCCTCTTGCAGCAGCAGGCTGTGTACCTTGTTCACTGCTTTCAGAAAGCGGTCGAACGAAAACGGCTTCAGCAGATAATCCGCCACATCGAGTTCATAACCTTTCAGTGCATACTGTTCGTAGGCAGAGGTGATAATGACGTGCGGCGAATGAGCGAGGGATGCCAGCAACTCGAGCCCGGAAAGATAAGGCATCTCGATGTCCAGGAACAACAAATCCGGCTGTTCGGTCTGCAAAAGGGTATTCAGTTGCATTGCGTCTTCGCACACTGCCGTCAGGGTCAGGAAATCCACTTTCTCCACGTAACGCCGCAACCCTTCGCAAGCGGTAGGTTCATCGTCGGTTATCACACATTTTATCTGCATCATGCTATAATTTTATCATAAGTTTCACCGTAAACAATGTCTCTTCCTTATTAATATCCAGTGTATAGCGCCCGAGATAAAGCAACTCCAACCGACGCTTCAGGTTCTCGATGCCGATACCTTGTTTCTTTTTCGGTTGCATCACCGATTCCGGAACGGAGTTCTCGACAAAGAAGTGCAATTCGTCATCTTTCAGCCTCAGCTCTATGGTAATAAAGTACTCCCCACCTACATACTTGAAAGCATTCTCCACCAACGGTACAAACAGCAACGGATAGATCTCGCATTCTTCCGGTATCTCGTCGAAGTGTACCTGCAACTGCAAGCGTTTCGTAGCACGGAGCTTACAAAGACTGATGTATTGCTTCAGGTAGTCGGCTTCGACACGCACCCGTACTTTTTCACCATCGTTATACAGTTGGTAACGAAGCAAGTCCGACAGCTGTTCCAGCGTACGCCGCGGCGCTTCGTTCTTTTCGTCTATCTGAAAATACACCGTATTGAGCACATTGAAGAGAAAGTGCGGATGGTACTGCGCTTTCAGGAACTTCAACTCCGTTTGAAGCTGGTCGTTCTTTATCTTCTCCAATTGCAGGCGCTGGGCTTCGTTCTCCTTTTGTATCAGCTGATTGCGCAGAAATCCATAAAAGAAACCGGACAGCAAGACTGCAACCACCATTGGAATAGGGACATCGTAGAGATCAAGTTCCACACCCATCAACAGCCGGATAATCCACATCGTCACAAGGCACCAGAACGGAGTACCCAAAACAATCGCTCCATACTCTCTCCACCATGGCAACCTCTTCCGCCGGCATATGTGAAGCCAGCGTTTCAAGGCAAACACTGCCGGATAAGATACCACAAGCACGGTCAGCACGTCTTTCAACATGAAATCCAAGGCATTCCCTTCCCAGTAGAATTCACGTTTCGGAATATCATTTGCCACGCGAACACATAAGAAAAGAATTACGCCGAACCCTGCCGGCACCAGCCATTTACTCCAATTTCTGTTCATAGTAATTACAAATTTACTCTTTTTGTCTCATCCAACCCATTTTTCCGCCTGCTTTCTTTCACTTCACTCCCCTTTTGGAAACGCCACGAAAAAGCAATGCCTATCACACGCTGACTGCTATCGCCATGCGAATCCACATATGCCTTGGTACCAACCGCCCGTACATCCACCCGTTCATTAGCGGTTCCGAAAATATCTTTGGCAAACAAGCCGACAGTCCCTTTGCCACGTAATATCTTTTTCTGAATACCGGCATTTACTTCCAATGTCGGATGCACGGTAGCCTGCCCGTAAGCCATCCTGCCCCGATAGTTGGCGGACAGTTCTGCCGACCAGGTACGTGTAAACGTAAACTGGTTCATGCTGCTGACAAGGGGAGTAAGCAGACTGTTCCTCATCCTCTCACCTTGCTCCGTCCAACGATAACGGTTATAGAGCCCGATAGCCGTCAAGTGCATCTTCCACCAGGATGCCAGCGAAAGATTGGCGGCATGAATACGCAGCCCGGTCTGCACATAGGAGGCAAGATTCTCGGGAGTGACATAAATACGCAAGTCTTCTTGAGCCTGATAGGTTTTCATAATAGCATCGTCAGTGTGCGAGAAGAAAAGAACGGTTTGCAGCCATTCATGGTGTACATAGGCCAGCTCGATGTTGTCCGAAAATGACGGGCGCAGACGGGTATTACCACCTTCGTGCGTATAGTCGTCGAAGATATAGGTAAAAGGATTCAAGTCCTGGTAATTGGGACGGGTAATGCGCCGGCTGTAAGAAAACTGAAAAGCACTTCCACCCTCCAGCCCATACTGCACGGAACAGGTGGGAAACAGATGTACATAGTTCGTTGTGAACGACGAATCGCGCTGCACGGTATTCCCGCTCAGTTCGCCATGCACACGGGTATGCTCCAACCTCAATCCTGCCGAAAACTTCAGGTGACGGTGCTCATAACCGGCTTGCAAGTATGCGGCATTGATATTCTCATCGTAAACAAAACGGGAGCCGAGCGAACCATCCGCCTGCCAGCCCGACGGTACCGGACGCAGGTACCCGGCATCATTGTCTATCTTGACGAAAGCGGATTTGCCCCCGCCATGCAGCTTCCATTGTTCGTTCAACGGATAAGTCACATCCGCCTGTCCGGCATAGATATGGATGCGTCCCTGCATATCTCCCTTCAACGTATCGGGTTTGGAATAATGTATGTGCTGGAGCTCCGAACGGTCATAGCTGAAATAGTCAAAAGCAGCAGAGACCTCGCCCCCCTCTTGCTCGAAACGATGCATAAAATTTGTTCCGGCAGAGAAGTTGTTCCAATCAGAATCTACATGCCCATCAGTCGTCTCCGGTCTTCCCGCCCCTTGCGTTTCGATAAGCATAGTTGCATTTTCGGTTCTGCCGGATAAGTTGCCATTCAACGATACGCCCCATACTGTGCGCGGATTGAGGTAAAAGTCGCAACCGCCACGGAGATAATGCGAATAAGTACTCCGCCTCCGGTAAGAAGTTTGTAACATCCGTTCATCTCCATTGAAGGCACGGTCGATGTCCATATCTATCGTCTGATTTCCCAGATAATAGGAATAGGTCAGAAAGAAATTAAACTTATCCTGCCGCAGGTTCATGAAAGCGCTGCCATATCCGCCACCACCCGAGCGACCGAGAGTACCGTTGCCGTTCAAGGCAAGATTCATGCCGCGCAGCTTTATCTTGCGGGTACGGATGTCAATCATGCCTGTACTTCCTGCCGCTTCGTAGCGCGCAGAGGGTTGGGTGACAAGGTCTATCTTATCGGCATTCGTAGCAGGAGTGGAACGCAACAAGTTCACCAGTTCTTCACCGGAAAGATAAGTCGGTTTGCCGTCCATCAAGACCTGTACCCCACTCTTTCCATTCAGCAGGATGCCGCCTTTGGAGTCGATCATCACTCCCGGCAAAGAAGAAAGCACATCATAAAGACTGCCAGTGCTTTGAGTGATAGATGCATCCATCCGGTAAGTGGTCTTTCCGGCGGACATTTCCACCAACGGTAGCTTGGCGGTTACTACGATTTCCCCTAAACGCTGGTCGGCAATAGTGTCCTGCTGTGCCCTGCCAACCAAGGGCATGCCTAACAGGATGATTCCCCAAAATGCTTTTATACACATAGTCTCTGTTTTTTGTTTTAAAAGTAGAGAAGGGAAGCAAAGCGGACAAATTATAGTGACGAAGGGAAGGCAACCGGTGACAAACGGCATAAAAGCACCCCGATGCTGCCTGAATACAAATTATACGATTTGTATTATACAACTTGTATAATACGAAATAAATAATTAGCTTTGTACATCTAACGAATGTACGCCATGACTCAAAAAGAAAAGAATCCATTTATTCTCACCGGAGCTATTCCCGCCGAATACTTTTGTGACCGCCGGGAAGAATCGAAACGCCTCATCCGCACCGTTACCCAAAGCGGTAACCTCTGTCTTATATCTCCCCGCCGCATGGGAAAATCCAAATTGGTCCGTTTCTGCTATGACAAGCCGGAAATGAACGAAGCATACTACACTTTCTACATTGACATACTTCATACTTCCAGCCTGCGCGAATTCACATACGCCTTCGGGCAATGCGTATTCGAGACTTTGCGCAGCCAAAGCCAGAAAATGCTGACCATGCTGACACAAGGATTGAAATCCATACAAGCCAAGTTTGGCTTCGACCCCATAAACTACACTCCCACCTTCAGTCTGGAACTGGGAGATATCACCATGCCCGAATTCACACTGAATGAAATCTTTCAATGCCTGGAACAAGCCGATAAGCCTTGTATCGTGACATTCGACGAGTTTCAGCAGATAACCAAATATCCCGAAAAGAACGTAGAGGCTCTGCTCCGCTCCCACATCCAGCATCTCGGGAATGTCCATTTCATCTTTGCCGGAAGCGAGCGCCACCTGGTGTCGGAAATGTTCCAGTCATCGGCACGCCCTTTTTACAACAGCACCGACATGATGGAACTTCATCCCATCAGCACCGGAGAATACGTGCCTTTTGTAACGAAATGGTTTGCCGCCTACCAAAAGACAATCGGCAATGACTTAGTACTACGCACCTATCGGCTCTTCGAAGGAAATACGTACTATATGCAAAAAGCTTTTCACGAAGCTTTCATCAACACAACGAAAGGAAGCGAATGCACGGAACCTCTGATGTACAGCACCATTCAAAGTATGCTCGAAGATGCCGCCGACGGCTACCGCCAACTATTATCCCGCATTCCCGAAAGACAAAAAGAAGTGCTCTATGCCATAGCTGCCGAAGGACAGGCAAGCAAGATAATGAGCGCTGCCTTCATCAAAAGCCACTCGCTGACCTCCGCGAGTGCCGTACAGGCAGCTACCCGCAAGTTACTGGAAGCCGACTTGCTTACTGTTGAAAACGAGGTCTATTATGTACCCGACATCTTGCTACGCATCTATTTAAGGAAGCTGCAAGGCATTGAAACGCAATTATAAGTATCTATCACACTACAAGGGGGATAAACTGCACCGAAGCAGTTTTCTCCCATTCTTTTTTGATATTAGTAAATAACCCGTATCTTTGCAAACCGTAACAATCTGAAAGTAATTACGTAATTATACCAACAAAATTATTAGATAATGAATAAAATCATTAGCAAAGAACACTTTTCTGAAAAGGTCTTTAAGTTAGTCATTGAAGCACCGCTGATTGCTAAATCACGCAAGGCAGGACACTTTGTTATCGTACGTGTAGGCGAAAAAGGCGAACGCATGCCGCTTACCATAGCCGGTGCCGATCCGGTAAAAGGAACTATCACTTTGGTGGTACAGGAAGTCGGTCTCTCCTCTACCCGCCTTTGCGAACTGAACGAAGGCGACTACATCACAGACGTTGTGGGCCCGCTGGGACAAGCCACGCATATCGAGAAATTCGGTACGGTAGTCTGTGCCGGAGGTGGCGTAGGTGTAGCTCCGATGCTTCCCATCGTACAAGCACTGAAAGCTGCCGGCAACCGCGTAATCACCGTACTGGCCGGCCGTACCAAAGAACTGATTATCCTTGAAAAAGAAATGCGCGAAAGCTCCGACGAAGTCATCATCATGACCGACGACGGTTCATACGGTCGCAAAGGTCTGGTGACAGAAGGAGTAGAAGAAGTCATCAAGCGCGAGAAGGTAGACAAATGTTTCGCCATCGGCCCTGCCATCATGATGAAATTTGTTTGTTTGCTGACGAAGAAATACGAAATACCCACAGACGTATCGCTGAATACGATTATGGTGGACGGCACAGGCATGTGCGGCGCCTGCCGTATCACGATCGGCGGAAAGACCAAGTTCGTCTGTGTAGACGGCCCTGAGTTCGACGGTCACCAAGTGGACTTCGACGAAATGCTGAAGCGCATGGGCGCCTTCAAGAGCATAGAGCGCGAAGAAATGCACAAACTGGAAGAACAGGGCACTACCTGCCAAGCTACGGGCGAAACCATCGTAGACGAGAAGAGCCGCAACGCCGCATGGCGCCAGGAACTGCGCAAAGCCATGAAGCCGAAAGAACGCACCGCCATCCCCCGCGTGGAAATGAACGAGCTGGATGCCGAATATCGTTCGCACAGCCGTAAGGAAGAAGTAAACCAGGGATTGACGGAGGCACAAGCCTTGACAGAAGCCAAGCGTTGCCTGGACTGTGCCAACCCCGGCTGTATGGAAGGCTGCCCCGTAGGCATCGACATCCCCCGCTTCATCAAAAACATAGAGCGTGGCGAGTTCCTCGAAGCAGCCAAGACACTGAAAGAAACCAGTGCGCTGCCTGCCGTTTGCGGTCGCGTTTGTCCGCAAGAGAAACAGTGCGAATCGAAATGTATCCATCTGAAGATGAACGAGAAGCCGGTAGCCATCGGCTATCTGGAACGCTTTGCCGCCGACTACGAACGGGAGAGCGGACAAATCTCCGTACCGGAAATCAAAGAGAAGAACGGCATCAAGATAGCTGTCATCGGTTCGGGTCCTGCCGGTCTGTCGTTTGCCGGAGATATGGCGAAGTATGGTTACGATGTAACCGTATTCGAAGCGCTGCACGAGATTGGCGGTGTATTGAAATACGGCATCCCCGAATTCCGTCTGCCCAACAAGGTAGTGGATGTAGAGATTGACAACCTTGCCAAGATGGGAGTTAAGTTCATCAAGGACTGCATCATTGGCAAGACGCTCAGCGTAGAGCAACTGGAAGAAGAAGGCTTCAAAGGCATATTCATAGCCTCCGGTGCCGGACTGCCCAACTTTATGAACATCCCCGGCGAGAACTCCATCAACATCCTCTCGTCCAATGAGTACCTGACCCGCGTCAACCTGATGGACGCCGCCAGCGAAGACTCTGATACTCCGGTGCCTTTCGGCAAACGCGTAGCCGTTATCGGTGGCGGCAACACGGCGATGGACTCCGTGCGTACAGCACGCCGCCTGGGTGCCGAGCGTGCCATGATCATCTACCGTCGTTCGGAAGAGGAGATGCCCGCACGTATCGAAGAAGTGAAACATGCCAAAGAAGAAGGCGTAGAGTTCCTGACACTCCACAATCCGATAGAATACATTGCCGACGAACTGGGTAAAGTGAAACAAGTGGTTCTGCAAAAGATGGAACTCGGCGAACCGGATGCATCGGGACGTCGCAGCCCCGTTCCCATCCCCGGAGCTACCGAAACGATTGATATCGACCTGGCCATCGTCAGCGTAGGCGTATCGCCCAACCCGATTGTGCCGAGCTCCATCAAAGGTTTGGAGTTGGGACGTAAGGGAACAATTGCCGTCAACGATAGTATGCAGTCATCCATCCCGACCATCTTTGCCGGTGGCGATATCGTCCGCGGCGGTGCTACCGTCATCCTCGCTATGGGCGACGGACGAAAAGCAGCGGCGGCGATGAACGAGCAACTGAAGAAATAAGCACAGATAAATGGGAGTGTGTCAGAACGAATAATGGCTTACTATATGTTATAGATTTAGGCACGGATTACACGGATTTCGCGGTTTTAATTAACCAAGTTCCGTGAAATCCGTGCCTAAAAGAAACGATAAGGTCTGTTTTAACACCACCTCACTATTCCCTCTCTACCATTAAATCTAAAACCTCACGGATATGAAACGCATCTGTCTATCCGCCCTTTTCTGCCTGACTATCCTATCTGCAAACGCCCAGGATCAGAAGTACAATTTCGATACTCAAACAGAAGTGCTGTATCTGCTCGACAAGATTGGCGCAAGGTAGGATGCATCGCTTTATCTGAAATAAGAGAGTTCTTTATCAATATTAAAGTAGTTCTTTATCAGTATTAAAGCAGCGCTTTATCACTACTAAAGCAATGCTTTATCACTGCTAAAGCAACACTTTATCACTATTAAAGCAACACTTTATTATATATAAAGAAAGCATAAAGTACAAACCTACTGATTACCAACAAGAAACCCCGCTTGCTTATAAACAGCAAACGGGGTTTCTTATTGAGTATTTATTCAGGAGGAATTTACTTCACCACCTTGTTCGTCGCCGGATCGGGAAAGATCACCGACGGCTTGAACGACTTGGCTTCTTCAAAATCCATCAACGCGTACGACATGATAATAACGATATCATCCGGCTGCACCTTGCGGGCCGCCGCACCGTTCAGGCAAATCTTGCCCGAACCACGTTCACCCTTAATAATGTAGGTTTCAAAACGTTCACCGTTATTATTGTCGGCAATGTATACTTTCTCGCCGGCAATCATGTTAGCGGCATCCATCAGATCCTCGTCAATCGTGATGCTTCCCATATAGTTCAGGTTGGCTTCCGTGACGCGGGCGCAATGGATTTTCGACTTCAACACTTCAATCATCATAAGGTTGGCACTTTTTAGTTTATTACTCTTTGTACTTGATGTTGTCAATCAGTCGGACTTCTCCGCAGAACACTGTGATACAGCCTACTGCATAAGAGGTATCTTCCCAATCGGCAATCTTCTGCAACGTGTTGCCGTCCACCAGTTCAAAATATTCCAAACGCAGACCGGGAGCGGCTGCAATGGCGTCTTCTACAAACTTCTGTGTCTCGGCTACCGTGTGCGAGGCTGCAAAGGTACGACTTTCAAATAAAGTCTGCGAAATTTTTAAAGCATTTTTACGTTCTTCGGCAGACAAACGGGCATTACGGCTGCTCAAAGCCAGTCCGTCAGCTTCGCGAACGATGGGACATCCTACTATTTCCAGCGCATACTTCATCTGCCGAACCATCTCGCGGATGATAGCCAATTGCTGGAAATCCTTCTCCCCGAAGTAAGCACGGTCCGGCTTCACTGCATCGAACAGCTTACTCACAATCTGGCATACCCCATTGAAATGTCCCGGACGGAATGCTCCCTCCATCACCGTATCCAGCGGTGCATAGCTGAACTGGCGCGTATCCGGTTCCGGATACATCTCTTCTACCGAAGGCGCAAAGACATAAGCCGCTCCGCACTCCTCCAACAGACGGCAGTCAGCCTCCAGCGTGCGGGGATACTTCACTAAATCATTCTGATCGTTGAACTGAGTCGGATTTACAAATACACTCACTACAGCGGCATCATTCTCGGCCACACAACGTTTCACCAATGAGGCATGACCGGCATGCAGGGCACCCATTGTAGGCACCAGGCCCACCTTCTTTCCCTGAGCTCTCAAAGCCGACAGTCCGGCCTGCAAGTCCTTGATAGTATGTACTATTTCCATTTTTATCGGTTATATAATAATTTGGTTGTTCGCAAAAGCGGTGCAAAATAAACCATTATTTAGCATATAAAGAAGAAATATCGCAAATTAATGCAAAAGTTAGCTGACATCAGGGCAATTCATTCAGAGCATGCAAGGCTGAAAAACAAGCAGTTAACAATTCATAAGGAATTATAGACGCCCTCCGTTTGCTTTATTGCGCGATTTTTTTTATATCTTTGCAGAATAATTGAGAACATTGTTATTATGACAAAGGCGAACAAGGTTTTATTTATTACACAAGAGATTACCCCTTACGTTCCAGAATCCGAGATGTCCCTCGTAGGTAGAAATCTACCTCAGGCAATCCAAGAAAAAGGCAGAGAAATCAGAACGTTTATGCCCAAATGGGGAAACATCAACGAGCGCAGAAACCAACTGCACGAAGTGATACGACTCTCCGGTATGAACCTCATCATTGACGATACCGATCATCCGCTCATCATCAAAGTTGCTTCGATTCAGTCTGCGCGCATGCAGGTGTATTTCATCGACAACGATGATTATTTCCAGAACCGCATGCAGGCCACTGATGAGAACGGTGTAGAATATGAAGACAATGATGCCCGTGCCATCTTTTATGCCCGGGGTGTTTTGGAAACGGTGAAGAAACTGCGTTGGTGTCCGGACATCATCCATTGCCACGGCTGGATGACTGCTTTGGCGCCCTTATACATCAAGAAAGCATATAAAGACGAACCTTCCTTCAGAGATGCCAAAGTTGTATTCTCGCTTTACGAAGACGACTTCAAGCAATCTTTCCATCCGGACTTCCCCAGCAAACTGATGCTGAAGGGTATCAACAAGAAAGATATTGCCGGACTGAAAGACCCGATTGACTACACAGCACTTTGCAAGCTGGCTGCGGATTTCTCCGACGGCATCATCCAACAGAGCGAACACGTCAACGAAGAAGTGATGAAGCATGCCCGCGAGACAGGGAAAATGATATTAGACTATCAATCTCCCGAGAACTTCGCTGAAGCCTGCAACGACTTCTACGACAAGGTTTGGGAAGCAGAACAAGAATAAAATCGATTTAGACAATTATAACTATGAAAGTAAGATATCTAGGACTATTGCTTTTAGCACTCCTGACTTTCTTCGGATGCGATGACAACACCGGTACATTAGGTTTGGGAATGCTTCCCGGCTCCGATGGCATATCAGCGCATACTGCTACTTTTGAAGTAACAACACGATCCTTTGCTGCCGACTCGGTATATGCCAAAACCAGCACCGGATATGTAGGTAAATTCTCAGACCCGAAATTCGGCTATTATGAGTCCAGTTTCCTTACGGAACTGAACTGTACAGAGAACTTCACCCTTCCGGAAGTTTATAAATACGATCCGGTGACCAATACCGGAACGGGAAGTATGGCAGGAGATAGCGTAGTATCGGTTCAATTGGTAGTATATTATTCCAGTTGGTTCGGCGACTCTCTGAATGCTTGCCGGATGAGTGTGTACGAACTGGATAAAAAGCTCGATAAGAATCGTTATACCAACATCAATCCGGAAGAATATTACAACAAGTTCGATCCTAAATCGCTGCTTGGTCGTAAAGCCTATTCAGCCTACGACACTACGGTTCCCGATTCTGTAAGAAATGCAACAGATACATACGGTAACAAGACTTACTATCCCAATGTAACCTTCCCCTTGGATAAAAAGACATTCGGTGAAGACAGAATCTTAAAGGTATATCGGGAACATCCGGAATACTTTAAAGATGCCGCAACCTTTATTGACAAGATCTTTAAGGGAGTATATGTAAAAAGCGACTATTCAGATGGAACCATCCTTTATATAGACTATGTAGACTTGCAAATGCAATTCCGCTTCCATGTTGTAAATGATACGACAGGAGTCGCTTTAAAGAAGAAAGACGGAACAGACTCTTTAGCCTATGTAATGCGAACAGTCTTTGCCTCCACCAAGGAAGTTATTCAAGCCAACCAGTTCCTGAATTCCGACCTGCTCAATGACCGAGTGAAAGAACCCGACTGGACATATATCAAATCGCCCGCAGGTATCTTCACCGAAGCCACCATGCCATACGATAAGATTTACAACCAGTTATCCAACGATACCCTCAATGCCGTTAAGCTGACCTTCACCAACTACAATGAAGAAAGCAACTTTGAATACAGCATGACTCCTCCCAGCGATGTATTGTTGATACGAAAACAAGACTTGAAGACCTTCTTTGAGGGTAATAAGATTACAGACAATGTAACTTCATTTACCACCAAGCATAATTCTGTGGCAACCAATCAATATGTATTCAATAACATAGCCCGACTGGTGACAACCTGCATCAACGAAAAACAGGCAGCCAAGAAAGCGGCCAAAGAAAAGGCCGGCAGCTCGTGGAACGAAACCCAATGGGAAAACGACTGGAACACCAATGAAGCGACCAAGGACTGGGACAAAGTATTATTAATTCCTGTTTCAGTTACTTATGATAACAGTACCAGCAATAAAGCCATTATTGGCATTCAGAATGACTTGAAGCCAGGATATGCCAAACTGAAAGGTGGTCCGAACCAGCCTCCGTTGAAGATAGATGTTATTTATACAAGCTTTAGCGAGTAATAGATATTACCTCCATAAAAAAGCCTCCCCGCTCAGATGAACGGGGAGGCTTTTTTATGGAGAATCAGCAGTAATCTATTCCGCCTCTTTCTTCTTTGCAGTCTTTCTGGCAGCAGGCTTTTTGGCAGGAGCCTTGGCAGCAGGTTTCTCCGCAGCAGGTTTGGCAGCCTTTGCTTCCTTCTTCTTTTCAACGGCCTTTTCCTTTTCCAGCTTTGCCTGTACTATTTCCAGTTCTTTATGCAACTCTTCTATTTCATCTCCCTGGTTCTTGATAGTGGTCAGCAGCGCATTCAGCTCTTCATTATCAATGTCTACCGGATAAAGAGAGTCAACACGTTTGATGAAGTCGCCCAGAATATTCATATAATTGGTGAACGCATCATAAGGAGATTCATAGATGCCACGGTTCAAGCCCACTCCGCTATTCTTGGTCGTCATGAAGCGGAAGTTATTACTTGCCTGCAAGTAGTCCCAGTCTTGCTTGATACGGCGGTCGTCACAGAGATGTACACGTTCGGCCACGCTATACAGTTTGTTGAATGCTTCGCGCTGCATCGTGTTACCCAGCCAGCAACTTGTATCTCTCTCCTCGTCCACCCAAGACATCGGATACGGAACATCCAATTGGGAAACAGACTTCAACTTCGTAACAATCTCGGTAGGCGTAGAGAATGTGATGCCTTTCTCCTTTGCACAAATGGGCAATGCTTTCAGGAACTCCAGAATATTGGAGGACAGCGGTTGTGCCATGCCCAGCGCACAAAGTTCCATAAAGATGTTGATAACCTGCTCTTCCTGCGGCAAGGCATCGATCCAATTGATATACTTGTCGGCAAACAAAGGATACTCGTTCCACTCGGAGTTGGAGAAACGCAAACTGATATCATCCGAGAGCTTAAAGTCGCGCAACAGCAGCTTCAGGTTCTGATTCATGGCACAGTGGTATACATAGTGCGGACTCTTCCAACCCAAAACATGCTTGGCACCTTCGGTAAGCATACCCTTAAAGCCCAGATCGGCTACTATCGCACCAATCTCATCCGAATAAATCAGGCTTGAGTTACGGAACACCTTCGGAGCCTTGCCGAACATTTGTTTCATCTTTGCACTCTGGCGTTTTACTTCTTCCCTGAAGCAATCTTCATTGGCAAGTGAAGAAAGTCCATGAGAATAAGGCTCGGCCAGGAACTCGCAGCAACCGGTATCGTTCAACTGTTGCAACAGGTCGATTACAGCAGGAGCATGGATTTCGAGCTGCTCCAATGCAACTCCCGAGATGGACAAAGCCACCTTAAACGCACCACCGGAATTCTTCACCATTTCAATCAGCGTGTTCAGCGCCGGAATGTAGGAGCGTTCAGCCACCTCGTTGATGCTCATTTCGTTGGCATAATCATCATAGTAATAATGATCAACCCCTATATCAAAGAAACGGTAACGTTTCAAATGAATAATTTGATGTATCTCAAAATAAAGACAGATAGTTCTCATTTCTATATATTGTTTTATTATTTACCATAGTTTCTTAACACATCCTCATAGAGGGCACGGATTCGCAGACCGACCTTCTCCCATGTAATTCCGTCCACTTCCTTCTTGCCTTCTTCCTGAAGGTAATGGAAGAGCGACTGATTGGTGCAGAGGGAGTAAATGGCGTCGGCCATCGCATGAATATCCCAGTAATCGGTCTTAATCACCTTATCAAGGATTTCACCGCATCCCGACTGCTTTGAGATAATAGAAGGCGTTCCACACTGCATGGCCTCAAGCGGGGCAATACCGAAAGGCTCGGATACAGAAGGCATGACGAATACATCGCTATTCTTATAGACCTCGTACACCTGCCTGCCCTTCATGAAGCCCGGGAAGTGGAAGCGGTCGGCAATGCCGCGTTCGGCAGCCAGATTAATCATAGCATTCAGCATATCGCCCGAACCTGCCATTACAAAGCGGATGTTACGGGTACGCCGCAACACCAGCGATGCAGCCTCTACAAAGTATTCCGGTCCCTTCTGCATGGTGATACGTCCAAGGAAAGTCACCACCTTCTCTTTCGCATGATCGGGGCGCGGAATGTCCAGCAGCTCCTGCGAAAGCGGATAAACGGCATTGTGCATGGCAAATACCTTCTTCGGATTCTGGTGATACTCGTTGATAACCGTACGGCGGGTAAGCTCGGACACGCACATGATGCAGTCCGCATAGTCCATACCGTTCTTCTCGATAGAGTATACAGTAGGATTCACTTTACCGCGCGAACGGTCGAAATCCGTAGCATGAACATGGATACAAAGCGGTTTGCCGCTTACCATCTTGGCATGCACACCGGCAGGATACGTCAGCCAGTCGTGGGCATGAATGATGTCGAACTCCTGCCTGCGCGCCACAACGCCCGCAATGACCGAGAAATTATTTATTTCTTCGTGCAGGTTTCCGGGATAACCGCCGGCAAACTCCATACAGCCAATGTCATTGACATGCATATAAGAGAAATCGGCATAGATATGATCGCGGAAAGCGTAATACTCTTCCGGTGTCGAAGTCTGCAAACGCGACTGCAAATAACCGTAATCCACATCGCGCCACACAATCGGCACCTGGTTCATGCCTACTATATTCAAAAACTTTTCTTCTTCTCCGCAAGGCTTAGGCATACAGAAGGTTGTTTCTATATCACCCTGCGCACTCAATCCCTTAGTTATTCCATAAGAAGCAACTGCAAGACCACCATATATTTTGGGAGGGAATTCCCATCCAAACATTAAAACTTTCATCTTCGTTCCTCCTTTTATAAATTATACTTAGACAATAACTTCAAGATACGCAGAATTTCGGCCACGTTCATGGCAAAAGATACCGCGCCCCGGCCGGTAAACGGAGGATTACCATCAAACAATTCGGGCAATGTACCGATGCAATGGGAGGTCATTTCATCTTCCATGCCGATCAATTGTCTTTCTACAAACGACACTCCGCTCATCTTGTAGATGCGCAGGTATGCTTCCATATAGAAGCCCATGAGCCACGGCCAGGCTGTTCCCTGATGGTAAGCATAGTCTCTCTGCATCTGCGGGCCTACATAGTTCGGATTGTAGCCGCCACTCTTGGGACTCAGCGTACGCAAGCCTTTCGGGGTCAGCAGTTCCTTCGTCACGATGTCCAGTATCTGCTTCTTCTGCGCCCTGTCCAGCGGAGAGTAATCGAGAGCAACCGCGAACAACATGTTCGGACGAACGCTCCAATCCATCATATAGCCGTCCACATAGTCAAACAGATAGCCGTATTCATTGCGGAACGTATCTACAAAGGACTTGCCCGTCACTTCAGCCTGTGCATCCAGGCTGTCGGCAAGCACTGCATTTCCGGCTTCACGAACCATATCGGCCACAAAACGGAGTGCATTGTACCACAAAGCGTTCACTTCTACAATATAGCCGGTACGAGGAATGACGGGGCGTCCGTTGACAGTGGAATTCATCCACGTTACCGCCTTCTCCTTCCCGTTGGTATAAAGCAACCCGTTATCGTGCAAGAAGAGGTTATCGTGCTTGCGGTCGCGGATATATCCCATGATATCCTCCAGCAACTTGCCGTACATCTGCCGGCAATGCTCGCGCGAAGTCTCCTTGGCATATTGCTGCAAAGCCCAGATGGCCCACAGCAGAACATCGGGATGCTCCATCTCATAGATCTTATAAGAAGAAGCCTCGCCATTGATAAACTCGTAAATAGCCTTCTCGGCTGTCTTCATAACATCTTCAAACTCATCTTGTTCGTCAACAGCCAGCGTCAATCCGGGCAAGGCGATAAACAAGTCGCGGGCACGGCACTTGAACCAGGGATAACCGGCAAGCACATAATGCTCGTCTCCCTGCTTGTTGTGGAACTGGTGCGCCGAGTTTTTCAAGCAATGATAGAAGCTGTCGCGTGGAGTGCGGTCGGCCACTTCGGCTTCGAAGGTCTGCTTCAGTTTGCGCGGAGATATTTCGGATATACCGGCAGAGAAGACAATGCTCTCTCCTTTCTTTATATCCACTTCGAAATAGCCGGGCACGTAGAGGTCTTCGTTGAAGTCATATCCACGTTCCTGTTCCTTAGGATACTCGATACCACGATACCAGTCGGGCTGGTAGTGGAACTCATTTTTCTTGTTCAACTGCATGAAGAGCTCCGGATAACCGGGGTACATGCAAGTCTTGATGCCATTCTCCACCAGCTGGTAGTCACGGCTTGCCAATGCATTCTCGTGCGTATACTCGCGTACACTACGGAATGCCAGGAAGGGGCGGAACCGAAGCGTGGTTGCCGAATGGGCATCAACCAAGGTATAACGGATCAGAATCCGGTTCTCATGATGTACAAAAAGTTTTTCTTTCCGGAGGATCACACCTCCTACACGATAGGTAGTTGCCGGGATGTTTTCACAATCGAACTCGCGGATATACTTGTGCCCGTTAGGACTGAAGTGGTCTCCTTGATACTTGTGCAACCCCAGGTTAAACTCCGCACCGTGCTGAATTACCGTTTCATCCAAAGAAGATAGCAGCACATGATTTTCATCATCCAGGTTGGGGACAGGTATCACCAACAGACCGTGATATTTGCGTGTGTTACAATCTACAATTGTTGTACAATGATAGGCACCCGACTTATTCGTCCGAAGTATCTCCCTTGGTAAAGATTCTTGCAGATTGATCATCAGGGTCTTGTCAAATCGTAAATAACTCATAGTTGTGCATTATTTAAAGGTTAATTATTCAGGTACCATGCGCTACAAGCCATGTAGCGATGCCCAAAAATACAAATTAAAGCTTATAGGCAAAATAAAAAGTCAGTTTATTTTCGGTTTTTAGTCAAATAATGCGTAGTATTGTACAAAAATAGCAAATGTTATACTAAATATGAAGCATGATATACGCAGAATAGTCCTGGCAGGGGTCCTACCGTTATTCTTACTGTTCATTCTATACATTGTGAAGTTTTTGGAGACAGGCATGGATTGGGATCTTTCCCGGTTGGGAGTGTACCCGATGGAACAGCGAGGCGTATTGGGAATTTTTACTCATCCGCTTATACATAGCAGTTTCAGCCATCTGCTTGCCAATACCATTCCGTTATTCTTCCTGATGTGGTGCTTGTTTTATTTCTATCGCGACATTGCATCTTACATATTTTTTGCCATCTGGATAGCCTCCGGTATATTTACCTTTATTATAGGTAAACCGGGATGGCATATCGGAGCCAGCGGCATCGTCTACGGGCTGGCCTTCTTTCTGTTTTTCAGCGGAATACTGCGCAAGCATGTGCCGCTCATCGCCATCTCCCTGCTGGTAACATTCTTATACGGCGGACTGGTATGGAACATGTTCCCGCAATTTGCCAAGATAACCACCTCCTGGGAGGGGCACCTCAGCGGAGCCATCGCAGGCACCCTTTGCTCCATAGGTTTTATGAATTACGGCCCTCAACGCCCCGACCCGTTCGCTGACGAGGGCGATGAAGAGGAGGAGGAAGAAGAGGAAAAGGAGGATAACGAAAATACGGAAAGAAGCGAATGATAAGTTCTTCCTAAATTGACACTCTTATAATCAATGCTTTTGCAGCGCCTCTATCAGCAACGTTATGTTCGCCGTAAACAGTCTTACGGAGATTGCCAGCAGAATAATTCCGAAGAACTTACGGATAAGGTAAATACCTCCTTTGCCGAGGAAACGCTCCACGCGCCCGGTCATGCTGACCACAAAATACACCCATATCATGTTCAGCACCAATGCTATGATGATGTTGACGCTGGCATACTCGGCACGCAACGAGAGCAACGTAGTGAAAGCCCCCGCTCCTGCCAGCAACGGAAATACCAGCGGCACCAGCGTCGCTTCCTTGATAGGTCCCTGGTTTTTAAAGATCTCCACATCGAGAATCATCTCCAGCGACATCAGGAAGATGACGAACGCACCTGCCACGGCAAACGATTCGATATCGACATGAAACAACTTCAGCATCATGTCTCCGGCATAGAAAAAGCCGATCAACAAAGCAAACGATATCAAAGTCGCCTTCGTTGCATTCACATCCTTTCCCTTTTCCTTCAGATTGATAATGATAGGAATTGAACCAATAATATCTATTACAGCAAACAGTACGATAAAAGCGCTGGTCATCTGTTGCCAATTAAATGCTGAAAACATACGATCCTCCTTTTTTTTGCAAATATAGTTCATTTTTATGCATTCCGCAAGATTTCTTTGCGACGAATGAATAGTGTGTTTAAGAAATAATAAAAAAAACAAAAAGAGAGGCAAAGAGTTTACGGCACACCTTGATTATACCTACTTTTGTTTGGAACTAGAAGAAAAAATGATATGGATACAATGTTCGATACATTACTGCAACTGCCACTCTTTCAGGGACTAGCCCAAGAAGACTTCACCAATATTTTAGGAAAAGTAAGACTGAACTTTATAAAGCATAAAGCAGGCGAAACCATCCTGAGAGCGGGCGACACGTGCAATCAGCTCGTATTTGTACTGAAAGGCGAAGTCGCCTTCTCCACTTCGTCCTTAGATGCATCATACAGTTTCACAGAGCATCTGCAAGCCCCCTATCTGATAGAACCGCAGTCTATGTTCGGTATGAACACCACCTACGTATCGACCTACGTAGCAGAGACAGAAGCACATACGGTAAGCATCAGCAAGGCTTTTGTAATAAGTGAACTGTTCAGATACGATATTTTCCGGTTGAACTACATGAATGTGATCAGCAACCGCTCGCAAAACCTCAGCCACCGCCTCTGGACAAGGAGTGATGATAATCTTGAAAAACAGATCAGCCACTTCATCCTGATGCATATCGAGCGTCCGGCAGGCAGAAAAGTAATGAAAATCAAGATGGAAGAGCTTGCTCAAATCGTCAACGACACACGTATGGGAGTGTCGAGGGCGCTGAACAGTATGCAGGAAAAGAATCTGCTGGAACTGCACAGAGGGGAGATTATAATTCCGGAAGCAGCAAAGTTGCTGTAAATTAGAGCAGATTAATCATAAGAGAGAATATTACTCTGTCATTCAGAGCGAAGCGAAGAATCTCTTCCCCTTGCATAAAGAGAAGAGATTCTTCGCTTCGCTCTGAATGACAGAGTAATACATTTTAATGAAAGAGTCAATAAAGACTTACTCCCACTCTATCGTTGCAGGTGGTTTTGACGAGATATCATAAGTCACTCGGTTCACCCCTTTCACCTTATTAATAATGTCATTGGAGATCTTGCCGAGGAACTCATAAGGCAGATGCGCCCAGTCGGCAGTCATGGCATCCGTAGAAGTCACGGCACGCAGGGCAACGGCGCGTTCGTACGTACGTTCATCTCCCATCACACCCACGGACTGCACAGGAAGCAGGATAACGCCTGCCTGCCAAACCTGATGATAAAGAGCCGTCTCGTTACCATCGGCATCCTTCACCATCCAGTCACGCAAGCCCTGGATAAAGATATCGTCGGCATCTTGCAGAATGCGTACTTTCTCCGGAGTAATATCGCCGAGGATACGCACAGCCAGTCCCGGTCCAGGGAAAGGATGGCGGGTAATCAGATGTTCGGGCATCCCCAACTCACGACCTACGCGGCGAACTTCATCCTTGAACAGCAGACGAAGCGGCTCGCAAAGTTTCAAGTTCATCTTTTCGGGCAGACCACCTACATTGTGATGGCTCTTGATAACCGTTCCGGTGATGGAAAGGGACTCGATGCAGTCAGGATAAATAGTACCCTGTGCCAGCCATTTCACATCTTTAATCTTGTGGGCTTCTTCGTCGAAAACGTCGATAAAGCCTTTACCTATAATCTTGCGTTTCTTTTCGGGCTCCGTAACTCCGGCCAGCTCTGCAAAGAACTTGGCACTGGCATCCACACCGATCACGTTCAGGCCGAGGCACTCATAATCGTGCAGCACGTTCTTAAACTCATTCTTGCGCAGCATACCGTGGTCTACGAAGATACAAGTCAGGTTCTTACCGATGGCACGGTTCAGCAGCACGGCAGCAACCGACGAGTCAACACCGCCGCTCAGGCCAAGCACTACTTTATCGTCGCCTACCTGTTCTTTCAGTTGGGCTACCGTTGTTTCGATGAACGAAGCAGCACTCCAATCCTGCTTGCAACCACAAACATCTACTACGAAATTCTTCAGCATCTGCGTGCCGTCTTCGGTATGATAAACTTCGGGATGGAACTGTACGCCCCACATCTTCTCGCCTTCCACCTGGTAAGCGGCGATTTTCACTTTGTCGGTCGAAGCAACTGTCTTGAAGTTCGCAGGAATAGCAGTAATCGTGTCGCCGTGGCTCATCCACACCTGGCTATTGTCCTTTACGCCTTTGAAGAGCACATTGTCCTTATCGAAAGAGCTCAGGTGTGCACGTCCGTACTCGCGGCTACCGGCAGGTTCCACCTTGCCGCCGTTGGTGTAGGCAATGAATTGTGCACCGTAGCAGATACCCAGAATAGGATACTTCCCGCGGATTTCATTCAAATCTATCTTGAACGCACTTTCATCGTACACAGAGAACGGACTCCCCGAAAGGATCACTCCTTTTACACTTTCATCCCCCTTCGGGAATTTATTGTAAGGTACAATTTCGCAATACACATTCAATTCGCGAACGCGACGGCCGATGAGCTGCGTGGTTTGCGAACCGAAATCAAGAATTATAATCTTTTCTTGCATAGAAACAGAGGTGTTAGTAATTTGGAGCACAAAGATACAACTATTTTGTTATTAACTAAATCATCAAATACTAAAATTATGGCAACAGTAAAAATCAGGAGGAAATATATGCTTCTCTTTTTCAGGAAGCAAATAATTGCTCTGCAAGCAAACGGCAAGTTGGGGACTGCCCACAACTATCAAAGTACACTGAACAGTTTCTCTGCTTTTCTGGGTGGAACGGACATCTTGTTCTCAAGATGCAACGAAGAGTTGATACACGAATATGACATCTGGTTACAAAAAGGAGAAATAGCGCGAAACACAAGATCTTTCTATATGCGGATATTAAGATCGGTGTACAACAAGGCTGTCAGCCTGCATTTCGCCAGGCAGCCTCATCCCTTCCAGCATGTGTACACGGGAGTAGACCGCACCCGCAAACGTGCAGTCAGTGAGGAAACCATCATACAGTTGCAAAAGTTGGTACTGCGGTCTTCGGCCTCTCTCACATTGGCACGCGACATCTTCATCTTCAGTTACACCACACGCGGCATGGCTTTCATCGACATCGCTTTCCTGCGCAAAGAGAATATAGTCAACGGAACAATCGTTTATACCCGCCACAAAACAGGGCAAAAGCTCACGATTCTGATAGAACCGTGTATGGCAAAAATCATCGTGCGCTATCTGAAAGACAACACGGGCAGTCCTTATCTGTTCCCGCTTATCACTTCCACCGATCCGGTCAAGAGCTATACGCAATATCAGTCGGCCTTGGGGTATTACAATCGCCGGCTGAAAAGATTAGGAGAACTGATAGGCTTGGATGTGCCTTTGACTTCGTATTGCGCCCGGCATACATGGGCCACCGCAGCACGCAACCACAACATACCGCTGTCAGTGATTAGTGCAGGTATGGGGCATGTGTCCGAAAAAACCACCCAGATATATTTAGCGTCTTTGGACGCTTCCGTGATAGACCAGGCAAATCGGGAAATTTTGGGATTGCTGGATGTATGACAAGGAGGAGGCATCGTAAGAGACGGGGACTACTCGTCTCTTACTGACTAAAAGAATAAATAAATTATAAACTGTCTATCTCTTCAACAGATAACCCGGTAGCTTTCGATATAATATCATTCGAAACTCCCAGTTGTTTCAAATTCAACGCATTGACTCTATTTTGTTCTTCGCGTCCTTCTTCACGGCCCTCTTCGCGTCCCTCTTCACGGCCCTCTTCCCATCCTTCTTCACGTCCTTCCATCCGGGCCGTATTCACAGCATTCACGATGTCACGATACGCCTTCACGCTATCTTCATATTCACGCAACTGGCTGGGAGTGAAACGTGCTATCGACGCAGCTTCGAACAGCCGGCTGAAAACGCGCTCTTGCAAAGCTACCGGACGCGCCAGCAAGCGGGAAAGGTTTTTCAGGACAAATACCCATTTCTCGAAGATCGTTTCCAGTTCCTCCTCCGTCTTGGTAAACTTAGGAAGCTCAAGATAGATAAACGTGAGTTTGTCATAGAATACTTTCTTCGTATTTACGTCCATCAGTTTCACCTCATGGTGGTAATAATCCTTGGAATTCTTGTCTTCATCGAACACGAAGTTCAGTATGCCCACTGTATAGACTGCTTCCAGGCGGTAGTTCCATTCGCCACGCTGCGCCTGTTCACGGATGGGAAAAGTGGAATAGTAGACGCTGCGGTCTTTGAAGAATTGCTGGAATACATTTTGCATCTCGACGATGAACCGTTCACCGGTTTCGGTCTCACAATAGACATCAAATATCGCGCGGCGGTCTTCTTTGCGGATGCCCAGTTGTTCGCTGTTCAGATAAGTAAGATCGGTAATGGAATGCATGCCGTGGAAGAGGGCATTCAGAAAGCCAATCAGCAAATCCTTGTTCATCGGAGTACCGAAAAGATACTTAAACCCAAAATCGGTTCGAGGATCTATATAGACTTCTTTTAATTCCATGGATGACATAAGCGTGAGATTAAGACATTCTTTAATGGGAACAAAGATAAGCTTTTTATTCGAACATGAAGCAACAGCATCCGGTTTTAATTTAGCTTATCATAATTAAGCAATGCATTTTATTATCATGGACTATCAAATCTAATAAAAACATTTGAAATAACGAAACTGATAAGTAGTATGATAGACCGGACAAAATGAAAGTCTTTTAAATGACTGAATTTGTAACGTCTCTTTATAAGAGACAGCACAATGTGTTGGCAAAAGTATTAATTAATGCAGACATAAACAAATATAAGCAAGGAAAAATTTAATAAGATCATTCACGATTTGATTTCAACATTTTAAAGATCAGCATATTACATTAATATAAAATAATCATAGGTATTAATTCTTTAAATATATAGTCAATCTCTATTTTTTATAAACTTATTTCAGTTGGCGATGAAAAAATATTAAAGTCGTCTCATTAAATGAAAAATAATCATCTGTAAAATATTGATTTATTGATCGTTATCCCTGTTGTGCTGTCTCTTATAAAGAGACGTCACAAAATTAAAAAGGGGATATTAAAGCAAACAAGCAATTAACTAATTGAAAAACACTGCATTACAGCGATTTCAAGGTCCCAAAGGTATGCCCTGACGCAAGCATAACACAATAAAATTCAGAACAGAACAATGGGTAGTACAACAGAAGAAACCGGTGAAGAAACCACCGTTTGGTACGCTATGTATGCTTACAAAAAAGAACTACATGTCCAAAAGGAGTTGAAGAAAGAAAATATTGAAAGTTTCATTCCCATGTGCTATACCATCAAAGAACATCACGGAAGGAAAGAACGGATACTTGTCCCCGCCATTTCCAACCTGGTCTTTGTCCGTACCACCAAATCTGTTTTGACCGAGTTCAAAACAAGAAATCCTTATCTGCAATACATCACGCAAAAAACGGATTCGGGACGAAAAATCATTATCGTACCCGGCTGCCAGATGCAGGATTTCATCAGAGTAGCACAGAAATACGAGGAAGACCTCACCTATTATAAACCTGAAGAAATCTGCCTGGAAAAAGGACAGAAAGTACGCGTCCACGGCGGTGCATTCGATGGCGTGGAAGGAGTACTTCTGAAGGTAAAGGGCAAACGCAGCAAACGGATTGTCATCAAGATACCGGGCATCGTAGCCATCGCAACCGCCTACATAGAACCGGAATTCATAGAAATCATAAAGCCCGGCCGCCGTTTATAGTTCCGCGTATTCTTCGCGGGCGTCGAAACACGGACATGCCTTGTGTATGGATGCACTGAGCTGGTAATGCCCCAGTATCCGGGCTCCGGGATAATCCGATTTCAGCTGCCGTAGCAAGTCAAGCAATGAACACTTCTGCGCATAAGTCCGTGTATCGGCGGGTCGGCCCGTTTCATCGAGTCCGCCTTCGTAGCAGATACCGAGGCTATGATCATTCCAACCGGTGGCGTGCGCACCGATCTGATGGGCAGGGCGGCAAATGTGGACTTCCCCGTCGCGGGTGATGTAGAAATGATAACCGATGCTGGCAAAGCCGCGTTGCAGATGGCAGCGGAGCAGTGCTTCTACAGGGAAGTCGCGGTCACAGCGCGTTGCGCTGCAATGAACTACCAGGAGGCGTACCTCCCGATAGTTCTGATAAAAGCTGCCTGCTTTCATGGTCAGCCGATGATGCCTGTACAGGCGCCCAGCCCGAAAGCACCTGCTACTGCCGTTGCCACAGCGATTATCACTTTGAGTATAACACTCCATTTTGAAGACGATTTTTCACTCATAATTCTATAGTTTTAATATTTAATAATTTGATTTGCAAATGGGAATTTAGGGGCGCAGCGCCCCGGCAAGATTTCCATTCGGATTACTTGCGCAGCAAGCCTGAAAGGCTTTCATTTATCAGTCCGGCAAAGCCTGAAGGGCTTTCATCTATCAGCCCAGGGCAACGCCCTGGGTAATAATGTTGTTCTATCTCTGCGCCCTGAAAGGGCAAAAGCCCGTGTGTTATATCTTATGCCCTTTCAGGGCGTAAGGCGAGGGGACGTTCTTAAACCCAGGGCGATGCCCTGGGCTAATAGATAAAAGCCTTTCAGGCTTGCTGCGCTGATGCTTGGCTGCGCTAAATTATCAGCCCAGCGGATTTTCACTCTGGTCCCCATCCGAACCGCCCTGGCCACCGCCGTCATTACCTCCGCCGGTATCCCCACCTCCGCCGGTGATAGTTCCGGTCAGGTCAACGGTTGTTTTTCCGGCCTTCAGGGCCTTCACCACGGCACGCGCTGCCGAACGGGTGGCAACCAAGTTGAACTCCGCTTCCTCCAGCAAGTCTTCGAAGCGCTGGCCGCAAGTCCAGTTCACGTTCAGTTTTCGGACGTGGATGGCAGGGTTGAACTCCTTGGCCGAAACCGCCCCGATGCTGTTGATGCTGACGTAGAAACTCCCCAGGTCGCCCAACTGGATCTTTTGGCCGGCCAGCAGCTGCTCCCGCATACAGTCCACAGACATGGTGAGGATGGCTACGATGTCCGAACGTTTATACACACAGCCATGGCTGGCAATGTGTTCGGCAAACCGGTTGATGTCCATCACTTCTGAATACTGCGCACTGGCATACGCTTTCTTGGCAGCCGACTTATTGACGGGATTGCCGCGCATCACGATACTGTAATTGATCATAAATTAAGAATTAAAAATTAATAATTAAAAGTTATGGAGAGACGATACTAATCTTCGAGGCTTACGATTACTAATCTTCGCGCGTCGTGATTACTAATCTTCACCCTTCATCGTCTGACAGGACAAAGATACATCATCCCTACAGCCGTTCCGCCCGGTTTATAACGATGACGAGCCATGCTGCCGAATGATGCACATTGATGCACGATAACGAGACGTAAACCCTTGATCGTGTGGAGGAAAAAGTGTATATTTGTAATGAATTAAAAGAACAAGACTCATGATACAAAAAGACACTGCCGATACCGTTTCCTTTCACATCCGCCCCTATGGCATAGGCGAACTTGCCCGGCTCTACAGCCCCCATATCACCGTGGGTGCCGCCCGCCGCAAGCTGATGCTTTGGATCGCCCTGCAACCCTCTCTGACTGTTGCACTCCGCAATTCCGGCTTCTGCAACAAAGTACGCAGTTTCACGTCTGCACAAGTGCGGCTCATAGTGGAGGCGCTGGGTGAACCCTGATACAGCTAATTCATCAATTATCAATCAACCCAACCCAGGGCTCCCTGTCTTTCGTCATCACCCTGCCCTGGCTTTCCGCCATCACCTGCTCCTCGGACTCCCGTTCGTCGTAGCGCCCGCAAGGCTGGCGCACGTAGAGCACGCTGCCCGTCTGGCAGAGTTCCTGGTCGCGCACTTTCAGCATGTCGAGGCGGGTATAGTTCCGGTCCGGCTGTTGCACGCGGGTGATGGAGAAGATGAAGTCGGCAAGATTGGCCCAGTTGGCACTCCCCGAGATGGTGTACATGTCAATCTCTTCCAACTCGTTCTTGCCGCTCAGCTTTTTCAGGCTGCGCGGGTGAGCCACGATGACCACCCATATCCGGTTGATGCGTCCCCATGCCTGCATCTGCGTCAGCATACTCCTGATGGCTTGCGTCTCAGTGTTGTAACGGCCCGTTTCCACTTCCATGAACAGATAGGGGTCGACGATGAGATATTTCAACGGTACAGTGCGCCGCACCATGTCGGCACGCGAAAGGATATTGGCAGGTGTGGGCGGCACCTCGTGCAAGTCGAGATGCACCATGTGCCCGTTCAGAAAGCTGACGATAGGCTGTAGCTGCTCCCGCGTATAGTTGGCGGTATTTACCTTGCCCAGCATCAGCTGGATAAGGCGGGCGATATGCTTGTTCTTGTCCGGCACTTCAAAAGAGAGGTAGCAAACGTAACGGCCTGTTTTGGCCATCAGCCGGCAAGTAAGGTCGTTCAGGAAATCGGTTTTCCCGCTGTTGGGCATCCCGGTCTCAATCACCAGGCCGCCCTGGTCGGTGGGATGAAACACATGATCCGTCAGCGGGCCGAAGCCCACATCGTAACCGTGGTCGTATTCCCCGTGCAGCACATTCATTATTTCGTCCGCACGCTCGTTCACGGTGATGATGTCCGTGGTCTGTTGCGGGCGGGCCGAGTCGATGATTTCGCGCACCACTTCCACGCCGTAGGTGGTGAGTACGTCGGAGATGTCCTTGCAGTCGGCGGGTAATGTGGTGAGCAGGCAGCGGGCACCGAAGTAGTCGGTCAGATGCTTTACCAAGGTTCGGCCGGGCAGGTCGCAGTCACCACAGAGCACGATGTCGTGCGCCTGGTCTATCCAGGACTCGAAGGCTTCAAACGATTTCCCCAGGTCGCTGGCGGCTCCGTTAGGCACGCTGATGACGTAGGGATATCCGGCTTCGGTCAGCGTCAGCACATCTTTCTCGCCCTCGGTGATAATCAGCCGGGGAATGCTGTCCTCGCTTACGCGGAGCGGATTGAGGCAATCGATGTTATAAGGCGGACACGGAGTGGTGGGCGAGTCCTGGCTCCAGCATTTGGTATAACCGGCCGCCTTGTTCTCGTCCGCAGCAGGTACCCGGGAGGCATCGCACGAACGGTACTTCGCATTGACGGGTTGCCCGTTGACGTAGTTCAGGTAGGCGATGCAATGATATATCGTCCCGACGGACTTCTTGCCGTCCTCTTCCTTGCCGAAGCAGCGGTGGGTGAGGCAGCCGATACGAGCGCCGATAGCCGTTGCCAGTGAGATGCCCTGGTCGGCAAGGTAGCGGCGGGCCGACAGCTGATCCTGATCGGTCGTTTCAGGATCGTCGGTCAAGGGTTTTATCCTGGCGAACACTTCCGGTGTAAGGTGTTTGTAGTCTTCGGGAATCATCGGTACTTCCGAGGAAGATTTTCCACCGCCGCCTTCTGCACCGCTATTGCCGCTTGCACAGCCGCTTGCGCGGCAAACAGGCTTGTTCGTGCCGAAGGCATTGCCCCCGGTGCCTGCACCAAAGGTAGAATCCGTATACGGACGCTCTTCCCAGAAGTCTTTCAACTTCCCGTGGAAGTCGCAACCGCCGTAGAAACAATGATACAGTCCCGTTGCCTTGGAGATGGAGAGATGCTTCTTTCCGCACTTGGGGCAGACGGTTACAAAATTCTTACCCGCGCTTTTGCGTTCGGGAAAGTCAGAGAGAGAATAAAATGCTTTCATTACAAATTCATATTTTCATTATAAATTAATATCAGGTGTCCACTCCTTGCTCAACACGTTCCAAATGGCTTCTGCCGAAGGCCTTGGCTGTGCACCGTCGGGGATATTGACCGCTCCTTCCACTGCATCGTCATAGAACCGCAGGCCCGACTCCGGGTCTGTCCATTCAAATTCGCTGACGGGATGATTGCTCCTCTGCGTGTTCCGGTTCTCTACGACGGCCTGTTGGCGTATCTTGCGTCCCTGGCAGGCGGCCTCGTTCAGCAAGCGTTGCCCGTGGGCCGATTTTATCAGATTGCTTAGCCAGCAGATGCGTCCGGCATGGTTCGACTTCATGAAGCGGGCCTGCCCGGCAAAGTACGGGATCAGTAATTCGTTGACCAGATAAACCAGATTGTCGCAGGCATGTTGCCTCGTCAGCTTTTCGTGCAGTTGAAACCAGTTTATCAGTGGAGTCAGCAGTTGCGCTTTCTCCGAAGGAGTCTTGTTGATGAGATGGAAAAACTCTTTGGCGGCAGCCAAAGATTCAGGTGTAACGATATTTTCCTTGGAAGAATCTGATGTAGGATCCTCATCGCCGATAGGCGAAAGTTCTTCGTTAGAAGAATCCCCTTTAGTATATATATTATATATATTATCAGCCGGGCAAGTTCCCGGTAAAGTTCCCGGTAAAATGCCGGATTTTGTGCGTCCTCCGGCAGCAGTAGATGTAAAACATTCCGAATTCCAAAGCGGAGAACAGAACGACGATGTGGCATAAATGTTATTGCCGGACACGATGCCGAAAGAGCCGCATTGCTTGACGGCACCTATCATGACAGCAGTATTCTTGAACCTCATTGAGGTGCAGAGATCGTAGAAGTTCTCCACCGGATAAACGCGCTCCTCATTCATGTAGGCAGTCTGTCCGAGATAAAGATCCAACAGTTTGGTACTGACCGAATCGGTGATATTCCTGCTCTTCCACAGCCTGAGCAGTTTTTGCAGTTCCGCCACGGAGACGGACGATTTGAGTGCTTTCATTGCTTATTGGTTTTAAATATGCCGTGAAGTTACGGAGAAAGAAAAAAACCGAATTACCAACTGTTGGTAATCCATTTTGCAAATGCAACAACAATTAACAAAGATTTAATAAATGAAGAATTTTAAAA
The DNA here is from genome assembly GCF_038448625.1 of Bacteroides sp. GD17. Classification (NCBI taxonomy): domain Bacteria; kingdom Pseudomonadati; phylum Bacteroidota; class Bacteroidia; order Bacteroidales; family Bacteroidaceae; genus Bacteroides; species Bacteroides sp. GD17. The sequence goes on from NZ_JBCEZS010000014.1 coordinate 152,606, forward strand.
GCAACTACAACTACCATAACTGGGGCGAATGCATCGAACAACTTCGCACCGAGCTGGATATCCATATCACCACACTTTGTACAGACTGCAACATCAGTACCCGCACGTATTACGAAGTACGGTCAGGGTTGATACCAACATCAGCTATTACCTGCGCATCCCGGACTATCTGCACGAGTTCGTCATAGAAGAGAAAGATTTCCGCAAGCTATGGATGAAGTTGGGAGGAATGGAAAACAGAAACGATTAGGAATATTTTTTCCAAAAATAATTCATATAAAGCATACATAAGATACAGAAAAAATGTATTTTTGCAAAAAAGCCCAACTTGCTCATGAAGTCACAAAAAGAGTACATAGCATTGCTTCGCGAATACTTTCACACTACTGCCTCTCAATATGGCGTGGTGAGAATGGCAATCTTTGGTTCTGTTTCGCGTGACGAGCAACAAGATAATAGCGATATAGACATTGCTTATGAAGGTCAACCAGACATTTTCACGCGCATTCGTATGAAAAAAGAGTTAGAGCAACTATTCAACTGCAAGGTTGATATTATTAGATTGAGCAAGCAAGTTACAGAATCCCTATTTGGGAAGAACATTTCAAAAGATTTGATTTATGTCTAATCCCACTCGCATACTTTCTTTATTAGACAGAATAGAGGACGCTATTATCTTGATAGATGAAAATACCTCTTACATAAAGTCACCTGACAATTTTTTATGTAGTTCTGACGGTATGTTTGCCTTGAGTGGCGTTTGCATGCAATTAATTTTTATCGGTGAAAGCGTCAAAGTGATTGATGCCAAGACTGGGCATAATTATTTGCCTCATTATACCAATATTCCTTGGACGGATATAATGGGATTACGTGACATTATAGCTCACGAGTATCATCATATTGATGTAGAAGAAATTTTTAAAGTGATAAAGTATGACTTACCCACTCTATTGGAAACAGTCAAGCAAATGAAAAAGGATTTCGCAAACTGATCACAAAATCTTAATCAAAAAGACAATTCGACGTGGACTACAGCGCCTTTAGGGCATTGTAGCTATATACTGCGTACTTACCACCAACATAAATATCATGCTGACACCATTAACACAGACGGCTATATCGGTACTCAACGACATAGCCCAGGGAAATACGCAGGAAATCCTGCCCTATTATGCCCTGGTACAGAACACCGTTTCCGAACTGCTTCTGAAACTCGAAGCAGGAGGACTGATACGTTGCAAGGATACCGAGCAGCGAGACCTGCTGACCGCCTACGAACTGGCAAGGCCCAGCTATCAGATAACCTTGCTCGACCTGCTGGAAGCCATCGGTGAGCATCTGAACTGCAACCATCCCACACACGAGATGCTGTACCAGCATTATCGCGGTGCAGCTGCAAAACTCGGAGTAATCAATCACATGACGCGCCTCTATCTGGCAGAAATCAAACTGAACGACTTGTTCTGAATAATACGGCAATTCATGAAATGGAAAAATAAACAGATTTATCCACAGCTTGCGATACACTCCCTGTTTGTCGCATTGCCCCTGCTTGCAATGTTGCAAGCCTGCTCCAAACACTCCTCCGAGCCCGAACCAATACCCATACAACTGTATATCGGTATCCGTACCCGAGCCGCAGTAGACGCTTTCGACGGTACTCCCGTATGCGTGGCATGCGGAAGCGTTTCAGGAAGCTATACACAATGCTGGGACGGCGTTGCAACAGGCAATGAGATTACCCTTGTCCCCGTGCGGTATTACCCCACGGACGGCACCCCCGTTTACCTGCGCGGATTCTACCCTCCCGCATCACCGGCAGAAGACGGAACACTGACATACACCCTCACCGGGGAAGAAGACCTGATGCTGACAGCCGAACAAAACGGATCGGCGGAGAATCCCTTCACGGCAGATACAGAAAAGATGCTGGTACACCGCCACCTGCTCACCCAACTGAGCTTCCGACTGAAACTGGATGTAGAAAATCCCGAACAATACAGCATCCGTTCACTCCGCCTGAACGGGCTGGCGCAGGAAGTGACGCTTTCACTGATCACCGAAAAGTTGGAGTGCGGCACTCCGGCACCGCCCGTCATCCTCTATGACAGTGAGAAGTCAGGCAACTGTTTCCCCTTCGAAGCAGGCGTTGCCGAGCTGCCAGGCTTTGTACTGGTACAGCCGGAAGCGGAGTTCACCATAGACCTGCGCCTGGCTGTGGATGAAGAGCCGGAGAACGACCTGGTCTACACCGGTCTGCCCATCCACTTTGAAGGAGGCGTAGGCGCAGGAGGAATATCCTACACCGTTTCAGTAGAAATTCCCGATCCTTCCTCACTCGATCCAAAGGCGGTAAACGTAACGGCAACCGTCGGGCATTGGGAGGACGGTAGTGGTGGAAACGGGGAGCTGGTGACAAAACACCTGTAATTCAGGGAAAAGACACCTGTCATTCAGGACAGACAGTTCTGATTAATCAGGAACATTACATAAGAAATTCAAGTTTCACAAGTTCTTTTAAATGGGAATTTAGCGCGCGCAAGCGCGCTTGAGTTATGAGCAAGAGTATCTCCAACCCCTCCGCCTGAAAGGGGAGGTGTCCGTAGGACGGAGGGGT
>NZ_JBCEZS010000015.1:0-149489 GCF_038448625.1 Bacteroides sp. GD17
TGACGTTGATAGGATGCAGGTGTACAGGTGGTAACATCATAGCCGAGCATTACTAATTGCCCGTTCACTTTTTGTCTTCCGGGTATGGGGGATATATACGTTCAGCAAGAGCTTTACTTCAGTTATAGCTTATAATTTATAACTGTTCTTACATCATGTCTACCTTATTCAGGTGACTATAGCACCGGGGTTCCACCTCTTCCCATTCCGAACAGAGAAGTTAAGCCCGGTCACGCCGATGGTACTGCGTAACAGTGGGAGAGTAGGTAGTCGCCGTTTTAGAGAGAAGCCTCCATATCGATTGATGTGGGGGCTTTCTTGTTTTGCTACAGTTCAATATCTGGCGATTAAGCATAAAAAAATGAATATTTTACCCTAAATGCTACATTATGAGGATAATTATTCGTATCTTTGTCGCCCGAATAAACTAAAGAAGCTTTGGGAAAGTTTGATAAATACAAAATAGACTTGAAAGGTATGCAGGCAGATTCATCTAAGTATGAGTTTGTACTGGACAACCTTTTCTTTGCCAATATTGATGGGCCGGAGGTTCAGAAGGGTAAAGTCAATGTGGTATTAGTTGTAAAGAGAACATCTCGTGCTTTCGAATTGAACTTTCAGACAGACGGTATAGTGTGGGTACCATGCGACCGTTGTTTGGACGATATGGAACAGCCTGTCAGCTCTACTGATAAGTTGCTGGTAAAGTTTGGCCATGAATATGCCGAAGAAGGTGATAATCTCATTGTCATCCCCGAAGAGGAAGGCGAGATTAACGTGGCCTGGTTCATGTACGAGTTTATTGCTTTGGCCATACCGATGAAGCATGTACATGCTCCTGGTAAGTGTAACAAAGCGATGAGTAGCAAGCTGAATAAGCATTTGCGTACCACTCCCGATGATGAAATGTCGGAGGATAGCTTTGCTGCTCCGGAGGAAGAAAGTGAACTGATGAATGAAGAAACCGAAATGCCGGTTGATCCGCGTTGGGACGAATTAAAGAAAATATTAGATAACAATTAAAGATTAAAGAAAATGGCACATCCTAAGAGAAGACAGTCAAAAACAAGAACTGCAAAGAGAAGAACTCATGATAAAGCAGTAGCTCCTACACTGGCTATTTGCCCGAATTGCGGTGAATGGCATGTATATCATACTGTATGTGGCGCATGTGGTTACTACAGAGGTAAACTTGCTATTGAAAAGGAAGCAGCTGTATAAATTGCAGGCAGTTTGACTAAAACTTATACTTAAATATCGGGCGTCTGAAAAGATTTGTACATTGAATGAGCAAACCTTTTTAGACTACCGTTGTTTAAGTATTCCTATACGTAAACAAGATTTTAATGGAAAAAATAAATGCAGTAATTACAGGAGTCGGAGGATATGTACCGGATTACGTCTTGACAAACGACGAAATCTCCAAAATGGTAGATACCAATGATGAATGGATTATGACCCGTATCGGAGTAAAGGAAAGACGTATCCTGAATGAAGAAGGATTGGGAAGTTCGTACATGGCGCGTAAGGCTGCAAAGCAATTGATGCAACGTACCGGTTCCGATCCCGATGATATCGATTTGGTTATTGTCGCTACTACTACTCCTGATTATCATTTCCCCTCTACTGCTTCCATTTTGTGTGATAAGCTTCGGCTGAAGAATGCATATGCTTTTGACTTACAAGCAGCCTGCTGCGGTTTTCTCTATGTAATGGAGACAGCGGCCAACTTCATACGTTCCGGAAGATATAAGAAGGTTATCATTGTGGGAGCCGACAAAATGTCGTCGATGGTGGATTATACTGAACGCGCTACTTGTCCTATTTTTGGTGACGGTGCTGCCGCTTTCATGTTAGAGCCGACAACGGAAGATGTAGGTATTATGGATGCTATCTTGAGAACAGACGGTAAAGGGTTGCCGTTCCTGCATATGAAAGCAGGCGGTTCTGTTTGCCCTCCTTCTTATTTCACGGTAGACAATCACATGCATTACATCTATCAGGAAGGCCGTACGGTGTTTAAATATGCGGTATCCAACATGTCGGATGTCAGTGCTGCTATTGCTGAAAAGAATGGCTTGACAAATGAAACTATCGACTGGGTGGTTCCTCATCAGGCAAACCTCCGCATTATCGATGCAGTGGCAAACCGTTTGGGAGTTCCTCATGAGAAGGTGATGATTAACATCGACCATTATGGTAATACAAGTGCCGGTACACTTCCACTTTGTATCTGGGACTTTGAAGAAAAACTGAAGAAAGGCGATAACCTTATCTTTACGGCATTCGGCGCCGGTTTTACTTGGGGAGCCGTTTACGTGAAGTGGGGATACGACGGAAAGAAACAGCAGTAACGGTTGTTGCTGAAAATATACGATAAAAACGCATCCTATTTCGATTCGATGCGTTTTTTTGTCTCAATTCAAATACTAAAGTCATGCATAAAGCAGGTTTTGTGAACATCGTGGGGAATCCCAATGTAGGTAAATCGACATTGATGAATGCTTTGGTAGGTGAGCGTATTTCCATCGCCACCTTCAAAGCCCAGACTACCCGTCATCGGATTATGGGTATCTATAATACGGACGATATGCAGATTGTATTCTCGGATACACCGGGAGTGCTGAAGCCTAACTATAAGTTGCAGGAGTCTATGCTGAATTTCTCTACTTCGGCACTGACGGATGCAGATGTATTGCTGTATGTGACGGATGTGGTTGAGACGCCCGACAAGCATAATGATTTTGTAGAGAAAGTGAGCCGCATGGAGGTTCCGGTACTGTTGCTCATCAATAAGATTGATTTGAGTAATCAGGAGAAGCTTGTGGAACTGGTAGAGGCATGGAAGGAACTGCTTCCGAAAGCAGAGATTATTCCTATTTCGGCCACCACGAGGTTTAATGTGGATTATGTGATGAGACGGGTAAAGGAACTCTTGCCCGATTCACCGCCTTATTTTGATAAGGACCAGTGGACCGACAAACCGGCACGTTTCTTTGTGACTGAGATAATCCGTGAGAAAATACTATTGTACTACGATAAGGAAATACCTTATTCGGTAGAGGTGGTAGTAGAACAGTTTAAGGAAGAAGCGAAGAAGATACATATCAGCGTGGTGATTTACGTGGAGCGCGATTCGCAGAAAGGTATTATAATAGGCAAGCAGGGAAAGGCTTTGAAGAAAGTCGCTACCGAGGCTCGCCGGGATTTGGAGAAGTTCTTCGGGAAGACGATTTTCCTGGAGACATTTGTGAAGGTTGATAAAGACTGGCGCAGTTCGGACAAGGAATTACGCAATTTCGGTTATCAGCTGGACTAAGAGTTATTCATACGACTGTGACAGTCGCAAAAACAAAGAGTGTGAACTATGGGAAATTTAGTTGCAATCGTAGGACGTCCCAATGTGGGAAAGTCTACATTATTTAATCGTCTGACCAAAACACGTCAGGCAATTGTGAACGAAGAAGCGGGAACAACCCGCGATCGTCAATACGGCAAGACCGAATGGTTAGGGCGTGAGTTTTCAGTAGTGGATACCGGTGGATGGGTAGTGAATTCCGACGATATCTTCGAAGAAGAGATCCGCAAGCAGGTGCTGATGGCAGTAGAAGAAGCTGACGTGATTCTGTTTGTGGTGGATGTGATGAACGGAGTTACCGACCTCGACATGCAAGTAGCTACTATATTGCGCCGTGCCAATAAGCCGGTGTTACTGATTGCCAATAAAACCGATAACAATGAGTTGCAATACAATGCCCCTGAATTTTATAGTTTGGGCTTGGGCGATCCTTATTGTGTCTCGGCCGTGACTGGTAGTGGTACGGGAGATATGATGGACCTTATTGTCAGTAAGTTCAATAAAGAATCGGATGAGATTTTGGATGAGGATATTCCCCGCTTTGCAGTAGTAGGACGCCCGAATGCCGGAAAGTCTTCCATCGTCAATGCTTTTATTGGAGAGGACCGTAATATTGTGACGGAAATAGCAGGAACTACGCGTGATTCTATTTATACCCGCTATAATAAATTCGGCTTTGACTTCTATTTGGTAGATACTGCGGGTATCCGTAAGAAGAATAAGGTGAATGAGGATTTGGAATATTATTCTGTAATCCGTTCTATCCGTTCCATTGAGAACTCAGATGTTTGTATCTTGATGCTTGATGCTACGCGAGGTGTGGAGAGCCAGGATTTGAATATCTTCTCTTTGATTCAGAAGAATGCCAAAGGCTTGGTAGTAGTGGTGAATAAGTGGGATTTGGTGCAGGATAAGACTGTGAAAGTAATGAAGACTTTTGAGGATGCCATCCGTAACCGTTTTGCCCCGTTTGTGGACTTCCCCATTATCTTTGGTTCGGCAACGACCAAACAGCGTATCTTGAAGGTCTTGGAAGAGGCGCGTAATGTATACGAGAACCGTATGGTACGTATTCCGACTGCTCGTCTGAACGAGGAAATGCTCCCGCTGATCGAGGCGTATCCGCCTCCTTCAATCAAAGGCAAATATATCAAAATAAAATATATCACGCAGTTACCTAATACTCAAGTACCTTCGTTTGTATATTTCGCAAATCTTCCTCAGTATGTGAAAGAGCCGTACAGACGTTTCCTGGAGAATAAGATGCGCGAGAAATGGAATTTGACCGGAACACCGATTAATATTTATATCAGGCAGAAGTAAGAGATGAATAAATATGTAGGAAATGCTTTAAATGTTAAAAGACAAGAATTTTATGTTTAAACATTTCGTAGAAGATTTAGCAGTGAACCAAAAGCTAAAACAGCCCTAGGCATGGTGTTGGACGGGGTTTTGAGGGGAATAGTTATTGTTGAGTAATTCCTCTAAATTTCTGTTCATTATAGCTTTCTGTGGTTTTTTTTATTGCATAGTTTTATGTACCTTTGCCATGTAATTGAAATTGTGCTTCATGCTTTTAATGAAGCAATGAAGACAATCAAAATATATCGTGATGATATAAGTCAATTCTATTAACTGGTTTTATGAGGATGAGACATCTGGAACGTGTGTTCCGGATGTCTCTTTTTATAGGGGTAGGGAAGACTTCAGGCTGTTAGCCTTCAATGTTTTGAAGCTCTACTTCTCTTACCTTTTGGAATAAGTCTGAAGCAAAGACGAAATTGTTCAGGCGTTCGTTGGTGGAGGTGAAGATATCGTCTTTACTGCCTTCCCACTCTTTGCAACCTTCGTAAATGTAGATAATCTTTTCGCCGATACCCATTACGGAGTTCATGTCGTGGGTGTTGATGAGGGTAGTCATGTTGTACTCTCGGGTGATGTCCTGCACCAGTTCGTCGATGACAAGTGATGTTTTGGGGTCCAGGCCGGAGTTCGGCTCGTCGCAAAACAGGTATTGAGGGTTCAGGGCAATGGCGCGGGCAATGGCTACACGCTTCTGCATACCGCCGCTGATTTCTCCGGGAAATTTATCTTTGGCTTCAATCAGGTTGACGCGTTCCAGACAGAACATGGCACGGCGGGTACGGTCGCGCAGAGTGTCGTTGCTGAACATGTTCAAAGGGAACATGACATTGTCTAGTACTGTCATGGAGTCGAATAAGGCGGCGCTTTGAAAAATCATTCCCATTTCCCGGCGGAGCGCTTTCTTCTCCTTTTTACTCATGGCAAGAAAGTTACGGCTGTCGTATAGCAGTTCTCCTCTGTCCGGCGTTAGCAGCCCTACGATGCACTTCATCAGTACAGTCTTTCCTGAACCACTCTGACCTATGATTAGATTGGTTTTCCCATTTTCGAAAGTGGCATTAATATCTTTCAGTACCTCTTTTTCTTCAAATGACTTATAAAGTCCTTTCAGTTCGATCATTCTTTGTTTAATTAAGAATTGAAAATTGAGAATTTTGAAATTTCTCCTTATCCCATCAGCAACTGCGTCAGTATCAAGTCGGCAAACAAGATAAGTACGCTGCTGCATACTACGGAGTCGGTGGATGCTTTTCCTACTTCGATGGACCCACCCTCGACCGTATAGCCGAAGAAGGCCGATACGCTGGCAATGATGAAGGCAAAGAACAGGGACTTGATGATACCGCACCAAATGAACCATTCCACAAACATGTATTGCAGACCGTATTCCAAATCGACAGCCGACATGATACCGCCAAACCAGCAGGTACAGAAAGCACCAATGATGCCGGCAAATATACTGAACGTTACCATCAGCGGAATGGTTGTCACCATAGCTGCAATTTTAGGTAGAATCAAGTAATTGGCAGAATTGACTCCCATGATTTCAAGTGCATCTATCTGCTGGGTTACCCGCATGGTGCCTAGCTCGGAAGCAATGTTGGAACCGACTTTTCCCGCAAGAATCAGACACATGATAGAGGATGAGAACTCCAGCAGCATAATTTCGCGGGTAACATATCCCACTGTCCAACGGGGCATGAAAGGACTTTCGATGTTCAACTTGATCTGTATGGTGATTACGGCTCCGATGAAGAACGATATCAACAATACGATGCCGATAGAATTTACACCGAGCTGTTCTAACTCGTTGACATATTGGCGGAAAAACATACGCATACGTTCGGGACGGGCAAATACACGGCCCATCAGTATGATATATCTTCCCACTGTTCTGAATGCTTTAATCATAACTCATAAGTATTTGTGTGCAAATGTACATCATTTCAGCTTATTTTTGCTACATTTGCGGCAAAATAACGCAAGTATGGAAGAAAGCAGAATGGTGCTTCGCACGGAAGATTTGGTTAAAAAGTACGGTAAGCGTACGGTGGTGAGCCATGTTTCCATTGATGTGAAGCAAGGTGAGATTGTAGGGTTGCTGGGACCGAACGGTGCCGGTAAGACAACCTCGTTCTATATGACCGTGGGGCTGATTACTCCGAATGAGGGCCGCATCTTCTTGAATGACCTGGATATTACGAAATATCCGGTGTATAAGCGTGCGCAGACGGGTATTGGCTATTTGGCACAGGAAGCATCCGTGTTCCGCCAGATGAGTGTGGAAGATAACATTACATCTGTGCTTGAAATGACTGATAAACCTTTGGAGTATCAGAAGGAGAAACTGGAAAGCTTGATTGCTGAATTTCGTTTGCAGAAGGTGCGAAAGAATAAAGGTAACCAGTTGTCCGGTGGTGAGCGCCGTCGTACGGAGATTGCCCGCTGTCTTGCCATCGACCCTAAGTTTATTATGCTTGATGAACCTTTTGCCGGAGTCGACCCTATTGCCGTAGAAGACATTCAGCAGATTGTGTGGAAGCTGAAGGACCGTAATATCGGCATTTTGATTACCGACCATAATGTACAGGAAACATTGAGCATTACCGACCGTGCCTACTTATTGTTTGAAGGTAAAATCCTTTTCCAGGGTACTCCGGAAGAGCTGGCCGAAAACAAGATTGTGCGTGAAAAATACTTGAGTAATAGCTTCGTACTTCGTCGGAAAGACTTTATGAAATAGTGGCTCTTTCGTTCAGCCATTCCTATAATAAAAAAAGACCGCTTTTGGCGGTCTTTTTTTCATTCTCCTTTATAATTAGTATTTCGGAGGTCTTGCTTCTTTCACTACCATTTGGCGTCCGAAGAATTCGGCTCCATCCAGTTCAGAAATAGCTTTGGCTGCAGCAGCGCCGTCTTCCATTTCTACAAAAGCGATGCCTCTGAAACGTCCGGTTGCGCGATCATTGATAAATTTGATAGAAGATACTGCACCGTAATCTTCCATGACCTTCTGCAGGTCACCTTCCTTAACGCGGTAGTTAAGGTTTCCAACATAAATGTTCATAATGAAAAATGATAAAATAAATAAATGAATAAAACTCTCTTGGAAGGTGGGCTGAATAATAAAAGGATTAAAACGACAGAGAGTTTACAAAAACGTTTTTTGAACGGAAGTAAAAACTATGTAATAGAAATCGAGAAACTAATGCACCATCATTCCGCAGCAAAGAAACATATAATATTCCGATTAACAATGTTTTTCAGCAATTATTTTTTCATTTTTCTTTCGAATATGGGCTCAAGGTCTTTAAATAATTACTATTTGTTTTTCAACTGATGACAGAATCCGGTTTGATTCTGTCAGGTTATGTGTTGTATTTGTAGGATGCAGGGAAATAATTCGGCAATGTTTTTTGATAATTGAAAGAATAACGCTAATTTTGCACCCTCATTTGAGATATGGAATAAAGTATAAATCAAATAAATAATTGTCAGAATGAACGTTTCATTGCAAAACATTGACAAGGTAAGCGCATTGCTTACTGTAAAGCTTGAGAAAGCAGACTATCAGGAAAAGGTAGACAAATCATTGAAAAATTTCCGTCAGAAAGCTCAGATCCCCGGTTTCCGTAAAGGTATGGTGCCGATGAGCCTGGTTAAGAAAATGTATGGTAAGTCAGTAATAGCCGAAGAAGTTAACAAGCTGCTTTCCGATGCAGTATATAAGTATATCCAAGACAACAAAGTTGAAATACTGGGCGAACCTCTGCCGAACGAAGACAAGCAGCAGGAAATCGACTTCGATACAATGGAAGAATTCGAATTCTTGTTCGACATTGCTCTGGCTCCTGAATTCAAGGCTGAGGTCAGTGACAAAGATAAAGTAGACTACTATACGATTGAGGTAACGGAAGATATGGTGAACAACCAGATCAAAGCTTATACTCAACGCAATGGTAAGTACGATCAGGTGGATGTTTACGAAGATAACGACATGCTGAAAGGTTTGCTTGCCGAACTCGATGAAGAGGGTAATACAAAAGAAGGCGGCGTTCAGGTGGAAGGTGCCGTTATGATGCCGTCTTACATGAAGAATGACGAACAGAAGGCTATCTTTGCCGGTGCAAAGGTGAATGATGTACTCGTATTCAACCCGTACACTGCTTGGGATGGAAACGATGCCGAACTGTCTTCTTTGCTGAAGATTGAGAAAGAGGCTGTTGCAAATATGAAATCTAATTTCAGCTTCCAGGTAGAAGAGGTTACCCGCTTCGTACCCGGCGACTTGACTCAGGAAATCTTTGACCAGGTATTTGGTGAAGGTGTAGTGAAGACCGAAGAAGAATTCCGTGCCAAAGTGAAAGAAGCTATTGCCGCTCAGTTTGTTGCCGACAGCGACTATAAGTTCCTGATCGATGCACGTAAGGTGTTGATGGAGAAAGTAGGTAAGCTGGAATTCCCGGATGCACTGCTGAAGCGCATCATGCGTCTGAACAACCCCGATAAGGATGAAAAGTTCGTAGAAGACAATTACGACAAGAGCATCGAAGAACTGACCTGGCACCTGATTAAAGAACAGTTGGTGAAAGCTAACGATATCAAGGTTGAACAGGAAGATATCACCAATATGGCTAAAGAAGCTACCCGTGCACAGTTTGCACAATATGGTATGATGAGCGTACCCGATGAAATTCTGGAAAACTATTCCAAAGAAATGCTGAAGAAGAAAGAAAGCATCGAAGGCTTGGTAAACCGTGTTGTTGAAGCCAGATTGGCCACAGCACTGAAGGCTCAGGTGAAACTGGACAATAAGACAGTTTCAATGGAAGAGTTTAACAAGATGTTTGCATAAGACTTTGCCAGCCTGCGGCTAAATTTTATAAAGAAACACAGAGTTTGACAAACTATAACTCTGTGTTTTTTTGTGTCTCTGTGTTCTTTTTCGTTTCTTTGCAACTATATTAAATTTAAAAACAGCAAGAAAATGGATGAATTTAGAAAATACGCCACCAAGCATTTAGGTATGAACAGCTTGGTGCTGGACGATGTGATTAAGTCACAAGCCGGTTATTTGAATCCCTATATCCTTGAAGAGCGTCAGCTCAACGTTACACAGTTGGACGTATTCTCCCGCCTGATGATGGACCGCATCATCTTCCTCGGTACGCAGATAGACGACTATACTGCCAATACATTGCAGGCGCAGTTGCTTTATCTGGATTCGGTAGATCCGGGTAAGGATATCTCTATCTATATCAACTCGCCGGGCGGTTCGGTATATGCCGGCCTGGGTATTTACGATACCATGCAGTTCATCAGCAGTGATGTAGCCACTATCTGTACGGGTATGGCGGCCAGTATGGCAGCTGTGTTGCTGGTAGCAGGTGCCGAAGGCAAGCGCTCTGCATTGACCCACTCCCGCGTGATGATACACCAGCCGATGGGTGGTGCGCAGGGACAAGCTTCGGATATTGAGATTACAGCACGTGAAATCCAGAAGTTGAAGAAAGAACTTTATACTATTATCGCCGACCATTCTCATACTCCTTTCGACAAGGTATGGGCTGATTCAGACCGTGACTATTGGATGACGGCTCAGGAAGCCAAAGAATATGGTATGGTAGATGAAGTGTTGATTAAAAAATAAATATGGCAGATTCAAGAAAGAATAAAAACAGATGCAGTTTCTGCGGACGCTCTGAAGATGAAGTCGGTTTCCTCATTACGGGGATGAACGGTTACATCTGTGATAGTTGTGCTACCCAGGCCTATGAGATTACTCAAGAGGCCTTGGGGGCGAACAAAAAGGGCGGTGCCACGAAGCTGAATCTGGAAGAACTTCCTAAACCCGTAGAGATTAAGGATTTTCTTGATCAGTATGTCATTGGTCAGGATGACGCCAAACGTTTCTTGTCGGTATCGGTGTACAACCATTATAAGCGTCTGCTCCAGAAAGACGGTGGAGATGATGTGGAAATTGAAAAATCCAATATTATTATGGTAGGTAGTACAGGTACGGGTAAGACGTTGCTGGCACGTACCATCGCCAAACTGCTGCATGTACCTTTTACGATTGTAGATGCAACGGTGTTGACCGAAGCCGGTTACGTGGGTGAGGATATTGAGAGTATTCTGACCCGTCTGTTGCAGGTGGCAGATTACAATGTACCCGAAGCCGAACAAGGTATTGTGTTCATTGACGAAATAGACAAGATTGCCCGTAAGAGCGATAATCCGTCTATCACCCGTGATGTGAGCGGTGAAGGTGTACAGCAAGGATTGCTGAAACTTCTGGAAGGTTCAGTGGTAAACGTTCCGCCACAAGGTGGACGTAAGCACCCTGACCAGAAGATGATTCCGGTAAATACCAAGAATATTCTGTTCATTTGCGGCGGTGCTTTTGATGGCATCGAGAAGAAGATTGCCCAACGCCTGAACACCCATGTGGTGGGATATAGCGCTGTACGCAATACGGCTGTTATCGATAAGAATAATATGATGCAATACATTGCTCCTCAGGATTTGAAGGCATTCGGACTGATACCCGAAATCATCGGCCGTCTTCCGGTATTGACCTATTTGAATCCTTTGGACCGCGCAGCACTGCGTGCTATTCTCACGGAGCCGAAGAACTCTATTATCAAGCAATACATCAAGCTGTTTGAAATGGATCATGTGAAGCTTACTTTTGAAGATGCTGTATTTGAATATATCGTTGATAAAGCGATTGAATACAAGTTGGGTGCCCGTGGTTTACGCTCTATTGTGGAGACAATCATGATGGATGTTATGTTCGAAATCCCGTCCGAACACAAAGATAGCTTTGTGGTGACACTGGATTACGCAAAACGCCAACTTGAAAAAGCAAATATGGCAAGACTACAAAGTGCTTAAAATCAGATGGTAATACAGAGTGAAACCGACTTTTTTGTTTTTTATTGAAAATATTCGGCGGATTATGCTTGAAATTTAAGAAGTTGTTTATAACTTTGTTAGAGCTCTTCATTCGAAGATATACCGAAGGGCAACTATTTAAAGTTAACTCAATAAACAACAACCTAATGAATCATGGCAGGGAAGAAGACTAATTTGACAGACCAGCTGAAGAAATACTTCGGGTTCGACACTTTTAAAGGAAATCAGGAAGCAATCATACAGAATCTGTTGGCAGGTAACGATACTTTCGTGTTGATGCCTACTGGTGGAGGTAAGTCCTTATGCTACCAGTTACCTTCTTTAATGATGGAAGGCACGGCTATTGTAATCTCTCCTCTGATTGCTTTGATGAAGAACCAGGTCGACGCGATGCGTAACTTCAGTGAGGAAGATGGAATAGCTCATTTCATCAATTCTTCCTTGAATAAAGGTGCGATAGATCAGGTCAGGTCCGATATCATCAGTGGTAAAACGAAGTTACTTTATGTAGCTCCGGAATCGTTGACGAAAGAGGAGAACGTGGAATTTCTGAAGACGGTAAAGATCTCTTTCTATGCCGTAGACGAAGCCCACTGTATCTCTGAGTGGGGGCATGACTTCCGTCCGGAATATCGCCGTATCCGTCCTATTATCAATGAAATTGGAAAAGCTCCGTTGATAGCGTTGACTGCGACTGCTACGCCTAAGGTACAGCATGATATCCAGAAGAACCTGGGTATGGTGGATGCGCAGGTGTTCAAGTCGTCATTCAACCGTCCGAACCTCTATTATGAGGTACGCCCTAAAACAACTAACGTAGATAAGGATATCATCAAGTTCATCAAGAACAATCCCGAGAAATCAGGCATCATCTATTGCCTGAGCCGGAAGAAAGTGGAGGAACTTGCTGAAATCCTGCAGGCAAACGGCATCAATGCCCGCGCTTATCATGCCGGTATGGATTCTGCCACACGTACACAAAACCAAGATGACTTCCTGATGGAAAAAATTGATGTGATTGTGGCTACCATTGCTTTCGGTATGGGTATCGACAAGCCTGACGTACGTTATGTGATCCATTATGATATCCCCAAGAGTCTGGAAGGATATTATCAGGAGACCGGACGTGCCGGAAGAGATGGAGGAGAAGGACAGTGTATTACTTTCTATACCAACAAGGACTTGCAGAAGCTCGAAAAGTTCATGCAAGGCAAACCTGTGGCAGAGCAGGAAATAGGCAAGCAGCTTCTGCTGGAGACTGCTGCGTATGCCGAATCGTCTGTATGTCGCCGAAAAGCATTGCTTCATTATTTCGGTGAAGAGTATACAGAAGAGAATTGTGGTAATTGTGACAACTGTTTAAACCCCAAAAAACAAGTGGAAGCTCAGGAATTATTGTGTACCGTGATTGAAGCTATTCTCGCGGTGAAAGAGAATTTTAAAGCGGACTATATTATAGACATAATACAAGGTAAAGAAACTTCGGAAGTGCAGGCACATCTGCACGAAGACCTCGAAGTGTTCGGCTCGGGTATGGGCGAAGAAGACAAAACATGGAATGCTGTTATCCGTCAAGCTCTTATCGGCGGTTATCTGAGTAAAGATGTCGAAAATTATGGTTTGCTGAAAGTGACGGAGGAAGGTAAGAAATTCCTCAAGCATCCAAAGTCGTTCAAGATTACAGAAGACAATGACTTTGAAGAGGTGGAAGAGGAAGCACCGGCACGCGGCGGTGGCGCCTGTGCGGTAGACCCGGCACTCTATTCTATGCTGAAGGATTTGCGTAAAAAGCTATCCAAGAAGTTGGAAGTTCCTCCTTATGTCATCTTCCAGGATCCTTCTTTGGAAGCGATGGCAACTATTTATCCGGTGACATTGGATGAATTGCAGAATATTCCGGGTGTAGGCGCCGGCAAGGCGAAGCGTTACGGAGAAGAATTCTGTAAACTCATCAAGCGTCATTGCGAGGAAAATGAGATTGAACGTCCGGAGGACTTGCGTGTACGTACTGTAGCCAACAAATCTAAGATGAAAGTAGCTATTATCCAGGCTATCGACCGCAAAGTTGCATTGGATGATATCGCTTTGTCTAAAGGTATCGAGTTTGAGGAACTGTTGGACGAAATAGAGGCTATCGTTTATTCCGGAACTAAGTTAAACATCGACTATTTCCTGGAGGACATCATGGACGAAGATCATCTGCTCGATATCTACGATTACTTCAAGGAGTCTACTACCGATAAGATTGATGATGCGCTGGATGAGTTGGGAGACGACTTTACAGAAGAAGAAGTCCGTTTGGTGCGCATTAAGTTCATTTCCGAGATGGCGAACTAAAGAGTTAAAATACATTTTTGTTAAAACCGGGCTTATCTTCCATAAGTCCGGTTCTTTTATTCTATATTTGTCTGATTAATAAATAGACTACTACATGACAGGAAAATGAGAGTAAGAATAGGATTTTTCATAATATTACTTTGTTTTTTTTGCTTGCGAGGCAATGCGCAAGGGATCGAGTTCAATACGTTTGAATCTGAAACCATACAAAAGACAAGCTATTCTGTATTTGATGAAAATCCTCTGACCTTTAAAGGAGACTTCTCTATTTCATACGACCTGGCAATTCAGGATTACGGTTCTTTCGGGTATATTTTCCGTTTAAAAGATTTGAAAACTGAGAAGAGCGATATCTATAGTTTCGTATTCTCTTATGATAATGATGAGCGGAGTTATCTGAAGTTCAATATAGAGGCTAAAGAATGTATAATAGTAGATACCTTACATAACAAGACTCTTGGTGCCCGGCGCTGGATACCCGTGAAAATATCATTTTTCCTTAAAGCAGATTCGGTATGCCTCGCTATTGACCGGCGGCAATATAAATCAGGAGGGCTGGGCATGCCTGGAGAGATGACGCCTTCCATCATGTTCGGCAGCAGTAAGTTTTCCGAAGAAATTCCTTCTTTTGCCATTCGGAACTTAGTCATTTCGGATGCTACCCAGGAAATAGAGTTTCCCTTAAATGAAAGTACCGGTACCTCTGTACACGATAAGCAGGGAAAAGTACGTGGAAAAGCAATTAACCCTATCTGGTTGATTAATAAATCTTATTATTGGAATTTGCTTCACGAGCAAGTGTCCGAAACTACAGCTGGCTATAATTATGATTCCCGATCTGATAATTTTGTCTATTTCAATAAAGACTCTCTTTATACTTTGGATATACGCCGGAATATTTGGGAAGGTGACGTACACCGGCCTCTTCCGATGAAGATGTATTTGGGCACAAACTTCTATCATCCTGATACTCATTCTGCCTATATCTATGAAGTGGACAACCATCTGGACTCCTGCACCATCTGCTCTCTGAATGTGCTTACGGGAGAGGTAGAGAAGGTCGATGATAAATTCTTGTCTTCACAGCGGCATCATCATTCTTCCTATCTGGATACGATTCAAAACAAGTTTTACATTTTTGGAGGCTTTGGTTCTCGCAAGTACACCAATACTTTGGAAGTGTATGATTTGAACCGGAAAGCGTGGAATACGGTTAATCTGAAAGGAGATTTTGTTGCTCCCCGTTTTTTCTCTTCTATGGGGGCTTTGAACTCTGATGAGTTGCTGTTGTTTGGAGGAACCGGCAATAATAGCGGAGACCAGAGTCTCGGAAAGATATATTATTATGATCTTTATAAAATAAGCCTGAGAGATTCGACTATACAGAAAGTACGAGATTTTTCATATCATGGAACTCAGATTGTTCCGGTGAGAAACCTTCTCTTATCCGACGACAAGACGGCTTTCTATACATTGTGCTATCCTATGCAGGAGGCTTCTTCTCACCTGCAGCTATATAAGTTTTCTTTAGAAGATGATTCTTATGAGGTGCTGGGCAATTCCATTCCGATGGAATCGAAAGCTATTTTATCGAATGCCAACCTTTACTATAACAATAAAACGAAGGAGTTCTATTGTTGCACGCAAGAGTTTGACGAGCATGGCGGTGAGTCTTCTGTTACCCGGTTTTATTCTTTGGCAGCACCGGCTATTGCCGAGAATGCGCTGTTGTTATATTCTGCAAAAGAGACATTTCCTGTAGGGGTTGTTCTTGTAACTGTTGTTATAGTATTGGTGTTGATTATAGCTGTGGTGATTTATCTGAGAAAGAAGAAAGCAGGGCGGCAGATTCCCGAAACAATATCCGATCTTGAGGGTGTGCATATTCAAGCTAAAGATAAAAGTGCATCACAGGCCAATGCGTTGTACTTGTTTGGTGAATTCACAATGCTTGATAAGAAGGGAAGAGACATAACCCATCTGTTCAGTGCCAAAATAAAACAGTTATTCCTGCTTACTTTTTTAAACGGTATAGGAAATAAAGAAGGTATTACTTCGACCTACATCTACGGGTTGTTATGGCCTGAGAAAGAACTAAGCAGTGCCAAGAACCTGAAAGGCGTTACGATAAATAGATTGAGAAAGATATTGGATGACCTGGAAGGCATTGAACTGGTGTATACTAATAGCCGCTATTCTATCAAACTGTCGGAGAACTTTTACTGTGATTACCAGAAATACCTTGAACAGATAGATAAAATCAGGCAAAGTGACGCATCGCAGGAAGTCAGTCAATCCTTAATAGAAATATTATCACGTGGGAAATTTCTGAAGTCAGTTGATGAATCCATGTTCGACAGCTTTAAGAGTGAACAGGAATATGAGCTGCACAAAATATTGATGATCGAACTGAACAACCTGTACACCAAAGGTGCGTACGAGCAGGTGGTTCAATCGGCAGAGATTTGGTTGAGGTTCGATTCTTTAAGTGATACAGCTTTATGGTATTTGCTGAATGCTTATCATAAACTAAAGAAAGAGGATCAGGCCATGAAGAAATACTATTTATATATTGCAGAATATAGTAAAAGCATGGGGAATAACTATCCGCATTCTTACTCTGATATTATTCACAATGATTTAAGGATGAACTTTCAATAATTGAAAAGGCAGGGCGGATTACCTTCAATTGCAGGTCTCTATCTTTGAGACCTTTTTTTATGCTCACTTTTTTATGTCATAGAGCATGAAATTGCTTGATTAACCAGGTAATTAATGAAATAACTCTTAGAATTAACCTCCGATTAACCCTGATGTAATCGCTATTGTAATCTATCAGCATCTATTTTTGCTTTCGTAGCGATAACGAAAGTAGAACAGATTCATAACTTCTATTATTAATCTTAAAAAACACATGTATGAGTAAAAGAACCTTTGTTTCTTTAGCTTTTTGCCTCGCAGGAGTATTTGCTTTACACGGGCAGGAAGAAAATCAAAACAATTATGGTGTCGACGAGGCTAACACAAAGTTCAACCTTCAAAGTGGAGTGTTAGGTGGAGAAACCAATTATGACTACCTTTCATTAAAAGACCATGAAGACACAAGTGGAGTGCCATTGGGAGGTATCGGGGTAGGTAATATTAATTTTGCCCCGAGTGGCAAGTTCACCAGAATAGGAATAAACAATATCCATACTCCTATAAAGCGCTCGGAATATTCTTTCTTTTCTTTGTGGACACGTAAGGGCGACGAACAGGAAGCTGTCCGCCTGGTCAGAGACCACCGTACTCTGTATGGAATGAAAGGGGTGGAACATACTCAATATAAAGGTTTGTTTCCCACGGCGGAGCTGAGTTATGAAAATAATAATCTGAAGGTGGCGCCCGTTATCCGTGCCTATTCAGGGTTGGTGCCGCACAATGTGAAGGATTCTTCTTTGCCGGTAGTATGGTTTGAGGTCGATCTGTTATCTCAGGAAGATATGGAGGCTGCACTGGCTTTCTCTTGGGAAGATTTCATCGGACTGTTCAGTGACCCGAGAAGTTTGGACGGGTTTGATAACGGTCAGTTATTGAGCGAAGGAAGAGCTAATATAAATAATGGAGAAAACTGGCCCTTGCGCGAAAAGGCTAAAACTTATGTGGAACCCTATCAGTTGGAAACCCTGAAAGGGCTGATACAATATGCTGCGGGCAGTCTGCAACCTCGTAAGCTGACTTTCCAGAATTATGTGAACCAGGTTGTGGTTGCAGTAGAAGGTGAAAAGAACGTATCTTATCTTCCTTCCTGCTCTGCCAATTCCGATGCATGGGAACAGTTCCGAACAAACGGGGAATTTACTTTGCTGCCTGCTAAGGAGGTGTTGACAGAGCAGTCACAGTCCTCTTCCGCATCCGTACTGGCTGTTAAGACACAGCTAAAAGCCGGACAAAAGAAAACAATCCGTTTTATGCTTGCTTGGTATGCTCCCGAACTTCATATTGATGCGGCAGTTGCTCCGATAGGTAGCTACTGGCCGTGTGGAGCCGATTATAATAAGTACTATCATAATTATTTCAAGACCATGGATGCTATGTTGAGCTATGCTGCCTCCAACAGAGCAAGAATAGCCCGGCAAACTACGGAATGGCAGAAGCCGGTTCTTGAAAGTACCCTTCCGGATTGGTATAAATTCAAATTGATCAATAGCGGATACGTCATTTATACCAATATGGTGCTTACCAAAGGAGGTGATGTCATGGTCAACGAAGGAGCTATGGGTGGCTTTGCCGGAACAATGGACCAACGTCTGAGTTCACATCCCTTCTATCAGAAATTCTTTACCCAACTGGACCGTTCGGAGATGGATATTTTTGCAGATGCTATGGACCCGGAAGGATATATACTCCACTTTATCGGACATTACTATGTAGGTATGGGCACTATCGGCGGACGTGTACCGACCGAGAAGGGGTGGATGCTGGACAATGCTTCCGGTTGGATTATCCAACTCGTGAAGGATTATGAGCAGACCGGCGATACCGAGTATCTGAAGAAACACCTGACGGGCATTAAGCGTGCCATGAAGTTTCTGTATGGCCGCATGCCTGCGGGTAGTACGATTCCTGTCGGCCCCACTACTTATGACGATTTTTCTCATCCTCCCTTGTATTCTTATTATGCAGGTGTATGGCTGGCTACGCTGAAAGCTTATGAAGCTGTAGGAGAAGCGGTTGGAGACAAAACAATTGTAGAACAGGCGCAGCAGCAGTTTGCCACCTCACAGAAAGAAGCTATTCAGAAATTGTGGAACGGACGTTTCTTTGCTTATGGTTGTGAACCGGATGGTTCCAAAAGGCTGGATAATGTGTTGTTTACCGGTCAGTTGGCAGGTCAGTTCCTGAGCCGCTATTGTGGATGGGGAGATGTTTACCCGATGGATATTGTGAAAGCATCCATTGTATCCCAGTGCAAAATATCTCTTTCCAAGTCTCCCGATTATTATGCCAACAAGGTGTGGGATATTAATCTGAACCGGGGTATCGATAACAGAGGTTCACAATGCTGGCCTTTCTACTTGGAAAGCTATACAGCCCTGGCCGGTATGCAGGCCGGATTCTACGACGATGCTATGGACATCATGAAGCATATCCAGCTGGTGCACTTGCGCAAAGGCTGGACATGGACACAGAACTTATGGAATCCCAGTGATATAACCTATATGACGGCTCCGGTAACTTGGTTCTCTACCGACGTGCTGGCTGGTGCCGGTGTCAATATTCCCCGGAAGGAATTGCGTCTTGCTCCTGTTGTAACCGATGACGAGGCAGTCAATATCCCTCTGTTCTATCCGAACTTCTGGGGAGTGCTGACTGCCGATCCTCAAACGAAGTCCATCACTTTCAGAATTACGAAGAAGTATGGTAAGGAACGAATCTCCTTCAATAAAGTGATATCGGAACCTGCCGGACTTCCTTCCTGCGAAAAGAGACAAATTGAAATTAAAGAATTTGTAGTTGAAGAGGGAAAGATATTGGATTTGAGTTCGTATTGGGACCGTATTATCGACAACCGCCTGGAAGCCCCTGTGCTTCCGCAGGCGGATAAACAAGACTTTCGTTACGTAACAATAAAATAAGAATGTTAACCCTAAAATAGAATGCCTATGTTAAGAGAGAAGATGAAATGAGACCCCACACCGTATCCACTGCAAAGTTGGATACGCAATATCCAGAGAATTTTTATGTAATTGTATAGTTAAAATCTTTTGTTAATATGATAAAACACATGAATCATTTAGCACGTACCCTGTTAGGGTGCATCATGTTATTGTGTACTACAATGGCATATGCACAACATGCACAATTTAAAGGGCAAGTGATTGACCAGGAAGGCAATCCGTTGGTTGGTGCAACTGTTGTGGTGAAAGGAGCTAATAATAAGAATGCTGTGGCAGACCTGTCCGGTGAGTTTGTATTGCAAAACCTGGAGAAGAATGCTGTTCTTCAGATATCTTATATCGGTTTCCAGACTCAGGAGATCAAGGTAGGGAGTGAAAATCCTATTAGAGTGATACTGAAAGAGGATGAAGCTGTTTTGGGCGAAGTCGTAGTTGTGGGATACGGTACCCAGAAAAAGCAAACGCTGACAGGAGCCATCTCTACTCTTAGTGGTGAAAAGGTGCTGAGCACCAAAAGTACCAGTGTTGCACAGAGCCTGCAAGGAAAGATTGCCGGTGTGCAAATCCGCCAGCAGGACGGTCAGCCGGGTTCATTCAGCTCCATGGTACAGATACGTGGCTTTGGCAGTCCGTTGTATGTTATTGACGGAGTAGTCCGTGACAGTGGTGACGGTGGATCTGAGTTTCAGCGTATGAATCCGGAAGACATTGAAAACATCTCTGTTCTTAAAGACGGTGCTGCAGCTATCTATGGTATGAATGCCGCCAATGGTGTGGTAATCATTACCACAAAGAAAGGAAGAAAAGGAAAGGCACGTTTCAATTATAACGGTTCGTTTACGGCTATCTTCCCGACTTCTATGATGAAGGTTATGAATGCTGCGCAATACACGGAAATCTCTAACGAGCTTTCAATGAATGCCGGTACGGGACCTAATATCACTCCGGAGGAACTTGCCAAATGGCAAGCAGGAGGTGCCGGTTACGAAAGTACGGACTGGCTGGATGCGGTGTTCAAAAATAGTGCAGGCAGCCAGCAACATACCCTTTCAGTAGAAGGCGGTAGTGATAAGATGACCTATTATGCCAGCTTCGGTTACGCCCACGATGGTGACTTGACAAGAGGAGGCGACTTCAACTACGAGAGATACACCATGCGCAGTAACTTTACAGCCCAGTTGTCCAAGTACCTCAAGGCAGAAGTCAACGTGTCCGGAAGATATGATATGACGCATGCTCCCATTCAGGGAATCTTCGACTTGTTGTTCAAGTCAACATTGATGCGACCGACGTCGGGAGTGTATGCTAATAATAATTCCGAATATTACAATGCAGCTTATCCTTTCCTGGATAACCCGGTGGCTGGAATGAATGGTGACTTGACAGGTCTGAATACGAGCAGAGGACGCAGTTTGCAGTCATCCGCATCATTGACCTATGATGTCCCTTGGGTAAAAGGCTTGAAAGCTAAGCTGATGGCTTCTTATGATGCTAATGATAGCCGTACGTCACACGAAAGAAAGCTTTACCAACTTTACAGCTATAATTCACAGAGCGGTGCGTATGATGTATCAAAAACGATCAATGATCCGAGTAGTTTGTACGTGAGTGTGAATAATGGTAACAACCTTAATATTCAGGCTCAGTTATCCTACAGCACTACTATTGCACAAGACCATAATATCTCTTTGATGGCTACATACGAGATGAACCACGGTTGGAATGATAATATGTCTGCTACCCGTGAATATGAGATTTATTCCAAACCGATTCTGGACTTGGGTTCCCAAAGCAATATCCAGAATTCAGGCAGTTATGGCGAAACGGCTAATATCTCTTATTTGGGACGTCTGAACTACGATTATAAAAGTAAGTATTTGCTGGAAGGAGCTTTCCGTTACAATGGTTCCTACCGTTATGCACCGGGCAAACGCTGGGGCTTCTTCCCGGTAGTAAGTGCCGGTTGGAGACTGTCTGAAGAGTCTTTTATCAAAGATAATATACCGTTTGTCAGCAATCTTAAGTTAAGAGCTTCCTATGGAGAAACCGGTATCGACGCAGGTAATGAATTCCAATTTATCGAAGGCTTCACGATGGGCTCGAAGGGATATGAATTTGTTGACGGTGTACAGACCAATGGAGTCCTCACTCCGGCACTTATCAACAAGAACCTTACCTGGATTACGACGCGCACCTATGACCTTGGTATGGACGTAACCTTGTGGGATGGCTTGCTGGACTTTACATTCGATGTTTATCGCCGCGACCGCGACGGCCTGCTGGCTACCAGAGGCAGTCAGCTGACCAATACCTTCGGTGCTTCCCTTCCCGAGGAGAATCTGAATGCCGACCGTACGGAAGGTATTGAATTTACTCTTGGACATCGGAATAAGATTGGAGAGGTTTCGTATGGTGTACAGGGAAACTTCAACTTCGCCCGTAGCAAGATGACCCGCCAGATACATGGTGAATACGAAAGCAGTTGGGATGTATGGAGAGCGGCTACTGAAGGCCGGTGGAACGGCATCGGCTGGGGATATACCACCGCAGGCCAGTTCCAGAACTACGACCAGATTTATAATGCACCCGTACAAAGCGGAGACAGAGGTAACACTATGATTCTGCCGGGCGACTATTATCTGAAAGACGTGAATGGCGACGGTTATATCGATGGCAATGACTTGAAGCCCAAATTCTATGGTCTGAATATGCCGGCTCTGAACTATGGTATCACGCTGACTGCCGGATGGAAATGGTTCGACTTTATGGCTTTGTTCCAGGGAGCCTCATGCTATTCTATCCAGATACCCGACAACTTACGTAATTATGCCCCTTGGGAAGGTAACTCATCCGCTTACCTGTATGACAGATGGCACAGGGAAGACCCGTTCGATGCGAACAGTGCATGGATTCCGGGAAGATTCCCCTCTGCCCGTGTAGCCAACTACAACCCGATGGGTAACAACGCACAGGAGACAGACCGGAATACGGTGGATGGAAGCTATCTCCGCCTGAAGAGTATAGAAGTAGGTTATACCCTGCCGCAACGCTGGATCACCCATGTCGGTTTGGAGCATCTGCGTGTGTACGTCAATGCGTATAACATCTTCACATTCTGTGATTCTTATCTGAAGAAAGACTTGAAGCTGGACCCGGAGAAAACCGCCGGACAGGATAACCGTATGATGAACTATCCTCTGTCTTCTTCAATCAACTTCGGTGTAAATGTCAGCTTCTAATATTAAAACACATTGGATATGAAAAATATAAAATATTACTTGATAATAGCTCTTTCGGCTGTATTTACGTCATGTACGGGCTTGCTGGACATTGAACCTAATAATAAGTTGACTCCTAATGAGCTGTTCAACAACCCTAACGGCGCCAAAGCTTTTATGGCGACTATTTATCGCGATTTGCCCATCGAGGACTATATGTTCATGCCGGGTACCAGTGGCGAAGGCGGTTTCAATAACCCTACCGGAAACATCGGTCTGCTGTGGTATGCCAATATCTGTGAAGAAGCTGTTCAGAGCCAGTGGGGCGAACAATCTCCGGGCTACGTTATCCGTGCAGATTACTTTAATCATGGATATGAAACGCTTCGCAACATCAATTTGCTGAAAAGCATCATCCCTACACTGGACATCCGCGATAGTGAAAAGAAAGAGTTGGAGGGAGAGGCTGCATTTATGACTGCTTATGTCTATTTCTACCTGGCCGAAAAGTTCGGTGGAGTTCCTCTTATCAAGGAACTGCAGGAGTATGACCCGGCCAATCCTGGTGCTCTGGTCGTTCCGCGCAGTACAGAGTTCGATACGTGGGACTATGTGATGCAGCAATGCGACCTTGCCGCCGCGCAACTTCCGTCGGAGCGTTCGGACAGACGGGCAACCAAATGGGCTGCGTTGGCTTTGAAGTCACGTGCAGCTCTATATGCCGCTTCTATTGCAAAGTTCGGCGAACTGGCACCGATGGAAGGAGAGGCTGTAACGAAGGGGCTTGCCGGAATGAAGCCCACTGACGCTGCTTATTTCTACCAGCATTGCATCGATGCTTCCTGGGCCATCATGACCGAATCGAACCACAAACTCTATAAACCCAATCCTGCCAATCCGAAGGAAGCGGAAGAGAACTATCGCAGTATCTTTATTAACCCGAATCAGACCGATGGCGAAGCTATCTTCATTAAAGGTATCGTGAAAGAGGGTTCCGAGTTTGCCAGCAGTCTGAACTACTTTATCGAACCTTATCAGACACAGGGACAAGGCAAAATGTCTCCCGCCCTTAACCTGGTAGATGCTTATGAGGACTATACCGACGCTCCGGGTGTCCGCTCGGATGCCAAAGTGAAGACGCGTGTCAACGACAACTTCTCCAATGCAGGTTTTGATAATGGCTATAATGACTACATCAAGGTGAACAAAGATACTCCTTACGACTTGTTCAACGGCGTGGCCTATGGCGACGAGAAGAAGGCGAAAGATGCCCGTCTGTGGGCTTCCATCATCCTGCCCGGTACGGAATGGAAAGGTACTAAGATTGTGATGCAAGGTGGTGTGATTGAGCCGGACGGCACCGAAATGTATCGTGTACCGGCTACAGTGACCGGGAAAGACGGTAAGACTTACTATTCCCTGGGCGGTGAGAAGCATCAGGTTTCCGGTTTCTGGCCGGGCGACGGTACTCATTCCATGTCGGGCTTCCTGATGAGGAAGATGATTAGCGAAAGCATGCCGGCGCAATACCATAAGACTACGCTGGATTACATCGTATTCCGCTATGCAGAAGTTCTGTTGAACTACGCGGAAGCTGTGTTCGAGAGTGGACTGGGTGATAGGGCGGCTGCCGTTAAGGCACTGAATGATGTCCGCAGAAGGGCTGCTCATACAAATGAAATCGACTTGACAAGAGAGAACGTCAGAAACGAACGCTTTGTGGAACTTGCTTTCGAGAACATCCGTATCTGGGACTTGCGTCGTTGGAGAGTACTGCACACAATCATGAACAACTTCTCTCATGACATTCTGGTTCCGATGCTGGATTTGCGCGATGACAATCCTTCGATGATCTTTGTGCGTAAAACCACAATGGGTGCAAGCCTGAACGGTCCTAATAATTATTCCATCTCCGAATACTACGAAGATGTGCCGCGTAATGCAATTAACCAAATGATTCAGAATCCTTAATCTTTTTAATTACTACAGAATATGAGAAAGATAAAATACATGATAGCCGGGATCGGCGCAGCACTCATCATGGGAAGCTGCGAACTTGATAATTTTGATGGCCCGGATGCACAAGTATACGGTGCGGTGATTGATGCGGAAACAGACGAACTGATTCAGCAGGAAATCGGTACGAGCGGCGATGCAGCCACCGTGCAGGTCATAGAGTATGGTTATGCCATTCGCAAGGTGCAGCAATGGAAGCTCATGGTGAGCGGAGAGTACAGGAACAATCTTGTTTTCTCCGGTACGTATGATGTCATTATGAACAACGGAAACTTCGTGAAGCTGGATACGATTAAAGGTTACCGGTTCCACAAGGGAGAAAATCAGCTCGATTTCAGGGTGATTCCGAACATCCGTATCAGAGAGGCAGCTGTGAAGAAAGAGAATAATGCCATCGTGGCTACCTTCAAGTTGCAGTATGGACACAAGGTGGGCAAGGCCGAGAAGATTGCTTTGTTTGCCCAGTCGGACAAGAACCCATCCAATTCTTTCAACCTGGCGCGTATAGAGACTAATATCGAAGGAGATGATATCAACTTTGAGAGCAATAGCCAAAACGCCGGTAAAGTATTTACCTTGACTTTAGACCTGAATTCCGACGAAGGCAAGAAGCTGAAGGCCGGACAGAAGTACTTCTTCCGTATCGGTGCTTTGCCGAAGGACTTGGGCGAAGGGGTACAAGCCAAGTATAATTATTCTTCGGTATTTGAAGTACAGTTGTAGTTCATAGACCGGTTTATATTTTCAATAGGAGTTTTTTTATAGTGTCTCTTCTCTCCCTTGCAGAGGGAAGAGACCTTTTTTATCAATTCAGACTATGAGATTTTTTATATGTTTCTTGTTGCTTCTCAGTGGCTTGAAGATGGCGGCTGCAGATAAAGAGGAGTACTACGTGCCCGAAATGAAGGTTAAGCCGGCGCGGTATTGGGCTTGCACGGGGGTGATTTCTGTGAGTAGCCGTAACAGTGTGGACGAGACAGACAAAATGCGCGGATTGCAATACCACCTGCTGTGCCAGTCTTTGGCCGGTTTGGCCAATCGTGCTGTAGATGAGGGTAAAAGCAAAATAGCCGTTTGGCTGTACGATCGCGACAGGAGAGATTCCTATGAACTTTCCGAACAGGCTTTGGAAGACATGGGAGTCCATAAGCAAGGTATGCAGAACGGGCTTGAACTGGCTTGCAACACCTATGCGCCATCCGATGGTATGGCCGTCCAACTGAAGAACTTGTTCGACGGCTATGTGCTGACGGATGTGAGGAACAATCCGGAGAGTGCCGTTGTGGCCGCTGTGGCTTCACACGTCTGTAATGCCATCATTGTAGACGTGCGCGATAAGGATTATTATGAAGCAGCGGGCTACAGGATGAAGTACGACGCTACGGCAAAGACTACGGCCGATGCCTGGGCAGAGTTTAAGGATCAGTGCAGCAACGAAGCCCTGGTCATCATGCCCGCCCTGACGGGCGAGTTACGCGAGTTTGCCATTAAGAACCGCCTGTTTGTCCTCAATCTGAACAGAAGCTCCCAGTCTCCTCCTCAGGAGAAGAACACGCAACTGCTGAAGGAGATACTGGCATGGCTGAAGCCGAATGCACCCGTATTCGGTTGGGAACAGAATGTAGGCGAAGATGAGTTCGTAGGCCCTGTGTCCGAGAGCGGCCACCCCATGGTGCCTTGCGATTGGAGTTACAACCATTCCCTTACTTCTTTGCTCTATACGGAGCGGCAAGAATCGGCCTTGGCAAAAGTCATCGATCCCCGCTCTCTGAATTTCGGCGAGAAGAAGAACTATGTTTCCTTCTTTCTTTCCGATGGCGACAACATACAGTGGATGATGCAGAACTTTGCTCCCGATTACTATAATGTGCCCGAGGCTGACGAAGTCAGCATGACCTACGGGCTTCCGGTGTCTACGCTTGCCATGATGGCGCCTGTCTGGCTGAAGTCCCTGATGAATCGGCAACCCCGCAATTGCTCTGTGATGGAGACGTTGGGCGGCGGTTACTATTATGTAGATACATACAGCCGTAACGGGCATCGCGCGGAGAATCTGCAAGTCGTGGCCGAACGTCTGGCAGCCCACATGCGCCGGCATCGTGTCAGGTTGCTGGGTGTAATGGCTATGGACGTAAAGTCGGATGCAGCCAAAGAGGCTTTTCAGGCTTATGCCGATGCCAACGACCAGTTGGAAGGCATCATTGCTTTGCAGTATTCCCCCTACGCCGGGGGCGAAGGCGAGGTGTTCTGGGTGACGAACAAAGCGGGTTATGATATTCCCGTCATCACTACCAAGTACTCCATCTGGGACCGGGTGCACGAGTACGAAGGCTCCCCGTCGGCCATTGCCTCCAAGCTGAAAGCCGGGGCGCAGGAAGAAAGCTTCTCGGCAGTGTGTGTACATGCTTGGAGTCATTTCGGAGGCATCCGGGGAGCCGGCGCCGCCAAAATGTGCGCCGAGCAGCTCGATGAACGCTTCCGGGTAGTGAATATGCAGGAGCTGGTGTGGCGCTTGCGTATGAGCCGACATCCCGAGCAGACGCAAGAGTACTTGAATAATACCTATTAAGGAGGATTGATTGAGCCTGACTTCAATATGAAGGATACCCATCAGCGAAACAAAGCATGTATTATTGCAAGGTTCTGCAAAGGTGTTGCAGCGATGCTGCAAATGTGTTGCAGTAACGCTGCACGGGTATTGCAGTGATGCTGCAAATATGTTGCAGTGACGCTGCGAAGTGTAACAGTGGTACTGCAAAATGGAGTAGTTACTATTTTATATACAAAAAAGTATTCATAGCTTTTCCTGTCTTGAATAAAAAGCGTATATTTGCACGCAATAAATTTTAAACGCATAGCCCTATGTCATTTATTGCTGATAAGATTGTAATGGATGGGTTAACGTACGACGACGTATTGTTGATTCCCGCTTATTCTGAAGTACTGCCTAAAACTGTCGAACTCTCGACAAAGTTTTCACGAAACATTGAGTTGAAAATCCCGTTTGTAACTGCTGCGATGGATACGGTTACCGAAGCGAAAATGGCTATTGCCATTGCCCGTGAAGGTGGTATCGGTGTGATCCATAAGAATATGTCTATTGAAGAACAGGCACGTCAGGTGGCCATTGTGAAGCGTGCGGAGAACGGTATGATTTACGACCCGGTGACTATTAAGAGAGGTTCTACCGTGGCAGATGCCCTGGCCTTGATGGCTGAATATAAAATCGGTGGCATTCCGGTGGTAGATGATGAAAGATACTTGGTGGGGATTGTCACCAATCGTGACCTCCGTTTCGAAAAAGAACACAGCAAACGTATCGATGAAGTGATGACGAAAGAAAACATCGTTACTACAAATCAGACTACGGACTTGGAGGCTGCCGCACAAATCCTGCAGGAGCACAAGATTGAGAAACTCCCGGTAGTGGATAAGGAAAACAAACTGGTAGGCTTGATTACCTATAAAGACATTACCAAAGCTAAGGACAAACCGATGGCTTGTAAAGACAGCAAAGGGCGCCTTCGTGTTGCTGCCGGAGTGGGTGTAACGGATGATACGCTGATTCGTATGCAGGCATTGGTAGATGCCGGAGCAGATGCTATCGTAATTGATACGGCTCACGGACACTCTGTCTATGTGATTGAGAAACTGAAGGAAGCTAAGAAGCGTTTCCCGAATATTGATATTGTGGTAGGTAATATTGCTACCGGAGAAGCTGCAAAAGCATTGGTCGAAGCCGGTGCTGATGGTGTGAAGGTAGGTATCGGCCCGGGTTCTATCTGTACAACCCGTGTGGTTGCCGGTGTAGGTGTTCCCCAGCTTTCTGCCGTATACGATGTGGCAAAAGCATTGAAAGGTACTGGAGTTCCTTTGATTGCCGATGGTGGTCTGCGCTATTCGGGCGATGTTGTGAAGGCTTTGGCTGCCGGTGGTTACAGTGTAATGATCGGTTCGCTGGTTGCCGGAACGGAAGAATCTCCGGGTGAAACGATTATCTTCAATGGCCGTAAGTTCAAGTCATATCGCGGCATGGGCTCTTTGGAAGCGATGGAACATGGTTCCAAAGACCGCTACTTCCAGAGCAGCACGAGCGATGTGAAGAAACTGGTACCCGAAGGCATTGCTGCCCGCGTGCCTTATAAAGGAACTTTGTATGAGGTGATTTATCAGTTGACCGGTGGCTTGCGTGCCGGCATGGGATATTGCGGTGCTGCTAACATTGAGAAGCTGCACGATGCCAAGTTTACCCGCATCACAAATGCCGGTGTACTGGAAAGTCATCCGCACGATGTAGCCATTACCAGCGAGGCACCTAATTACAGCCGTCCTGAGTAAAATAGTAACAAAATAAAAGTGAATGCCCGAGAAGAGATAGCCTCTTTCCGGGCATTTTGTTTATATTTGCACGGGCATACAAATAAATAGGATGTATGATGTTTATGGTTAGACTGTTTTTCACCTTTACCCTTCTTTGGTTCGGATTGGCGGCTTCGGCGCAACACGACCCGGTGCTGATGCGCATCAATGGAAAAGAAATTCTTCGCTCGGAGTTTGAGCGTGCATATCATAATGACAATCCCTCTGCCAATGCGGATCGTAAGGCATTGAACAATTATGTCGATTTGTTTGTGAACTCCAAACTGAAAGTTGCGGCTGCTGAAGCTGCCGGAATCGATACCACCCGTGCTTTCCGGGAAGAGTTGGATGATTACCGCCGTCAGTTGCTGAAGTCTTATCTGACGGATGAAGAAGCTGCGGAGCGTGCTGCCCGGCAATCCTACGATAAAATGAAATCCGGCCAGCGTACGGGGCAAGTACGTGTACAGCATATCTTTAAATACCTCCCTCAGAATGTTACCAGCCATGCGTTGCGTGAAGCCGAATCCAGGATGGATTCTATTTATGCGGCACTCCGGCAAGACGGCACCGGAACGCGTTTCGACGCATGCGTCAAGTTATTCTCCGATGAGAAAGAGCCCTTCTGGGTGAGTCGGTTGCAGACACCTGTGGAGTTCGAAGACGTAGCTTTCGGCTTGAAGGCCGGAGAGATTTCACGTCCGTTCTTTACTCCCCAGGGCATCCATATCGTCAAAGTCCTTGAGCAGAAAGAATTGCCGCCTTTTGAGGAAGTGAAGAGCGACATCATCCGTCGCCAGACGCACCGTTATGAAATGGATAAAGGTACACAGGCGCTGGTCGGAAAGCTGAAAGAGGAGTATCACTATACGCCGGATAAAGCAGGCATCGATGAACTGGTGTCTAAAGGGAGCACTACCCGAACATTGTTTACACTGGGCGATAAAGCATATACCGGAAAAGACTTTGCACGTTTTGCTGCTGCCCACCCCGAAGGGGTACGCCGGCAGTTGGACGGTTTCATCACGAAGTCGGTCCTTGATTATGAGAATACCCGTCTGGAACAGAAATATCCTGAGTTCCGCCAACTGGTGCAGGAGCACCGCGACGCTCTGCTGCTTGCTGAAATCACGAAACGTGAGATGGGCGAACGCAGTGCGTCGGATGAGGCCGGGCTGAAAGCCTATTTTGAAGCACATCGCTCGGATTATCATTGGGAAAAGCCACGCTATAGAGGCATTGTACTGCATTGTGTTACCAAACGTGTGGCAAAGCAGGTACGTAAGTTCCTGAAGCAACTTCCGGAAGACGAGTGGATGGATGCCATCCGTCTGACTTTCAATGCTGGCTCCGAACCAAAGGTACAAGCCGAACAAGGATTGTTTGCTCCCGGCGATAATGCTTATGTAGACGATCTGGTCTTTAAAGGCAAGGACGCAGCTCCGGTTTTGTCATTCCCTTTTACCGCTGTTTTAGGCGAAAAGCAGAAAGGGCCGAATGAATATCAGGAGGTGCGCAGGCAGCTTGCAGCCGACTATCAGAACCATTTGGAAAAGTCTTGGATGGCAAAATTGCGTGCTGCCGGTAAGGTTGAAATTGACCAAGAGGTTTTAAAAACCGTTAATAATCAATGATGCAACCGATTAAAACACTATCTTCGTACCTCAAAACAAAGTAAATATCAGTTGGTGATGCGAACAACCTGCTTGGGGCTTTTGATTTTCCTTCTCTGTGCGGCGTGCAGCGAGCAGTACGACCACAAAGGGCGGACACCGTTAGTGGAGTTGGACGGCAATTTCCTTTACCGGGAAGATTTGCAATCGGTACTTCCTGCCGGTTTGTCCAAGGACGACAGTTTGTTGTTTGCAGAACATTATATCCGTAATTGGGTGGAAGATATTTTGCTGTACGACAAGGCACAGAGCAATATCCCCAACAACGAGGAAATAGATAAACTTGTAGAGAATTATCGCAAGGCATTGATAATGCATACTTACCAACAGGCTTTAATACATCAACGGCTATCAGAGGAGATTTCAGAACAAGAATTGACGGAGTACTACGAAAAGAACCAAGCGCTCTTTAAGGTGGAACGTCCGTTGATGAAAGGCTTGTTTATCAAGGTGCCTTTGACGGCTCCGCAATTGGCCAACGTCCGGCGTTGGTACAAGTCGGAAACCCGTGAAGCCGTAGAGCATCTGGAGAAGTACAGTTTGCAGAATGCCGTGAAGTATGAGTACTTCTATGACAAATGGGTGCCGGTATCGGAGATGCTGGATGTAATGCCGCTGAAGGTGCCCGATGTAGAAGGATATCTGGACAAGAACCGCCATGTGGAGCTAAAGGATACGGCTTTCTACTATTTTTTGAATGTGAGCGATTATCGCCCGGTGGGGGAGCAGGAACCTTATGAGTTTGCCCGCACCCAGGTAAAGGACATGCTGCTGAACGTGAAGCAGGTGGAATTTATGAAGCAGGTAAAAGACGACTTATACCAGCGGGCGGTGAAAAGAGATAAGATTAAATATTATTTAGAATAAGACACCAAGAATGAAAAAGTGTATGAACTTTAAGCTTGTAATTTTATTTGCCTTGACGCTATTAGCCGGTTCTACCGTTTATGGACAAGACAACGTGATTGACGAGGTA
This sequence comes from Bacteroides sp. GD17, assembly GCF_038448625.1. Lineage (NCBI taxonomy): Bacteria > Pseudomonadati > Bacteroidota > Bacteroidia > Bacteroidales > Bacteroidaceae > Bacteroides > Bacteroides sp. GD17. Next base: position 31,881 of record NZ_JBCEZS010000015.1, read on the forward strand.
GTGTGGGTAGTAGGTGACGAGGCTATACTGAAGTCCGAAGTAGAGGAGGCACGCATGAATGCCATATATGAAAATCGTAAATTTGACCGTGATCCTTATTGCGTGATACCGGAGGAAATAGCCGTGCAGAAGTTGTTCCTTCATCAGGCTGCGCTCGATAGTATCGAGGTATCCGAGTCTGAAGTTATCCAGCGTGTGGACTATATGACGAACATGTACATCGCCAACATCGGTTCGCGCGAGAAGATGGAGGAATACTTCAATAAGACTTCCAGTCAGATTCGCGAAACGTTGCGCGACAATGCCCGCGAAGGTTTGAAGGTGCAGAAGATGCAGCAGAAACTGGTCGGAGAGATTAAAATTACCCCTGCCGAGGTGCGCCGCTATTTCAAGGACCTGCCGCAAGACAGTATTCCTTACATCCCTACCCAGGTGGAGGTGCAGATTATTACCCAGCAGCCCAAGATCCCTTTGGACGAGATAGAAGACGTGAAGCGTCGTCTGCGTGAATATACGGAGCGCGTCAACAATGGGGAGAGCTTCTCCGTGCTGGCCCGCATGTACTCCGATGACCGCGGTACTGCCATCAACGGTGGAGAGATGCCGTTTACCGGACGTGGTTATCTGGACCCTGCTTTTGCCAATGTTGCCTTCAACCTGCAAGACCCGAACAAGGTATCCAAGATTGTTGAGTCTGAATATGGTTTCCACATCATCCAGCTGATGGAGAAGCGTGGCGACCGTATCAAGGTACGTCATATCTTGTTGAAGCCGCATGTGCCCGAAGAAGCGCTGACAGCGGGTTGTGCACGTCTGGACTCCATTGCCGACGATATCCGTAGCGGTAAGTTCACTTTCGAGGAAGCTGCTTCCGTGCTTTCTCAGGACAAGGATACACGCAACAACCACGGTTTGCTGCCCAATCCCAATACGAATACTTCCCGTTTCGAGATGCAGGAACTGCCGCCCGAGATTGCCAAAGTGGTAGATAAGATGAAGGTGGGCGAGATTTCCGAGGCATTCACCATGATTCCGCAGAAGACCGGAAAGGAAGAGTGTGTAATTGTGAAGTTGAAGAGCCGCACAAACGGCCATAAAGCAACGATAGCCGATGACTATCAGAACCTGAAGGAGATTGTGATGGAGAAACGTCGTGACGAAATGTTGGACAAGTGGATCCGTGAGAAGCAGAAACACACCTACGTTCGTATCAAGGACGGTTGGAAGAATAACTGTACATTCAAGTATCCGGGCTGGGTTAAAGATTAATCCGGCAGGATTTACATCGATTTTGTATGCAAAAGAAGAATACAAGAACTCATTTCTTGAACAAGCATAGATACCTCTTGGCAGGTATTCTATGCTTGTTTGGCATCTGTCTGCTCAGTGCCCAGGACAAGAAGAAAGCTGCTGATGCCCCCAAAAAGACAGAAGCAGTACAGCAGCAGAAAAAAGATACGCTGGGAAAGAAGAAGACCCGTGTCGACTTGCTGTATGCCGACGAGGCGCAGGCCGACAAGCAGCTGCGTCCCGATGTGCAGGTGCTCATCGGCTCCGTGAGGATGAAGCACGACAGCATGTATATGTTCTGTGACAGTGCTTTGATTTTCGAGAAGATCAATTCAGTCGAAGCATTTGGCAATGTGCGTATGGAGCAGGGCGACACGCTGTTTATCTACGGTGACTATCTGTACTACGACGGCATGTCGCAGTTGGCCATGTTGCGCGAGAACGTGCGTATGATTAACCGTAATACGGAGCTGACGACCGATAGCCTGAACTATGACCGCCTGTACGATATCGGTTACTACTTTGAAGGCGGTACGCTGACCGACGAAGAAAATGTGCTCACCTCCGAATGGGGAGAATACAGCCCTGCCACCAAGCTGGCCGTGTTCAACCATCATGTGAAACTGGTAAATCCGAAGTTCGTGCTCACTTCCGATACCTTGAAGTACAGCACAGAAACCAAGATTGCCACCATCCTGGGTCCGTCCAATATCGTGAGTGATGAGAACCATATCTATTCCGAGCGCGGTGAGTACAACACCACTACCGAACAAGCCGAGCTGCTGGACCGTTCCGTACTGACCAATGACGGCAAGAAGCTGACCGGCGATAGTCTTTTCTATGACCGTAAGCTGGGGTATGGCGAAGCCTTCGACAATGTGCAGATGAACGACACTGTCAACAAGAATATGCTTACCGGTGATTACTGCTTCTACAATGAACTCAGTGGGAGTGCTGTAGCCACCAAGCGTGCCGTAGCCATCGACTACTCGCAGGGCGACAGCCTGTTCATGCACGGCGATACCCTGCGTCTGGTTACCTACAATATGAATACCGACTCCATGTATCGCGAAATGCGTGCCTATCATAAGGTGCGTGCCTATCGTACGGATGTGCAGGCCGTATGCGATTCGTTGGTATATAACTCCAAGGACTCTTGCATGACAATGTATACCGACCCCATCTTGTGGCACGGAGAACAGCAATTGCTGGGCGAGGAAATAAAAATCTATATGAACGACAGTACCATCGACTGGGCACATATCATCAACCAGGCTTTGACTGTGGAGAAGAAAGACAGCATCCATTACAACCAGGTATCCGGCAAAGAGATGAAAGCTTACTTCATAGATGGCGATATGCGTCTGGTAGAAGTGAATGGCAACGTGCTGGTAATCTATTATCCGGTGGAAGAGAGGGACAGTTCGTTGATTATGATGAACTACTCGGAAGGCGGACTTCTGAAGATGTATCTGAAGGAGAGAAAGATGGAGCGCGGAGTCTTTATCGGCAAAACCACCGGTACGGCTTATCCTTTGAGCCAGATACCGCCTGATAAAAGTAAACTGCCTTCTTTTGTCTGGTTCGACTATATCCGTCCGCGCGATAAGGACGATATCTTTGAGTGGCGAGGCAAAAAAGCAGGCGAAGTATTGCAGAAAAGTGACCGGAAACCCGTAACTTCGCCAAGAAACATGCATATTAAACGAAATACAAAGTAGCGCTATGGGAATGTTTACAATGCGGAAGCCCCGCGGCTTTAATCATCGCTACATCTATGTGGATGAGCGGAAAGAGAAGTTGGCGAAGATGGAAGAAAACGCCAAGCGTGACTTGGGTATGCTGCCCGAGAAGGAATTTTCTCCCGAAGATATCCGTGGAAAGTTTATCGAGGGAACTACTCATCTGAGACGTCGCAAGGAGAGCGGACGCAAGCCTGTGCATTTAGGAATTATCCTGGCTGTCATTGCCGTGCTGCTCTATTTGTGGTATGCCATCACTAACGGAATTATTTAAACTATGAGCGATATCATTCATTTGCTGCCCGATTCGGTTGCTAATCAGATTGCTGCCGGAGAGGTGATACAGCGTCCGGCATCTGTTATCAAGGAATTGGTGGAAAATGCAATTGATGCCGAAGCACAAGAAATACATGTATTGGTAACCGATGCGGGCAAAACCTGCATCCAGGTGATAGACGATGGAAAAGGCATGTCCGAAACGGATGCGCGCCTCTCCTTCGAACGTCATGCCACCTCCAAGATACGCGAGGCGGCCGATCTGTTTGCCCTTCGTACCATGGGATTCCGTGGCGAAGCCCTGGCTTCCATTGCCGCGGTGGCGGAAGTCGAGTTGAAAACCCGTACTGCCGATGAAGAGCTGGGTACGCGGCTGGTGATTGCCGGTTCCAAGGTAGAGAGCCAGGAGGCTGTCTCCTGTCCTAAAGGGAGCAATTTCTCTATCAAGAATCTGTTCTTTAATATCCCTGCCCGCCGTAAGTTCCTGAAGGCAAACTCTACGGAGTTGAGCAACATCCTTACGGAGTTCGAGCGTATTGCATTGGTACATCCCGATGTGGCTTTCTATCTGTATAGCAACGATACGGAACTGTTCAACCTGCCCGTCATGCCTCTGCGCCAGCGCATCATGGCTGTATTCGGCAAGAAGCTGAACCAGCAGTTGCTGTCGGTGGATGTGAACACGACTATGATTAAGATTTCCGGTTTTGTGGCCAAGCCGGAGACGGCGCGCAAGAAGGGTGCCCACCAATACTTTTTCGTAAACGGGCGCTACATGCGCCATCCTTACTTCCACAAGGCGGTGATGGATGCTTACGAACAATTGATTCCTGCTGGTGAACAAATCTCCTATTTCATTTACTTTGAGGTAGATCCGGCCAATATCGATGTGAATATCCATCCTACAAAAACTGAAATAAAGTTTGAGAACGAACAGGCCATCTGGCAGATACTGTCGGCTGCGGTAAAAGAGTCTTTGGGCAAGTTCAGCGCTATTCCTACGATAGATTTCGACACGGAAGACATGCCGGATATCCCTGCCTTTGAGCAGAGCCGTCCGATAGAGCCCCCGAAGGTGCATTATGATACGGACTTCAATCCGTTCAAGACGTCTTCTGCTTCTTCTTACGGGGGCGGTGGAAGCTATTCCCGTCCGAAGGTGGAGTGGGAGGGACTTTATTCCGGGTTGGAGAAAGCCAGCCGGATGAATGAGCCTGTGGTGGAAGAACCTTTTGTTGAAGATGTACCACCCGTTGCTGCTCCGGCAAGTGAGGCAGATGAAAAAAGGAACCTTTACAGTAGCGAAGCAACCTTTGAGAAAGGTGCCCAACATCTTCAGTTCAAGGGACGCTTTATCCTGACTTCCGTAAAATCCGGTTTGATGCTGATAGACCAGCACCGGGCACACGTACGGGTTTTGTTCGACCGCTATATGAGTCAGATCAGCCAGAAACAAGGCGTGTCACAAGGTGTTCTGTTCCCCGAAATCATTCAGTTACCGGCTTCGGAAGCTGCCGTGCTCGAAAGTATTCTGGACGATTTATCGGCGGTAGGTTTCGACCTCAGTCCGCTGGGAGGTGGTAGCTATGCCGTCAATGGAATTCCTTCGGGCATAGAGGGACTGAACCCGGTGGATTTAATACGCAATATGGTGCATACTGCCATGGAAAAAGGCAATGATGTGAAAGAGGAAGTGCAAACCATCCTTGCCTCTACCTTGGCCCGCGCCGCTGCTATTGTCTACGGCCAGGTACTGAGTAACGAAGAAATGTCCAACCTCGTAGATAACTTATTTGCTTGTCCTTCTCCCAACTATACGCCGGACGGACGCACCGTGCTGGCGACGATTAAGGAGGAGGAAATCGAGAAGCTATTCAAGTAATAATTGAGCGCACCAAAGCCTGAAAGGCTTTCATCTATCAGCCCAGGGCAACACCCTGGGTAATAATGCATCTCTATCTTTGCGCCCTGAAAGGGCAAAAGCTTGTGTATAGTTTCTTATGCCCCTTCAGGGCGTAAGGTGAGGGGACGCTCTTAACTTTCTCTTTCTTATCTTTTTCTCCTTTTTTGAACATTTTACTTTTATCGGTGTTAATTACTCAGTTTGAATGATAACGAATTTAATTTAACCACTTAACGATTAAAGTATATGAAAAAGATTCTAATGTTGCTGGCTGTTGCCGGCTTGTCTTCTGCTGCTATGGCGCAGCAGGGAACAGAAGTTGTAGAAGAGGAAGTTGGTGTTATCCAAGTTCAGGATAAGTATCAAGTAATTACTAATCCGTTTTGGAGTAACTGGTTTTTCTCTATCGGCGGCGGTGCCGAAGCAACTTTCGGAGATAATGATAAAGCAGGAAGTTTTGGCAAGCGCATCAGCCCGACACTGAACTTCTCAATTGGTAAATGGTTCACTCCCGGACTGGGATTACGCCTTCAATATAGCGGCCTTCAAGCCAGAGGCTATACGTACGATGCAGGTGCAGACTACGTAAGAGGTACACAAATGAAGGACGGTTACTATAAACAACGTTTCGACTACATGAACCTGCACGGCGACGTGATGTTCAATCTGAATGCTCTTTTCGGAGGATACAATCAGCATCGCGTGTATGAAATTATTCCTTATTTAGGTGCCGGTTTCACCCACAACTATACGAAGCCTCACCGCGAAGCACTGGCTGTGAATGCCGGTATCATCAACCGTTTCCGTATTTCGAATGCAATAGATATTAATCTCGAACTGAGCGCAATGGGTGTTGAAGATAAGTTTGACGGTGAAGTTGGCGGCGACCATGGTTATGATGGCGTGCTGAGTGCAACCGTCGGTTTGACATACCGTTTCCCGGCCCGTGGGTTCCGTCGTCCGATGCCTCAGTTGATTTCTCAGGTAGAGTTGGCTGCCATGCAGGCACAGTTGGCCGAAATGGGTGCTGCCAATCAGCAGTTGCAGAATGCATTGGTTGCTGCACAGAATCAGCCGGTAGCCGAAGTTTCTGAAACGGAAGTGATCGTTCCCGATCCGGATATTGCACCGCGTACCGTATTCTTCAAGATTGGCTCTGCCGAGGTTTCTCCGCGTGAAGCGATGAACTTGTCTTACTTGGCCGACCAGATGAAGGAATTCCCGAATGCGACTTATACCGTGAACGGTTATGCAGACTCTGCAACCGGTACTCCGTCGTTCAATCAGGAATTGAGTTTGAAGCGTGCACAGGCCGTTGTCAATGTATTGGTAAAACAGTATGGCATTTCTGCCGACCGCTTGAAGATTGATGCAGGAGGTGGTGTCGATAAGTTCGGACAACCGATTCTGAACCGCGTGGTATTGGTGAAGTCAGCTAATTAAACTGCGGAAGTAATAGAAAAAAGGAGGATGTGTTGTTGCCGACACATCCTCCTTTGGTATTGGATAAACCTTAATCCGCGTTTAAAAAATAAATTGGTTATTCTCCGCTAAACTTCTTCACCTGCTCCGCAATCAGCTCTGCATCATCAAAGTAGTTTATCTTCATTGCCTTGCGTACATCGTCCAGCGTTGCAGCGGCAGCCTCGCGGGCTGTGTCGCAGCCCTTCTTCAACATTTCGTAGATACCCGGAATATCCTTCTCAAATTCCTTGCGGCGGTTACGGATCGGCTCCAACGTCTCTTGCATCACCTCATTGAGGAATTTCTTCACTTTCATATCGCCCAGGCCACCACGCTGATAGTGCGCTTTCAGTTCATCCAGGTTCGGATAATCGGGCAGATAGCGTTCAAAGTGTTCTTGGCAGCAGAAAGCATCCAGATATGTAAATACGGTATTTCCTTCCAGCTTGCCCGGATCTTGTACGCGCAAGTGGTCGGGGTCGGTGTACATGCTCTTCACCTTCTTCTGTACCTCGTCGGCAGAGTCGGAAAGATAGATGCAGTTGCCGAGGCTCTTGCTCATCTTCGCCTTTCCGTCCGTTCCCGGCAGGCGCAGGCAAGCAGCATTTTCGGGCAGGAGAATTTCCGGCTCCACCAGCGTCTCACCATATATATAGTTGAAGCGGCGGACGATTTCGCGTGCCTGCTCCAGCATCGGCTCCTGGTCTTCGCCTACGGGTACCGTCGTTGCCCGGAAAGCGGTGATGTCCGCAGCCTGGCTGATGGGGTAAGTGAAGAAACCTACGGGGATGCTTGTCTCAAAGTTGCGCATCTGTATTTCGGTCTTTACCGTCGGGTTGCGTTGCAGGCGGCTCACGGTCACCAGGTCCATATAATAGAATGTCAACTCACAGAGTTCCGGTATCTGAGACTGGATGAAGATGGTGCTCTTCGTCGGGTCCAGCCCGCAAGCCAGGTAGTCCAGGGCTACCTCGATGACGTTCTGGCGTACCTTTTCCGGGTTGTCCATATTGTCGGTCAACGCTTGCGCATCGGCAATAAAGACAAATATTTTGTCGTACAGTCCTGAGTTCTGCAACTCTACTCTTCTTCTCAATGAGCCCACATAGTGTCCTATGTGCAGGCGTCCTGTGGGGCGGTCGCCCGTGAGGATGATTTTTTCTTTTGCCATATCTATATTTATTTTTTTCTTGTCTACTTCTAAGCAGTTTGCAAAGATACTATTATTTTCATCTATAGCGAGTGGTGTTTCTGTCTTTTTAAAGATTTCCGGCTTCCTCCCTCTTTATATATACTTTGTGGCTCCCATACCCGCTGGTTCCGATGCCCGTCCCCGGAGTATGCGCCCATTTCCGCAGTTCCACGGTGGCGGTGGCTCGTACTAATCCCGTCAGCTGCTGGTAACCTCTGACGGTGAGGTAAGGATGCTCGTTCAGATACTGCTGCGCAAGGGATAATCGTTGTTCGGCAGTGTATTTATTTGATGAGCACGCGGGCTTCCAGGGGGCGCGTTGCAGGTGACACCATTCATTGGTTTCTTTTAACAATGCTTTGTCCACGCGGAAGTTCACTCCACCTACGTAGATACTTTTGGCATTTCGTTTGGTGGCGTTCTCTTCCGGCTTTTCCCGTTCTTTATCCGGAAACAGCGCCAGCGTCGGGGTGAATACGCCTAGACCTTCTATTTTTACTGAACGCCCCAATCCCATTTCGTGTGCCAGTGCTTCGCCCAGTTCGCAAATCACTCCTTCGGTGACTCCTTTGGAAAAAGCGCACTTCATGGCGATGTATTCGGCGAGCTCGCGGGTACTGGTTTGTCCCGTCATCACCATCTGCGGATAGGTGATTGTTTCGCCCGTTCCTTTCAGGTCGGGCATTTTTTTCATTACATAGTTGGGCATTGCTTATTCTTACTTTGGTTCATACGATGTTTAGTTGTTTTCCTTGCAATGCAAACTTGTCTGCTTCGCAAGGAAAACTTAGAATATAACCTTTATTCCTAAGAATATAGCTTTTATTCTTAAGAATAAAGCTTTTATTTCTAAGAATAAAGGTTATATTCTAAGTTACGATAGGCACAAAGGTAACTCTTTGTTGCGGGGAAAACAAGTTTTGTTCCTGTCTTTCACATTTTTGCTTCTTCCTTTTTTCTTTTCTGATATCTTTCGATAATTTTGCGCCTTATTATACTCCTATTTGAGTATTTAACACTTTACTAAACACACATAAATTACTATGAAACGAGTAATCCTGACAGCCGTCGGACTGGTTGCACTCATAAGTTTGAATGCGCAAAACATCACCGGAAAAATAGTAGACGAACAAGGCGAGCCGATGGGTTTTGCCAATATCGTCGCCCTCTCTTTGCCCGACTCGGCTTTTGTGTCGGGCACCATTTCGAAAGAAGACGGAACATTTGCCTTTGACGTGGAGGAGAAGGCACAACTGCTACGCTTCACTTCCATCGGTTACGATACGTACTACGCACCGCGCAAGTCCGATATGGGTACCGTCAATCTGCAACCTTCCACTGAAATGCTGGGTGAAGTGGTGGTGAAGGGTACACTCCCCAAAACCCACATGAAAGGCGACGCCATGGTGACGGGCGTGGCGGGCACCGTGCTCGAAAAGGCAGGAAGCATGGAGCAATTGCTGGACCGCATCCCCAATGTGACGGCCTATGGCGGTGAGATAGAAGTCTTTGGCCGGGGAACGCCCGAAATCTATATCAACGGACGGAAGATGACGGATGCCATGGAACTGGAACGACTTAGTTCCGATAATATCCGGAACGTGGAGGTTATCACCAATCCGGGTGCCCGGTACAGCGCCAGCGTGAAGAGCGTTATCCGCATCACCACCAAGCAGATAGAGGGTGAGGGATTCGGTTTTGATGCCCGTGCCATCTTTAATTATAGCAACTACACGCAGTGGGACGAAACGGGACGTTTTAATTTCAACTACCGCAAGGGCGGTTTCGACCTTATCGGTATGCTTTATATGTCGAATACCACAGCTTGTGACTACAAAACGCTGAAACAATATACCTATTTGGACAATACGTGGGAGCAGACCAATGAAATATACGGTGAGACTCCCCGTACAAACCCGTATGGCAAGCTGGGCTTGAACTATATGTTCAATCCCAACCACTCCATCGGAGTGAGTTTCAGCTACGACCGTTATCCGGGCGGTGACTCCTGGATGGATTTGGCGAGTACCGTTGTCCGCGACGGGGAGCTTGTAGAAAACTCTACCAGCAATCTGACGCAAAATGAACGGGAGACTATTATGCAGGCGAATCTTTATTATACCGGCAAGATAGGCGAATGGAGCATCGACTTTAATGCCGACTGGTACTGGAATAAAGACGATTCGCCCATCTCTACCGCAGAACAATATCAGGAAGTAGGGGGTACGCCGGAGAATCAGACCATCGATACCAAAACCTTGAAGCGAAGCCAGTTGACGGCTTCCAAACTGGTGTTGTCTACTCCCCTGTGGGAGGGCAAGCTGGACTTCGGAGGCGAGTATTCTTACTCCAAACGCAAAACTACTTACACGGTGCTGCCTGTGGGCTTTATCGACGACGACCGCAGCCGCATCCAGGAAGGTATGGCTTCGGCATTCGTGGAGTATGCCCGGCAGATAGGCGCCGTGCAGTTGCAGGCAGGTTTGCGGTATGAGAATATCAATTTTGACTATTACGAGGATGGAAAATACTTGCCCGAGCAGAGTCGTGTATTCAATAATCTGTTCCCTACCGTTTCGCTCTCTACTACGCTGGGAGACGTTGATTTCCAGTTGGGCTATGCTACCGACGTCAATCGCCCTTCTTACTGGCAGTTGAGAAGCAGTGTGCTCTATGCCAACCGCTATACGTACGAAACGGGTAATCCCTTTCTGGTGCCGCAAATCAATAATAACGTCAATTTCGGTGTGGCCTGGAAGTGGTTCAGCATGAATGCTGTTTATTCGCATATCAGTGACCCTATTACCAGTTATAGCGATACTTATAAGGATGAGCCGAGTATGACATTGTTGCAAACCATCAATGGCAGTGCTTACGACCAGGTGAATGCGTCGGTTACCTTCCAGCCCAAGGTGGGCATCTGGAGCCCTTCGCTCACAATGGCTGTGACGAAGCAATGGTACGACATGGAGGTGCATGGAGGCAAGTCCGTCAGCAATCCTATGGGTACGTTCCGTTTCAACAATACATTCGATACGAAGTGGGTGATGCTCTCCATCCTGATGAATGCTGCCACCGAAGGAAATACGGAGAATATAAGAATGGAGAAGGGGATGTTCCGCACAGACCTCTCGCTGTACAAAGCGTTCTTGAAAGACCGTCTTTCTGTTCAGTTCGATGTGCGCGACCTTTTCCGGAGCGGGCAGGTACCAGTTACTATTTACTCGGGCACCAAGCATAGCATGTACTTCTCACATAAATCGGAGCGCGAAATGAGAATCACGCTGCGCTACAAGTTCAATGTGTCGAAGAGTAAATACAAAGGAAGCGGAGCGGGGCAGGAGCAGTTGAGACGAATGTAAAGAATGCATTCATATTGTGATGAAATATGCCCTATTCTGAAATAAGCTATGTTAAAAAACTGATTAGGAGATGATTTTTGTTTGGCGGATGTGTTGATGTATTGATGTATTGATGTATCTTTGTAATATGAAAACTTCTCCTTACCCCCAAGATACATTAGTTATCAAGAAACCGTCTAAGGCTCTTGTTGACTTGATGGACAAACTGAGAGATAGAAAAATGTCTCGGTTGGAAGAACTGCGCAATAAAAAAGACTTCTACTTTTCAAATAAAAAATAATCAATGAAGATTACATATCCTATCAGTACGGATGATGGCGATGGATATCTTGTGCTGATGGAATCCTTTGAGAAATCTGTGTTGCCGGATGATATTATAGAGGCATTAGGTAATGTGGAGATTGTAGATGTTACTTTGGAAAGAGTTTCCGGGGCACATGCGACGCCACCCAGTATATTATTTGAGATATCTAACTTTATTGCAGGCTTTCTGCTGGATAATGAAAATACTATCCTCTATTTCTATTGTGATGATATGCACGATATTGCCAGGCGAGATCAAAGTATGACACCACAAGAATTCAGGAGTCATTTGTTTTCTAAGATGTTTGACCGATATACGTTTTCCCATAATATGGTCAGGTTTATAAATACTTCATTAAGAATAGAATCAGATAGAGATGTTTATATACACTTAATCGCAAGGGAATCGCATTTGTCTTATGTCAATGCTATCAAGTCTGCTATTACCGAAATGTCTTTAAAGTAATCCTGAAAAATCCTTTCCCGATTATTTGTTCTTTTCGTAAATAAGTCGTTACTTTGCAAAAATTTTAAAACGACTATGCAACCGCAGGAAATGAGAAGCAAATATAATCTCCGTTCGAATGAATATCATTCGGGAGCCGTTGATTTCTCTTTTTCCGAAAAAGATATTTTTAGTTCTTTGGTAATGCGTTAATCCTTTATTGGGTAACGCATTTTTTTTGTGCCGGAACGTGAAGGAAGAAACTTATAGACAACAACAAGAGAATATGGAAAAGAATTTAAAGAAAGTGCTCGTTTTGGGCTCAGGTGCGCTCAAGATCGGTCAGGCCGGAGAGTTTGACTATTCCGGTTCGCAGGCATTGAAGGCTTTGCGTGAAGAAGGTATCGGTTCCGTTTTGGTGAACCCCAACATTGCTACTATCCAGACGTCGGAAGGCATTGCCGATAAGGTTTACTTCCTGCCGGTGACTCCCTATTTCGTAGAAGAAATCATCAAGAAAGAACAGCCCGACGGCATTCTGCTGGCTTTTGGCGGACAGACGGCACTGAACTGCGGTACGGAACTCTACCTGAACGGCATCCTGCAGAAGTACGGTGTGCGCGTGCTGGGTACTTCGGTAGAAGCCATCATGTACACCGAAGACCGCGATCTCTTCGTGAAGAAGCTCGACGAAATCCCGATGAAGACTCCCAAGAGCCATGCCGTAGAGAGTATGGAAGATGCACTGGCAGCCGCTCGCGAAATCGGTTATCCGGTGATGGTGCGTTCCGCCTACGCTTTGGGCGGACTGGGTAGCGGTATTTGTCCGGACGAAGAGGCTTTCATCAAGCTGGCCGAAAGTTCTTTCACCTTCTCCAAACAAATCCTTGTAGAAGAATCGCTGAAAGGCTGGAAAGAAATCGAGTTCGAGGTGATCCGCGATGCCAACGACCACTGTTTCACCGTGGCAAGCATGGAGAATTTCGACCCGCTGGGCATCCATACCGGCGAGTCTATCGTGGTGGCTCCTACCTGTTCGTTGAGTGACGAGCAAGTGAAGATGCTTCAGGAACTTTCTGCCAAATGTATCCGCCACTTGGGCATCGTGGGCGAATGTAACATTCAGTACGCCTTCAACGCCGAGACCAACGACTACCGCGTGATTGAGGTGAACGCCCGTCTGTCCCGTTCTTCCGCACTGGCTTCCAAGGCTACCGGCTATCCGCTGGCATTTGTGGCCGCCAAGATTGCGCTGGGCTATACGCTCGACCAAATCGGCGAAATGGGAACCCCGTACTCTGCTTACGTAGCTCCTCAATTGGACTACCTGATTTGTAAAATCCCTCGCTGGGACTTGACGAAGTTTGCCGGCGTCAGCCGCGAAATCGGTTCGAGCATGAAGTCGGTGGGCGAAATCATGTCCATCGGACGTACCTTCGAGGAAATCATCCAGAAAGGTCTGCGCATGATAGGCCAGGGTATGCACGGCTTCGTGGGCAACGAAGACCTGGAATTTGCCGACCTGGATTACGAACTGTCTCATCCTACCGACCTGCGCGTCTTCGCCATCGCTGAGGCTTTGGAGAAGGGTTACACCATCGACCGCATCTTCGAACTGACCAAGATAGACCCTTGGTTCCTGGGCAAGTTGAAGAACATCGTGGACTACAAGCAGAAACTTTCTCAATATAATAAGGTGGAGGACATCCCCGCCGACGTGTTGCGCGAAGCCAAAGTGCTGGGCTTCTCTGACTTCCAGATTGCCCGCTTCGTGTTGAAACCCGAGGGCAACATGGAGAAGGAGAACCTGATTGTTCGCGCCCGCCGCAAAGAGTTGGGCATCCTCCCTGCCGTGAAGCGCATTAACACCATCGCCAGCGAGCATCCCGAACTGACCAACTACCTCTACATGACCTACTCCGCGCAGGGTTACGACGTGAATTATTATAAGAACGAGAAGTCGGTCATTATCCTCGGCTCCGGCGCCTACCGCATCGGTTCTTCCGTAGAGTTCGACTGGTGCTCGGTGAACGCCACGCAGACGGCTCGCAAACTGGGCTACAAGTCCATCATGATAAACTACAACCCTGAGACGGTTTCTACCGACTATGATATGTGCGACCGCCTCTACTTCGACGAGCTCTCCTTCGAACGCGTGCTTGACGTCATCGACCTGGAACAACCGCGCGGCGTCATCGTCTCCGTGGGCGGACAGATACCGAACAACCTCGCCATGAAGTTGCACCGCCAGGCAGTGCCCATCCTGGGTACTTCGCCCATCTCTATCGACCGTGCCGAGAACCGTAATAAGTTCTCTCACATGCTCGATCTGCTGGGCATTGACCAGCCTGCATGGCAGGAACTTACCAGCCTGGACGATGTGAAAGGCTTCGTTGAGAAGGTAGGTTATCCCGTCCTGGTGCGTCCGTCGTATGTGCTTTCAGGTGCAGCGATGAACGTATGCTACGACGAAGAGGAACTGGAAAACTTCCTGAAGATGGCTGCCGAGGTATCGAAAGAATATCCGGTAGTGGTGTCTCAGTTCTTGCAGAATACCAAGGAAATAGAGTTCGACGCTGTGGCACAGAACGGCGAGGTGGTGGAATATGCCATCTCCGAGCACGTTGAGTTTGCCGGTGTGCACTCCGGCGACGCTACGCTGGTGTTCCCGGCACAGAAGATTTACTTCGCCACGGCCCGCCGCATCAAGAAGATCAGCCGCCAGATTGCGAAGGAACTCAATATCTCCGGTCCGTTTAATATTCAGTTCCTGGCTCGCAACAACGAGGTGAAGGTGATTGAGTGTAACCTCCGTGCATCGCGCAGCTTCCCGTTTGTCTCAAAAGTGCTGAAGCGCAACTTCATCGAAACGGCTACACGCATCATGCTCGACGCTCCTTATACGCGTCCCGACAAGTCGGCGTTCGACATTGATTGGATCGGCGTCAAGGCTTCGCAGTTCTCTTTCTCCCGCCTGCACAAGGCTGACCCGGTGCTGGGCGTAGACATGTCGTCTACGGGTGAAGTGGGCTGCATCGGTGATGACTTCTCCGAGGCATTGCTGAATGCGATGATTGCTACGGGCTTCAAAATTCCCGAGAAGGGCGTGATGTTCTCTTCAGGTGCCATGAAGTCGAAGGTGGACTTGCTGGATGCCAGCCGCATGCTGTTTGCCAAGGGTTATAAGATTTATGCCACGGCAGGTACGGCTGCTTTCCTCAATGCGCACGGCGTGAATACTGAGGCCGTCTACTGGCCCGATGAGCGTGCTGATGCCGAGAACAACGTGATGAAGATGATTGCCGAGCATAAGTTCGACCTGATTGTCAACATCCCGAAGAACCACTCGAAGCGTGAGTTGACGAACGGCTATAAGATCCGTCGCGGTGCCATCGACCACAACATCCCGTTGATAACGAATGCCCGCCTGGCGAGCGCGTTCATCGAGGCGTTCTGTGAGATGAAGCTGGAGGATATTCAGATTAAGAGCTGGCAGGAATATAAGTAAAGCCGGTTTAGATATGAAATTGAATAAGGAGGATGCCCGCGCGGCGTCCTCCTTTTGTTTATAGAAAACAGAGGACTTTTGGCTTTTTATCCATATCTTTGCCTCATTGTTATAACAGAATCCTTATGAACGAAGTCGAAAAAATGCGTAGCTCCCAACTGGCAGATATGGCCGCTCCGGAGATACAGGTAAAGTTTGAACACGCCAAGAAGTTACTGGCAAAGATGCGTATGTTGAGTACTTACGATGAGGCCTATCGGGGATTGCTGGAAGATTTGGTGCCGGGTATTCCTGCTACCTCCATCATCTGCCCGCCTTTCCATTGCGACCATGGCGACGGCATCCGCCTGGGCGAACATGTCTTTGTTAATGCCAACTGCACTTTCTTGGATGGAGGCTACATCACTATCGGCGCCCATACGCTGGTAGGCCCCTGTGTGCAGATTTATACGCCCCATCATCCTATGAACTATATGGAACGTCGTTCGGAAAAGGAATATGCCTATCCGGTGACGATAGGCGAAGATTGCTGGATTGGCGGTGGTGCCATCATCTGTCCCGGAGTGACGATTGGCGACCGTTGCATCATCGGTGCCGGCAGTGTAGTGACCAAAGATATTCCGTCCGACAGCATCGCTGTTGGTAATCCGGCCAAGGTAATCCGAAAAAATATTGCAAAAGAGGAATAAGCTAATTGCTTGAAAAACAATGCAGGTTGCTGTTTGATGAAAAAAATATTGCAAAATAGAGTGCAAAAGTTTTGGTAATGTCAAAATAAGCTGTACCTTTGCATCGCTTTTGAAACGGAAGTGTACGGGCGTTTAGCTCAGCTGGTTCAGAGCATCTGCCTTACAAGCAGAGGGTCGGCGGTTCGAATCCGTCAACGCCCACACAAAAATCCAAGCACTTTCGTTCTCCAAAAGGGCGTTTAGCTCAGCTGGTTCAGAGCATCTGCCTTACAAGCAGAGGGTCGGCGGTTCGAATCCGTCAACGCCCACTATAATTTAATATATGTATGAATAGCCTTGCAAGTGATTGTAGGGCTATTTTTTTATCTGTTAACGTCCTTTCTTAACTTTATTATCACTTTATACCTTATTACTCAGAAAAAAACAGTAATTTTGCAGTCCGATAATTATCAAAATACGACGTATGAAACTTGATTTACTTACCGCAATTTCTCCGATTGACGGTCGATACAGAGGCAAAACTGATGCTTTGGCTGCTTATTTCTCAGAATTCGCGCTGATAAAATACCGTGTGCAGGTGGAAGTGGAATACTTTATCACACTGTGCGAACTGCCTTTGCCGCAGTTGAAAGGTGTGGATAAGGCTGTGTTTGAAACCTTGAGAAACATCTACCGCAATTTCTCCGAAGCCGATGCTCAGCGTATTAAAGACATTGAGAGCGTGACGAACCACGAT
Source organism: Bacteroides sp. GD17 (assembly GCF_038448625.1). Taxonomy (NCBI): domain Bacteria; kingdom Pseudomonadati; phylum Bacteroidota; class Bacteroidia; order Bacteroidales; family Bacteroidaceae; genus Bacteroides; species Bacteroides sp. GD17. The sequence continues at coordinate 48,791 of NZ_JBCEZS010000015.1, forward strand.
GTAAAGGCTGTGGAATATTTCCTGAAAGAAGAGTTTGATAAGCTGGGTGGAATGGATGACTACAAAGAGTTTATCCACTTCGGACTGACTTCGCAAGATATCAATAATACTTCTATTCCTTTGTCCATAAAGGAAGCATTGGAACAAGTTTACTATCCTCAGATTGAAGAACTGATAGCTCAGCTTCGCACGTATGCAGAAGAGTGGGCAGAGATTCCGATGCTTGCCAAGACGCATGGACAACCGGCTTCCCCGACACGTTTGGGAAAGGAAGTCATGGTGTTTGTGTATCGCCTGGAACGGCAGTTGGCTGCGTTGAAGGCTTGCCCGGTGACGGCGAAGTTTGGTGGCGCTACCGGAAACTACAATGCTCATCATGTGGCTTATCCTGAATATGACTGGAAGGTATTCGGTAATAAGTTTGTCGCTGAAAAGCTGGGGTTGGAACGTGAAGAGTATACTACTCAGATTTCGAACTATGATAATCTGTCTGCCATCTTCGATGCCATGAAGCGCATCAATACGGTGATGATTGACATGAATCGTGACTTCTGGCAATATATTTCGATGGAATACTTCAAGCAGAAGATTAAAGCCGGTGAAGTAGGTTCCAGTGCTATGCCGCACAAGGTGAATCCGATTGACTTTGAAAATGCAGAAGGTAACCTGGGCATAGCGAACGCTATTCTGGAGCATTTGGCTGTGAAGTTGCCGGTATCACGTTTGCAACGCGACCTGACCGACTCTACTGTGCTGCGTAATGTAGGTACACCGTTCGGACACATCGTAATCGCTATCCAAAGTTCCTTGAAAGGTCTTCGCAAGTTGCTGCTGAATGAGCCGGCTATTTATCGCGATCTGGATAACTGCTGGAGTGTGGTGGCCGAAGCAATTCAGACCATCCTGCGCCGCGAGGCTTATCCGCATCCTTATGAGGCATTGAAGGCTTTGACGCGTACCAACCAGGCTATTACGGAAGCTTCCATCAAGGAGTTTATCGAGGGGTTGAATGTGAGTGAAGATATAAAGAAAGAATTGCGTGTAATTACTCCTCATACGTATACGGGAATTTAAGCAAATGCAAAACCGCCGGAAGAGCGTTCAACCTTTTAATCCGGCGATTGTTTATAGACTACTAAATAAATTTGTAATTTAGCTATAATAGAGAAAATGAATGGCCGTGAGGCCAAGGTTTAATTTTATTCGAATAAAAACAATGAGTACAGAAAACGAAACTTGGCGTGATGCTTCATCCTCAGAGGAGAACTCTGCTGCCGGCCGTGATGGTAACCAATTTAACAAAGAAGGAGGCTACAGCCGTCCGTCTTACAACCGTGAAAATGGCGATCGTCCTTATCGCCCGAGATTTAACAGTGAAAACGGCGAGCGTCCGCAGCGTCCTTACAACAGTGAACGCCCTTATCGCCCGCGTTTTAATCCTAATGCAGAAAATGGTGGCGACCGCCCGCAGCGTCCTTATAACAGTGAACGTTCGTATGGCAGCAGTGACCGTCCTTATCGTCCGCGCTACAACAGCGAAGGTGGCGACCGTCCGCAACGCTCTTACAACAACTCCGGCGACCGTCCTTATCGCCCGCGCTACAATAGCGAAGGTGGTGACCGTCCACAGCGTCCTTACAACAGTGAACGTTCGTATGGCAGCAGTGACCGTCCGCAACGTCCGCGATATAATAGCGAAGGCGGCGATCGTCCGCAGCGTCCTTACAATAGCGAGCGCTCCTCTTATGGCAACAGTGACCGTCCTTACCGCCCGCGCTATAACAGCGAAGGTGGCGATCGCCCGCAACGTCCTTATGGAAACAATGGAGGAGGTGACCGTCCTTATCGTCCGCGCTTCAACTCGAATGGTGGCGGAAGACCCGGTGGATACGGAAACAGAGATAGTTACAGTCGTCCCATCCGCCGCACGGATGATTACGATCCCAATGCAAAGTACAGCAAGAAGAAACAGATTGAATACAAAGAACAGTTTGTTGATCCGAACGAGCCGATCCGCTTGAATAAGTTCCTGGCCAATGCCGGTGTATGTTCTCGCCGTGAAGCTGATGAATTTATCACTGCCGGAGTTGTTTCGGTAAACGGAGAAGTGGTTACTGAATTGGGTACCAAGATCAAGCGTGGCGATGAAGTGAAGTTCCACGATCAGACGGTGAGCATCGAACGTAAAATTTATGTTCTGCTGAATAAACCGAAAGATACGGTGACGACTTCGGATGATCCACAGGCACGTCGCACGGTGATGGATCTGGTGAAAGGCGCTTGTGACGAACGCATCTATCCGGTAGGCCGTCTGGACCGTAATACTACGGGTGTGTTGTTGTTGACAAACGACGGTGACTTGGCTTCCAAGCTGACGCATCCCAAGTATCTGAAAAAGAAAATATATCATGTACACTTGGACAAGAATCTGACAAAAGCCGATATGGAGCAGATTGCAGCCGGCATTCAGCTGGACGACGGAGAAATCCATGCAGATGCCATCAGCTATACGGATGACTTCAAGAAGGATGATGTAGGTATCGAAATCCACTCTGGCAAGAACCGTATCGTGCGTCGTATCTTCGAATCGCTGGGATATAAGGTTATGAAGCTGGATCGTGTGTTCTTTGCCGGTTTAACCAAGAAAGGCCTGCGCCGCGGCGAATGGCGTTACCTCACGGAACAAGAGGTGAACTACCTGCGCATGGGTTCTTTTGAGTAATATATATAATAAGGTATAATAACTGTTTTATGGAAAAGATTAGTAGAACAAAGATTGTTGACCTGTTGAAGCGCGAAGATTTTGGCGCTATGGTCAACGTGAAAGGCTGGGTTCGCACCCGCAGAGGTAGTAAGCAAGTAAACTTTATCGCGCTGAATGACGGTTCTACAATAAATAATGTGCAGGTGGTAGTAGATTTGGGCAACTTCGATGAAGATATGCTGAAGGACATCACTACCGGTGCTTGTTTGAGTGTGAACGGCGTGCTGACGGAATCGGTAGGTTCCGGACAGAAAGCCGAGATACAAGCCCGTGAAATAGAAGTGCTGGGAACTTGCGACAATACATATCCGTTGCAGAAGAAAGGACACTCCATGGAGTTTCTCCGCGAGATTGCCCATCTGCGTCCCCGTACCAATACATTCGGTGCAGTGTTCCGCATCCGTCATAACATGGCGATTGCCATCCATCAATTCTTCCATGAAAGAGGTTTCTTCTATTTTCATACGCCTATCATCACGGGTTCCGACTGCGAAGGCGCCGGCCAGATGTTTCAGGTGACAACGAAGAACCTGTACGACTTGAAGAAGGACGAGAACGGTTCCATTATTTATGATGACGACTTTTTCGGAAAGCAGGCAAGCTTGACGGTTTCCGGACAGTTGGAAGGTGAGCTCGCTGCTACGGCATTGGGTGCCATCTATACATTCGGTCCTACGTTCCGTGCCGAGAACTCCAATACTCCCCGCCACTTGGCAGAGTTCTGGATGATTGAGCCGGAAGTTGCGTTCAACGATATTACGGACAATATGGATTTGGCGGAAGACTTCATCAAATACTGTGTGCAGTGGGCTTTGGACAACTGTGCCGATGATGTGAAGTTCCTCAACGATATGTTCGACAAGGGCTTGATTGAACGTCTGCAAGGCGTATTGAAGGAAAGCTTTGTTCGTTTGCCTTATACGGAAGGCATCAAGATATTGGAAGATGCCGTTGCTAAAGGACACAAGTTTGAGTTCCCGGTATACTGGGGAGTCGACCTGGCTTCAGAGCACGAGCGCTATCTGGTGGAAGACCACTTCAAGCGTCCGGTTATCCTGACTGACTATCCGAAGGAGATCAAGGCGTTCTATATGAAGCAGAATGAAGACGGCAAGACCGTGCGTGCCATGGACGTGTTGTTCCCGAAGATTGGTGAAATCATTGGCGGTTCCGAGCGCGAATCCGACTACAACAAGCTGATGACGCGTATCGACGAACTCCACATCCCGATGAAGGATATGTGGTGGTATCTTGATACCCGTAAGTTCGGTACATGTCCTCATTCCGGTTTCGGTCTGGGATTCGAGCGTCTGTTGCTGTTCGTGACAGGTATGACGAATATCCGCGACGTGATACCGTTCCCGCGTACTCCGCGCAACGCAGAATTTTAATCATTCTGAAATAAAATACTTCTAAAAAAGAAGTCCGCACAAACTTTGCGTTGTGTGGGCTTTTTTTATGCCCAAAAGTGTTATTTTCTCAAAAGAAATCTTTATATTTGTGACACATGGAACGGCATAACCTAATCAATACCATATGAATATGAAACGGAAGTATTTCTTTACCATGCTTGCAGCGATGCTGCTTGCGGTAGCAGGAGCCAAGGCGCAGGAAAGTGCAAACTTTAAACCCGCCGATTTAACAGGTATCTGGCAGTTGTGCCACTATGTGTCCGAAATTCCGGATGTTCCCGGAATATTGAAGCCGAGCAATACATTCAAAGTCTTGAGTGATGACGGCCGTATCGTCAACTTTACAATTATTCCCGGTTCGGATGCCATCATCACGGGCTACGGTACTTATCGGCAGTTGACGGACAATTCTTATAAAGAAAGCATTGAGAAGAACATCCATCTGCCCATGCTGGACCATAAGGACAATGTACTGGAATTTGAAATGGGTGAAGACGGGGTGATGTATCTGAAATATTTCATAGCCAAAGATTTGAATGGGAATGAATTGAATACCTGGTTTCACGAAACATGGAAACGGGTGAACATGCCGGCTAAATTTCCCGAAGATCTTGTTCGGTAACGGTAAATATATGCTCTTATCCTGAAGAGGAAGAGCGGTCGGAATAGTCCTCTGGGGAAGTGTAAACTACCTCGGAGGATTACTTTTTTTATTGTATATCAGCCGGGTGGCTTCCTAAAAAAAAGAAGAAAATCTTTGCCAGTTATTAGAAAAACCGTACCTTTGCAAGCCGATTATTATCTCAAAAGGATAAGCATTTAATTCATAGCGAGTTAATCATCCATAGTCCGGGACGGTTGGCTTGTGGTGAAGAGAATATTTTAGTAGTAACATTTAAAAAAACAATTAAGAGTGGATACTTTAAGTTACAAGACCATTTCTGCAAACAAAGCTACAGTGACTAAAGAATGGGTCATTGTTGACGCTACAGACCAGGTTTTAGGCCGTCTGGGCGCAAAAGTTGCGAAACTGTTGAGAGGAAAGTATAAACCAAACTTTACCCCTCACGTAGATTGTGGCGATAATGTAATCATTATCAATGCCGACAAAGTAAAATTAACCGGTAACAAGTGGAATGACAAGGTATATCTGTCATATACAGGTTATCCCGGCGGTCAGAGAGAAATCACTCCTGCTCGTTTGCAGGCAAAACCGAACGGTGATGACAAGTTGCTGAGAAAAGTAGTAAAGGGTATGCTGCCTAAGAATAAATTGGGCGCTAAATTGCTGAGCAATATGTACGTATATGCCGGCAGCGAGCACAAACACGATGCTCAGAGCCCGAAAATGATTGATATTAACGCACTTAAATAAGAGATAATGGAAGTAGTAAATGCATTAGGCAGACGTAAACGTGCAATTGCACGCATTTTCGTAAGCGAAGGTACTGGAAAGATTACTATTAACAAGAGAGACCTCGCAGAGTACTTTCCATCAACTATTCTTCAGTATGTAGTTAAACAACCGTTGAACAAGCTGGGTGTTGCTGAAAAGTACGACATCAAGGTTAACCTCTGCGGTGGTGGATTCACCGGACAGTCTCAGGCTTTGCGTTTGGCTATCGCCCGTGCACTGGTGAAGATGAATGCTGAAGACAAGGCTGCTCTCCGCGCTGAAGGCTTCATGACTCGCGATCCGCGTTCTGTTGAGCGTAAGAAACCGGGACAACCGAAAGCACGTCGTAGATTCCAGTTCAGTAAACGTTAATCAGTTTGAGTTAACAAGTGGACAAGTTAACGAGTGGGCAAGGTTTTGTCTCGCCAACTGTCAACTGATGACCGCGTAAACTGAACAGCGTTTAGTATCTAAACTACCGGGACTCTTCATTTGGACAGGCTACCCGGCGGTTGGTTTAGAAGAAACAAAAAAGAAAGTAAACGAATTAAAGATTAAAACAAAATGTCAAGAACAAATTTTGATACATTATTGGAGGCTGGTTGCCACTTCGGTCACTTGAAAAGAAAGTGGAACCCGGCAATGGCTCCTTACATCTTCATGGAGCGCAATGGTATTCATATCATTGACCTCAACAAGACGGTTGCTAAAATAGACGAAGCTGCTGAAGCTTTGAAGCAAATCGCTAAATCAGGAAAGAAAGTCCTGTTTGTTGCTACTAAAAAACAAGCTAAGCAGGTGGTTGCCGACAAGGCTGCATCTGTAAATATGCCTTATGTAATCGAGCGTTGGCCGGGTGGTATGTTGACTAACTTCCCGACTATCCGTAAGGCTGTGAAGAAAATGGCTACTATCGACAAATTGACAAGCGATGGTACTTACTCAAACCTTTCTAAGAGAGAAATTCTGCAAATCTCCCGTCAACGTGCTAAGTTGGACAAGACTTTGGGCTCAATTGCTGACCTGACTCGTCTGCCGTCTGCTCTGTTCGTGATCGACGTAATGAAAGAGAACATTGCAGTTCGCGAAGCTAACCGTCTGGGTATTCCTGTATTCGGTATCGTTGATACGAATTCTGACCCGACGAACATTGACTTCGTAATTCCGGCTAACGACGACGCTACCAAGTCAGTAGAAGTTATCCTTGACGCTTGCTGCGCTGCTATGCAGGAAGGTCTGGAAGAACGCAAAGCTGAAAAGGTAGATATGGAAGCTGCCGGCGAAGCTCCTGCCAACAAAGGCAAGAAGAAAGTTGCGAAAGCAAGACTCGACAAATCTGACGAGGAAGCAATCAATGCAGCAAAGGCTGCTGCTTTCATGAAGGAAGACGAAGAGGCTTAATTATATAAGTAGCTGGTAGTAAGTAGTTGGTAGTAAGTAGAGGATGCTCTATTTGCTGACTTAGGTAAGCAGTACATTCCCCTACTTGCTACTAACTACTGACTGCTAACTACTTTTTTTATTAATTCTAAAATATAAAGGAAAATATTATGGCTGTAACAATGGCTGATATAACCAAGCTCCGCAAGATGACCGGTGCTGGTATGATGGATTGCAAGAATGCTTTGACTGAGGCAGAAGGCGATTTCGACAAGGCAATGGAAATTATCCGTAAGAAAGGACAGGCTGTTGCCGCTAAGCGTTCAGACCGCGAGGCTTCTGAAGGTTGCGTTTTGGCTAAGACTACCGGTGACTTTGCCGTTATCATAGCTTTGAAGTGCGAAACTGACTTTGTAGCTCAGAATGCTGACTTCATCAAACTGACTCAAGATATTCTGGATCTTGCTGTAGCTAACAAGTGCAAGACATTGGACGAAGTAAAAGCGCTTCCGATGGGCAATGGTACTGTACAGGATGCTGTAGTTGACCGTAGCGGTATCACGGGTGAAAAGATGGAACTTGATGGTTACATGACCGTAGAGGGTGCACAAACTGTTGTTTACAATCACATGAATAGAAATGGTCTTTGCACCATCGTTGCTTTCAACAAGGTAGTTGACGAGCAGTTGGCAAAGCAAGTGGCTATGCAGATTGCTGCCATGAACCCGCTTGCAATTGACGAAGACGGCGTTTCTGAAGAAGTGAAGCAGAAAGAAATCGAAGTTGCCATTGAGAAGACAAAAGCAGAACAAGTACAGAAGGCTGTAGAAGCTGCTCTGAAGAAAGCAGGTATCAATCCTGCTCACGTAGACAGCGAAGACCACATGGAAAGCAATATGTCCAAAGGTTGGATTACAGCTGAAGATGTAGCAAAGGCAAAAGAGATCATTGCTACCGTTTCTGCTGAAAAGGCTGCACATCTGCCCGAGCAGATGATTCAGAACATTGCCAAGGGTCGTCTGGGCAAGTTCTTGAAAGAAGTTTGTTTGCTGAACCAGGAAGACATTATGGACGCTAAGAAGACAGTTAGAGAAGTGCTGAAAGAAGCAGATCCTGAACTGAAGATCGTAGACTTCAAGCGTTTCACTTTGCGCGCTGAATAAGTTTCTGTTCTGATAGAAATAAATGTAAAAACGGTCGCACGGAATTATCCGTAGCGGCCGTTTTTCGTATCCGTTTCAGAAGGGATAGATTATCCTATCGGTTTGGTTTGCGTATATCCTTCTTTTTTAAGCAGTTCCAGTACTTTTAACTTGAAGTCACCTTGCACGATGATTTCCCCGTCCTTGGCACTTCCGCCTACACCGCATTTGCTTTTCAGTAACTTTCCCAGTTCCTTCAGGTCATTGTCCGTGCCGACGAAGCCGGTGACGAGGGTAACGACTTTGCCGCCCCGGTTCTTGCGGTCCAGTTGTACGCGCAGGCGTTGCTGTGCAGCCGGAAGTGTGGTTTGTTCCTCATCATCTTCCATCTCGTAACCATAATCCGGGTTGGTGGAATACACTATATTCAGCCGGTCTTTCCAATCATTATTCTTCATATTCTATTTATTTAGGAAGATCAAAAGTAATATTTTGCCCGGAATCTTGCAATCTTTTGGTACTTTTGTCGTCCAATAAGAAGATGAATACTACATTAAAATGTAAAAAGCATGAAAAGATTTATCTGGCTATTCTTTTTGAACTTCATAACTATTCTTTCTTTCGGGCAAACCTTCAAAGGCTCCGTGGTCGATGATGCCGGCAATCCGATTCCCTATGCCGCCCTTTATCTGCGCGAAACCAAGTCCGGCTTTACTACCGATGAGCACGGACGCTTTCAGACCAAGCTTTCTGCCGGACAATATACCTGCGATGTATCTTCGCTGGGGTTCACTTCCCAAAGCTTCTCTTTCCGGATGCCTGAACACGATTATGAGAAGAACATCACCCTTGCCGAGCGTGTCTATTCCCTGCCGGAAGTCAATATAGTGAAAGGTGGCGAGGACCCTGCCTATGCCGTGATGCGTAAGGCCATAGCACGCGCTTCTTATTATCGTACCCAGGTAAAAGGCTTTACCGCAGGGACTTATCTCAAAGGCACGGGGAAGGGGACAGCTATCCCCGCTATACTGAAACTCTCCAAAGAGGTGCGGAAAGAATCGAAAGAGCTGCTGGGAAAGCTGTTTTTGCTGGAAGAGCAACAGATAGTGACCTTCAAGGCGCCCAACGTTTGGAGCAAACGCGTCCTGGCATCCAAGAACTCCTTTCCGGAAGAATTCCAGATTGATATGGGGCTGACTACAATCAACTTCTATGCACCGGAAGTCTTCGGCAAGGTTTCCCCGTTGAACCCCAAAGCCTTCTCGTTCTACCGCTTCAGACTGGACGGCTATTTTATGGAAAACGGGCGGATGGTCAATAAGATACGCGTCATCCCCAGACGTGCGGATGCCCGACTGATGGAGGGAGATTTGTTTATCGTCGAAAATTTGTGGTGCGTCTCCGCCATCGATGTCAACGTGCGGGGCAGTGGAATGAAGGCGAAGGCCAAAGTCATTTGCAAAGAAGTGCAGCCGGATATCTTCCTGCCGGTTTCTACCACGATGTCCACTACTATCGACGCCATGGGCTTCAAGGCCGAAGCGTCCTACCTGGCAGCCGTGCACTATACCGATATAAAGACCGACGTGAAGCAAGTGCCGAAAACTACCGAACCGGCGAAAGCCTCTGAACCGGCAAAGAAGGTGCTGGCCGATGCCACGCCCCCGAAGCAACATAAATACGAACGGCCTGCAAGGCGCGTAAGGGCAAATACGCAGATAGATTCGCTGGCCGACAAGAAAGATGCTCTTTATTGGGACACGGTGCGCAGCGTTCCCTTGCGGCAGGAAGAACTGCAAAGCTATCAGTACAAGGAAGTGAAGACTCTGCAAAAAGACTCTTTGGATAAGATAAACCCTCGTAAACCGGGAGGCGAAGGCGGTGTAGTGAGCACTTTTCTGTTTGGAAAGACCTTCACCACCCACAATAAAAAGGCTTGGCTGACACTGTCGAACTTTACCTCCTATATCCCCGAATATAACTTCGTCGACGGCTTCTGGCTGGGGGCAAAACTGAAGATGGGTATTGACCTCTCCTCCTCTTCCTCGCTTCGCTTTACACCTTCCTTCTACTATACCACCGCCCGCAAGGACTGGGTGGGGCAGGGCGAGTTGACTTTGGATTATGCTCCCCGGCGTTTGGGCCGTTTGTCATTTGCGGGAGGTACCACCTCTGCCGATTATAACGGCGAGAGTGGTGAGTCACGCCTGATAAACGCCTTTTCCAGCGCACTGTTCGGGCACAATCATATCAAGTTCTACAAGCAGACATTCCTCACTGCCAGCCATGCCATAGAGCCCCTCAACGGATTGCTCTTTTCCTCCTCCCTCTCCTGGCAGCGCAGGAGTATGCTGGACAACCATATTCACCATAGTTGGTTCAAAAGAACAGCCGAACCGAACATCCCGGAAAACCGCTCCTTCTGCCCGATGCCCGGTAATGATCTGCTGAAAGCCTCGTTCGGCTTGGAGTACACCCCGGCGCACTATTACCACATGTCCCAAGGCAAGAAGGTGTACGAAGATTCCCGCTATCCCACTTTCTCCGTGCAGTACGACCGTGCCTTCCCCGTGGACGGCAGCCGTTACCTCACTTCCTACCATCTGATGCAGTTCTCCGCCAGGCAGAAGGTAGAATTCGGTATGTTCAACCGCCTGCTATGGTCGGTCAATGCAGGTTCGTTCTGGGATGCAAAGCACCTGCAATTCCCCGACTTCAAGCACATTGCATCCACCGACCTTTGGGTGACGGAACGCTCGTTCGACGTCGGCTTCAACCTGCTCGATAACTATGCTTTGTCCACCAACACCCGTTGGGCGCAGGCCAATGTCTCCTGGTACACCCCCTATCTGCTTCTCAAGCAGCTTCCTTTCCTTTCGGACAAGCTCTTCGACGAAGCGTTGCACCTCCGTTCCATCGCTCTTTACAAGCAGCGTCCCTATACCGAAGTGGGTTATTCGGCAGGCTTGCCGGGCGTGGCGCGTATCGGTGTATTTGTGGGATTCGAGCGCCTGAAGTACCGTTCGGTGGGAGTTTCCCTCAGTTTGCCTTTGCTGCAATCTGCGTCCCGATAGTAGTTTTGTGGAATTTATGTTAAGCTTTTAATCCATCCGTACGTCGGATTAGAAAAAAAACTGTATTTTTGTCAATCTCAAAATCCAGAACTTAAATAAAAGGCTATGAGCAGTTCGTTACAGAAAAAAGAAACCATGAAGGTGCCGGAACCCACCTTGCGCCGTCTTCCGTGGTACCTTTCGAATGTAAAGTTGCTGAAACAGAAAGGCGAGCGCTTCGTATCGTCCACTCAGATATCCAAGGAAATCAATATCGATGCTTCGCAGATAGCGAAAGACTTGTCGTACGTCAACATCTCCGGCCGTACGCGCGTGGGCTACGAGGTCGATACACTGATTGCCGTGCTGGAAGACTTCCTGGGATTTACCAATATACATAAAGCTTTTCTATTCGGTGTGGGAAGCCTGGGAGGCGCCTTGCTGCGCGACTCCGGTCTGAGCCACTTCGGCCTGGAGATTGTGGCGGCGTTCGACGTCAACCCGGAGCTGGTGGGCACCATGCTGAACGGCATTCCCATCTACCATTCCGACGACTTCAAGCAGAAGATGCAGGAGTACGACGTCAACATCGGTGTGCTGACAGTCCCCATCGAGATAGCGCAGCAGATTACGAATACCATGGTGGAGGGCGGCATCAAGGCCGTGTGGAACTTCACCCCGTTCCGTATCCGCGTACCGGAGAACATTGTCGTTCAGAATACTTCCCTCTATGCCCATCTGGCAGTGATGTTTAACCGGTTGAACTTTAACGAAATCAAGTAATGAAGATTATTGCTGTAGGAATGAACTATGCCCTGCATAACCAAGAGCTGGGGCACACGCAGGAAAACAAAGAACCTGTCATCTTCTTGAAGCCCGACTCGGCCCTGCTGAAGGACGGGAAACCTTTCTTTATCCCCGATTTCTCCAACGAAGTACATTACGAAACGGAAGTTGTGGTACGCATCTGCCGTTTGGGAAAGAACATTGCGCCGCGCTTTGCGCATCGCTATTACGATGCAGTGACGGTGGGCATCGACTTTACGGCACGCGACTTGCAACGCCGGTTCCGCGAGGCAGGCAATCCGTGGGAGCTCTGCAAGGGGTTCGATAACTCGGCAGCCATCGGCACGTTCGTTCCTTTGGAGCAGGCAGGCGGCGATGTGCAGAACCTGGACTTCCGCCTGACGATTGATGAAAAGGAAATGCAACACAGCAATACTTCGAACATGCTCTTCAAAGTCGATGACATCATTGCTTACGTCAGCCGCTTCATGACGTTGAAAATCGGTGACTTACTGTTTACGGGTACGCCTGCGGGGGTAGGTCCCGTCAGTGTGGGGCAGCATCTGCAAGGATATCTGGGCGCGGAGAAAGTGCTCGACTTCCACATCCGTTAGTAATCTTCAGTTTATTTTTTGTTGTCACTTCGCTTTTTTTCCGTACTTTCGTGTATTCATAATATTAAATAGGATAAACAATATGAAGATACGCGTAGGTTTTGGCTTCGATGTCCACCAGTTGGTGGCGGGGCGTGAACTTTGGTTGGGTGGCATTCGCCTGGAACATGAAAAAGGCTTGTTGGGACATTCGGATGCGGATGTGCTTATCCACGCCATTTGCGATGCGTTGCTGGGTGCGGCGAATATGCGCGACATCGGTTACCACTTCCCCGATACGGCAGGCGAGTTCAAGAATATCGACAGCAAGGTGCTGCTGAAGAAAACCGTAGCACTTATCGCAACCAAAGGCTATTCCGTCGGCAATATTGATGCTACCATCTGCGCCGAACGCCCCAAGCTGAAAGCCCATATACCGGAAATGCAACGTACCCTTGCCGCTGTGATGGGGGTTGATGAAGATGATGTTTCCATCAAGGCCACTACTACGGAGAAGCTCGGCTTTACCGGCAGGGAAGAGGGGATCTCGGCGTATGCAACGGTGCTGATTTCTAACTTAAAACTACTATAGTATGAAGAAAATCTCTTTAACCCTTTGCCTGGCGTTCTTTTCCGCCTTGTTCTGCCGGGCACAAGTATCTCCTTTGCAGTTCAACAAGAACGGTGAGTTTAAAATCGTTCAGTTTACAGATGTTCATTTCAAGTATGGCAACCCGGCTTCGGACATAGCCTTGAAACGTATTGGCGAGGTGCTCGATGCCGAACACCCCGATTTGGTCATCTTTACGGGCGATGTAGTCTACGCCGCCCCTGCCGATACCGCGATGCGTACCGTCCTTGCCTGTGCTTCCGACCGTAAAATCCCTTTCGTCGTAACCTTTGGCAACCACGACAACGAGCAAGGCAAAACGCGTGCCGAACTCTACGACGTCATCCGCTCCATGCCTTTCAACATCCAGCCCGACCGTGGCGGTGTGGAATCTCCCGACTATATCCTCACCTTGAAATCCTCGGATAGCAAGAAAGATGCCGCCCTGCTCTATTGCCTCGACTCCCATTCCTATTCCCAACTTCCCGATGTGAAAGGCTACGACTGGCTCACCTTCGACCAAATAAACTGGTATCGCCAGCAAAGTGCCGCCCACACGGCAAAGAACGGCGGACAGCCTCTGCCTGCTTTGGCTTTCTTCCACATCCCTCTGCCCGAATACAACGAAGCCGCTTCCGATGAAAATGCCATCCTGATAGGCACGCGTATGGAAAAAGCCTGCGCTCCGGCACTGAATACGGGTATGTTCACCGCCATGAAAGAAGCCGGCGACGTGATGGGCGTTTTTGTAGGTCACGACCACGATAACGATTACGCCGTCATGTGGAAAGGCATCCTCCTGGCTTACGGCCGCTTCACCGGCGGAAATACCGAATACAACCATCTGCCCAACGGTGCCCGCGTCATCGTAATGAAAGAAGGTGCCCGTACCTTCACTACCTGGATTCGTACCAAAGGCGGTGAGATTGTGGACAAGACCGTATATCCCGACAGTTACGTAAAGGATGATTGGCGCAAGCGCCCATTGGTAACGGAGTAGGAACACTATTCCTTATGATGCACAAGATGGCATCTTATGTTGCTCAAGATGGCATCTTGTGTAGCATAAGATGCCATCTTGTGCAATGGAACTCTTACTCTTCTCCCCGCCAGCAATATTGCATAAGCATCAGCACACTGCTGCTTCTTCCCACCAACACTATTATTCTCGCTCCATAACACTGCTTTGCTGCATAAAATTACTAATTTTGTGAGCAGTAAAAGAATATAAGTTATGGATAAGATTAGAACCGGATTAGCTGCTTACGGAATGTCGGGCCGCGTGTTTCATGCCCCCTTCATCTCCACCAACCCCCATTTTGAACTGACTGCCATTACGGAGCGCAGCAAGGAACTCTCCCGCGAGAGATACCCCGACGCCCGCATCGTCCGCAGTTTCGACGAACTTATTGGCCTGGACGAACTAAACCTGGTCGTAGTCAATACTCCCGACTGTACACATTATGAATATGCCCGTCGCGCCCTCCAAGCCGGCAAGCACGTCATTGTAGAGAAACCTTTCACCACTACCGTGGCAGAAGCGGAAGAACTTGTAGCGCTTGCCGCCGAAAAGGGATTAACCCTAAGCGTCTATCAGAACCGCCGGTGGGACTGCGACTTCCTGACCGTGAAGGACATTCTCGCTAAAGGCCTGCTGGGACATCTGGTAGAATTCGAATCCACCTTCCCCCGCTATCGCAACTTCATCAAACCGAATACCTGGAAAGAAACAGGCACCAACGGCGGAGGCCTGACCTACAACCTGGGCGCCCACGTCATAGACCAAGCCGTGCAACTGTTCGGAATGCCCGAAGCAGTGTTTGCCGACATCTCTACCTTGCGCGAAGGCGGTAAAGTAGATGATTACTTCATCATCCATCTCCTGAAACCCTCGAAAGCGCCGGAAGTAAAGATTACCTTGAAAAGCAGTTATCTGATGTGCGAACCCGAACCCCGCTTCGTGCTCCACGGCCGCGAAGGCTCTTATGTGAAGTACGGCCTCGATCCCCAGGAAGCAGCCTTGGTGGATGGTTTGCTGCCCGATACCCCGCATTGGGGCGAAGAAGACAAAGCTCTTTGGGGATTGCTCCATACCGAGAAAGACGGCAAAGTGGTTCGCGAATCCTATCCGAGCCTCCCCGGAGACTATGCAGCCTTTTACGAAAATATCTACCGGCACATCTGCCAGGGAGAACCTTTGCAGAGCGATGCCCGTGAGGTAATCGGCGTTATCCGCCTGATAGAGGCAGCATGGGAGAGCAGCCGGACGCAGAGCGTTGTCCGTATCTGAAAAGCATTGCCGGGCGGCGGCGCTTTATGCCATCTTGATGTACGATAGCCGCGTGTACTTCATATTTCCTATCGTATAGGTACGTGCTACGCGTGCCGATGCTATTTCCACCGTTTCCCCTACTTGGTAAGCATGTTCCACGGCAGGCAGTTGGCACGAGTCTCTGCTTGCCGTTCGTGCGTTTATGCGGCAAGTCACGAAGTTGCCGACGGAATCCCGCAGCTTCAGCACTTGCCGTACATAGAAATAAGGAGTGTTTCCCTTTACCTGCGTCTTGTACGGATTGTCCTCCACCCGCACGCTGAGGACGGTGAGCGTGAGGTTTTCTACTTTATCGCCTACTTTTCCCAGGAAGCGCCCGCCGACGTTGGTCTGGTGCGCCTTTCTCCGTTGCACGTCCAGGTAGACCGAGTGATAGATTTTGGCTATCTGCATGAAGCGTTCCTGCTTGGGGATGCGGGGCTGGAACTTGAAAGCTATCCACGTGAGGTAGGCTGGGTCTATGCGGAGGATTTCGTGCAGGAAGTGTCCGCGGTATTTCCCGAAGGAAACGATATCGTCTCCTTTGCTTTGCATTCTTTTGGCATTGTACTCCACGAGTATCAGCCGTCGGGTGGAGTAGAAGCAGAGCGTGCTTGCCATCCGCAGTGTTTCGTTGATGTCGGTGGAGAGGTCGCAGATGTAGAAGATGGACTGCCGTTCGGGCAGGGGAGAATAAATCCACAAGGAATATCGGGGGTGCTCCGGGCGTGGCAGGACAACAAGATAGGTGCCTTCCTCTTTGAAAGAGGCTCTGCCTTGATTGTACGTGTTTAGTTTACTATACAATAAGTCTTGTTCTGCCTGGGATATACCCGGAATAAGCGGATTAGCCATGCACTGAATTTAGTTTTTTCAAATATACGTTATTTGAAACTTAAATTCAAACTTTTCGGTGGAAATGTTTACCGGGCGAGACGAAATACTGGTTGAAGACAATGCCCGATACTATCAATGCCAGGCCGGCGTAGGTAGTTGCTACAATCCGCTCGTTCAGTATGATGGCGATAAAAAACAATGACAGAAAAGGGGCAAGGTAACACAACTGGTTAATCAGTGCCGGATTGGACGTCTTGCGTATGGCCAGTCCGAAGCATAGGAAAGATATCCCCATCTCGAAACAACCTACATAGATGCCTGCCAGGACGCCCGGTAGGGTGGAGAGGTGTACCTCCATTCCGCAAGCTCCTGCCAGCAGATAGACGGTGCCGAACAAGAAACTCATGAAGAGCGTGACGCTGCCGTCGATCTTATCTTTCAGTTTGTTATTGACGATCCAATAGGATGCCCAAAGGAGGGCGCTTAGTGCTGCCAGGAGCAGTCCGTAAAGAGAAATGCCTGTGTCGCCGATGTTGCCGCTTCCGATGGAAATCAGCGCTACCCCGCCAAGGGAAAGGAACATGCCGATATACTTCTTGGGCGGGATGGGCTGGTGGGCGAATAATGCCAGCAGAACCAGCAATACAATGGGCCAGGCGTAGTTGATGGGCTGCGCCACTTGTGCCGGAAGCAGTGCATAGGCTTTGAAGAGTACCAGATAGTAGGTCACCGGGTTCAGCAATCCCAGGAAGGCGAAGAGTCCCCACTGCCGGGGTGTGAGCCGGGCTATCAGTTTCCACTTCTTCTGGAAGGTTATCAGAAGGGTAAATATCAGCAACGTGGTACAACTGGCTATGAGTAACATCTCGTAGTGAGTGAGGTACGTCAGGGCTATCTTGAAGGAGGTAGCTACTGTGGACCAGCTAAGCACGGCTATGCATGCATATAGGATGGCTTTGGTGTCGTCTTTCATACTATTTGAATTTGTGTAAGATTAGAAACAGAATGCTGCATAGAGGGGGACATTTTCCATCCATTCCTGGTCCCGATAATCAGACATGGAAAGGCGCAGTCCTTTCAGTCCCGGATTATCTTGTACGAACTGTCGCAGGGAGCGGGCACGCACGTTTTCTTCTGCTTTCACTTCCACCGGAATTACGCGCGAGCCGCGTTGCAGCAAGAAGTCTATTTCTCCATCGGACCGTTCACTGCTCCAATAATAGATAAATGTATCAGGATGACCGATAAGCTGTTGTAATACAAACTCTTCGGTAAATGCACCTTTAAACTCTTCAAACACATTGTTGCCTATCAGTATCTGGTCGGCAGGAACTTCGCTCATGCATGCCAGTAAACCACAATCGAGCAAGAATAGTTTGAAGGCCGACAAGTCTTCATAAAATTTCAACGGTAGCTTAGGAGTGCTGACGCGAGGTATCTTATAAACAATGCCACAGTCTATCAGCCACTGAATAGCCAGCTCAAAATCGGCTGCACGCGCGCCCTTTCTCATTGCACCATAAATAAACTTCTTATTCTCCCGGGCAAGTTGCGAAGGAATGGAATTCATTACCATATTGATACGTACCACTTCATTGGCAGGCGCATGTTTGGAGATGTCTTCCCGATAGGCAGTCAAGATGTCCTGCTGCAATCTCCTGACTTCCTGTAGATCTTGCTGCTCTATATATGAACTTACTACGCCGGGCATACCACCCACGTAGTAATATTGCCGTAGAAGTTCAATAAACTTTGTGCGCATGGTACTTATCAATTGCCAATCGTGACTTTCGAGCAATGTTTTCCACTGTCCGTTTCCTTGCGCTTCGAGGAATTCTCCAAAATCCATCGGATATAAATCAATCATATCGACTTTTCCTACCGGAAAAGATGTACCTGGATGCAATGCTATACCTAACAATGAACCGGCTACCATCACATGATATTCTGGAGCGTCTTCACAGAAATACTTCAATGCACCGAGTCCGCGCTTCACTTCCTGTATCTCGTCAAGAATGATAAGCGTCTCGCCCGGCATAGCTTTTATCCCGGAGATGGCTTGTAAAACAAGCAGGATGCGGTTGATGTCATAATCGTTCTCGAACAGATGGGCTACACGAGGCTCATTGTCGCAATTGACATAGATAAAGTTGCGGTACTCATTTTTCCCGAATTCTTTCATAATCCATGTCTTTCCTACCTGCCGGGCACCTCGGAGAATCAGAGGCTTTCGATTACTGTTTTCCTTCCATTTAAGGAGCTCTGTATATACCTTTCGCTTCATAATACACTTTTTCGGAGATAATATAGCGACAAATATACACTTTTTCGGAGATAAAATGATAGAGGCAGCACACTTTTTCGGAGATAGTGATTAGAAGCGCACCATCAATTCCAGCACTATCTTGTCTTGTTCCGATTCTTTAGCAATGCTGTTCTTGGCATAGAAATATTTCTCGTAATTCAACCGCAAGTCTGTGCGGAAGGCTTTGCTGAGGCTGAAGGTGATGCCGCCCGTCAGGCGTTGGCGTTTGTAGTCGGTGACAATCAGTTCGCCTGCTTCATTGGTTGCTTTAGCATCGCTTTGGTCGGTCATCATGTCGTAGCGAAGCAGGAAGGACATTTTGTTGAATACTTTTCGTAGTGGCAGGTCGTAGTTGATGAAGGTGTTTACGGCTTGCACATCGCCGAAGGCATCGTCGGAATATTGCTTGTACAAATATTCTCCTTCGATGTGGAAGCGGTTGAATTCGTAGTAGGCGCCGATGTCATACGACTGCATCCGTACTGCTTCCGGCTTGATACTCTGTATGCTCAATGTCAGATTCAAGCCTTTGGTGAAGAGGAACTGGGCTTTGGCAGAGTAGTTTACCTCTTTGTGCCATTCTTTCTGGTTGGTCAGCCCGGAGCCGTTGAAGATACCGCCTTCTACGGTGATGGGCAGGTCGGTGTCGAAAGTATATCCCAAGGTGACGCCGACGTCGCGTACATTACCCACTTGTTTGGCAATGAACGAACGGTTGGGGAAGTATTGTTGGTGCGGGGAGCGGTGGGCATCAATGGTGAAGGGGACACGCATTTGTCCGGCGGTAACTGTCAAGCCTTTGGAGGGGAAAAGGCGGGTATAGGCATCCAGCATCTTGATTTGCCCTTCGTCCGAGAGGTCGATCTCGGCCTTGTAGGCAACGGTGGGCAGTACATTGCCGGTGAAGCTGACGCGGGCATTGCGGACTTCAAAGCGTCCGGCACCCATAGTGGTCTGATACTCATATTTGGAACGGATGGTTCCGTGAATCTCCGGCAGGTAGTCTTTGGTTTCCAGATTTTCTTTATCAATTTTCTTTCCGTCTTCGTTACTGGCAGACTCTTGGGCATTTACGGCCAATGGCAGTAATGAAAGGAGCATCATCAACGTGTATTTCTTCATAATCTGTTGTTGTCGATTCATTTATCGGCGGCAAAGGTCGGGTGTATATGTTATATCTTTATGTCATATTTGTTGCATTACTGTTACAGAGGCTTTGGTGCCGTCACCTGAAATAGGGTATCGTTTTAATCTTTTACGGTTCGTTTTTGTTGCGCTTGTATTGTAATGTGCTGATTTGTAGGTGTGTACTTGCGGATGGACAAATGTGCCATATTGTAAGAGCAATGAAATAGTCCTATCTTTGAGATAATAAATCTTCCAAAGAAGAACTGATAATAAAATGCTGATGCTTATGAGAAAACACTTGCTTTTGGCCGGAATGGCTTTTGTGTTGGGCAGCGTGTCTGTGCATGCCCAGGAAATACAGCCCGTAAAGGCTGTGCCTTACGAATGGAAAAATGTTCCGATAGTAGGGGGTGGTTTTGTAGATGGTATCATCTTCCATCCCACTGCCCCTGGTGTGCGCTATTGCCGTACGGATATGGGAGGTGCTTACCGATGGGATGCTGCTGCTGAACGCTGGGTGGCTTTGCAGGATTGGGTCAGTCTGGACGAAAGCAATCTGCAGGGGGTGGAGAGCATTGCTATCGACCCGCAGAACCCAAACAACGTGTACCTTGCCTGCGGAACTTATACCAGCAGTTCCAACGGTGCCATCCTTTATTCTTACGATGGCGGTAAGACCTTTACCCGCGTAGACATTCCTTTCACTATGGGGGGAAATGAAAACGGACGCGGAAATGGCGAGCGCATGATGGTAGATCCGCAAAACGGAAATATCATTTATATGGGAACCCGTCTGCATGGTTTGTGGCGCAGTACTGATAAAGGGCAGAGCTGGGCACGGGTAACCTCTTTTCCCGATGTCACCGAGGCATTCAATCCTGCAGACCGTGCCAGTTGGGGAAACCGTGGAAGTGGCATTATTGCCGTGGTGTACGATGTACAAGGCGCTGCTGATGCACGCGGCACACGTGACATTTACGTAGCTGTTTCGTTGATGGGCAGAGACAATCTCTTTGTGAGCCATGATTACGGTGACAGTTGGCAGCCGGTTGAGGGACAACCTGTGCAATATCGTCCTACCCACATGATTCTTTCGGGCGACGGTCAGCTGGTGCTGACTTATGGAGACACCCCCGGACCGAGCCAAATGGCGGACGGCGGCGTGTGGAAATACGACATTGCGAAGAACAAATGGACGGATATCTCTCCCGTCAAACTGAAAGCGGGCGAGAAAGCCGGTTTTGGTTATGCTGCCGTGTCTATCGATGTTCATAATCCGAAGCATCTGATTGTGAGCACCCACAGTCTGGGAGGCAAGCACGGCTATGATAGTGATGAAATGTTCCGTACTACCGACGGAGGCAAGCACTGGAAGCCGATTTTCAAGACCGGCTATGAGTACGATTATACCAAAGCTCCGTATGTAAAGGTAGCCCCTCTGCACTGGATGTTCGATATTGAAATAGATCCTGCCAATGCGGAACATGCCATCTTCACGACCGGTTTCGGCGGATGGGAGACGTTCAATCTTTCGGCTGTAGAGCGTAAAGAACCGGTGAAGTGGAGCATCATGTCTCAAGGCATCGAAGAAACCGTACCCCTTGAACTCTATGCTCCCGAGAAGGGTGCCCGCCTCATTTCCGGTATTGGCGACTATGGCGGCTTTACTCACTTCGACCTGAACAACCCCGATCCGCTGGGCAGTCATGGCAAACCCCACTTCGGCAATACGAACGGTGTGACCGGTGCCTGGCAAAAGCAAAGCCTGATAGTCAGAGTAGGTACTTTGTTCGGCCATCAGCCGGGTGGACGTACCATCTCTTATTCGGAAGACGGTGGAAAGACTTGGGCAGTATGTGCCTCCGTCCCCGTAGACAAAGCCCGCAACGGCCATATCGCCGTATCAGCCGACGGCGCCTCCTGGATATGGACGCCCGATCATTCGGATGCTTACCTCACCCGCGACAAAGGTACCACCTGGCAACCTTGTCAAGGTTTGCCCAAAAATATGCGCACCATTGCTGACAAGATGAACCCCAGGTGCTTCTATGCCGTAGATGCCGTTAGCGAAATCTTATATAGTAGCGAAGATGGTGGTGCTACTTTCCGTGCCGATACCTTGAGCTTGACTGTAAAACGTGCTGTTCGGCGTGGTGGTGCTGCCTCCGGTATGAACAGAGGTGACCCTCGTGGCGGACAAGACCGCATCTATTCCACTCCCGGTTATGAGAAGGATTTGTGGATCGCTGCCTACGACGGCCTTTATCATTCTACTGCCAAGGCGGGCTTTGATTTTCGGGCTTTGGATAAGGTTCGCACGATCTATGCCTTTGGTTTCGGCAAGGCAAAGCCGGGAAGTAATTATCCTGCCTTATATATAATAGGTGTTATCAACGGGCAGTACGGCTTCTTCCGTTCCGACGATGCCGCCGCTTCCTGGGTACGTATCAATGATGATGCCCACCAATACGGATTGGTTCTCCACATCTGCGGAGATATGCAGGAGTATGGACGTGTATACATAGGTACGCATGGCAGGGGGATTGTGACGGGAGTGCCTGCTATGTAAAAGATATTGGTAGAATAGGATGTAAAATAGAAGACTTGATAATAAACATGCCTTTTGTAGGAGTAATATTGTTTTTTCCTTACTTTTGTGTCCACATCAAAATGGAAAACACGAATAGTGATGAAAAAACAAATTATACTCCTGTTTCTTTCAATATTTAGCCTGTTGCCGGCTCATGCCGAATATTTCCGTAATCTGAGCTTGCAAAATGGATTGTCTCAACCTTCCGTGCTGAGTATCGCTCAGGATGGGCTGGGACGAATGTGGTTTGGGACTCAGGAGGGCATCAATATGTATGATGGGGAACAAATTACCTACGTTAAGGGTACCATCGGCAATGCGCAAGGAGATAGCCTTTGGATAGGGAATTATGTTCCTTTTATTGCCAGTGATGATAAAGGCAACATCTTTTTCATTGCCGATAATAATTTGTTTGGTTATGATATTCATACTTCTACATATAGGCAGTATACGGCAGGTAGCAGCACTACTGCCTTAGCTGCCTATCAGAATGAAATATGGTATACTCGGAGCGATTCTCTTTTTACCTATGATTGCCAGCAAGATCGTTCCTGTTTTAAGCTGGCATTTCCTTCCCGGACTATCAATGCCTTGACCGTCAGTGAAGCCAATATCTATGTAGGCATGATGGATGGACTCTGTGTCATTCCCCGGAATGACACCTTGAAACCTCATTTTATGTTGGAAGATACTGACATATATAGCATTTTTGAATCTTCGGACAGGGAGGCTTGGATTGGTA
Source organism: Bacteroides sp. GD17 (assembly GCF_038448625.1). Lineage (NCBI taxonomy): Bacteria > Pseudomonadati > Bacteroidota > Bacteroidia > Bacteroidales > Bacteroidaceae > Bacteroides > Bacteroides sp. GD17. Next base: position 71,840 of record NZ_JBCEZS010000015.1, read on the forward strand.
CGCGCATGCAAGGGCTATATCGACTGAAGGATAATGTGTTGCAAAAAGTACCTCATACTCCTATGAGCAATGTGGGTATTCGTAATCCGCAAGTACGGGCTTTTGTAGAAGATGATGAGCATAATATTTGGTTTGGAACTTTTGCGGGATTGCAGAAGTTCGATATTGGTAAGCAAATCTATACTTTGATACAAATTCCGCAATATGTAGGAGGCCTGAATCATCCATCTATCTTTTCTCTTTATAAGGACCGGCAGGGGACTATCTGGATCGGTAGCTACTATGGAGGGGTAAACTATTTCAGCCCTGACCGTAGTGGAGTTGTACACTATGATTATCAAACGGGTAATCTCTCGAATTTGTACTATTCTTACATCGGTGAGATGGTAAAAGATAAGCATGGTAATTTGTGGATCAGTACTGATGGGGGAGGCCTGAGTTGTGTAAATGAAAGTTGGGAGTTACTGCATCAGTTTGCGGCAGGTCGTCCAAACTCTATTTTATATAACAATATAAAAAGTATCTGTTATGACAGCAAGAATGATTACTTATACATAGGAACTCATTTGGGAGGGCTGTCCCGTTATGATATTCAAAAGAAACAGTTTTATAATTATCAGCAAAATCAATTGGGAGACACTTTGTCGCCACGCAATTTTATCTATCAGGTAAAGATGTGGAACGAGAAACTTTATCTTTCTTCCCGTGAAGGTGTTTTCCGGCTCGATCCTGCAACCAATCATTTCACATTCTTATTTAAGCCTCATTCGTATTGTACTAACTTCGATATAGACAAAGATGGTAATTTTTATGCCAACCAAGCAGATAAAGTTATGATTATTTCTTTATCCGATTTGTCACAGAAGCACTTCCTGCGGTTACAAGACATGGGGTATAAAGGTGGTATTGCACGTATTCGGGCAACGAAGGATGGCGCCTATATTTGTACGTTAGGAAGTGGTTTGCTATTTTATGATAAGAATACCCGAAAGGTAACTGCTTATAATATAAATAATAGCACATTACCCAGTGATTACTGTTATAATATAAAGCAAACCACAAGCAATAAGTTAATCCTTACCGGAGATCGTGGAATCACACTTTTCGATCCGGCTGAACAGACTTTTATAAGACTGGGACAGAAAGAGATTTATCTGAGGGCTCCTATTATCCGTGACTGTGGTATTTACGTATCTGGGGATAATAAAATTTATATTGGCGATACAAAAGGCGTTACGCTTCTGACTGAAGACGAGTTTCAAACTTCTCAGGTAGAGATAAGCTCTCTTTATTTTTCTACTCTTTACATTGATAATAAGCAGGTACAGCCATCTCCTGAAGGAAAGATACTCACTGAAGCTCTTCCTTTTACAAAAGAGTTGAGTCTGGACTCGGAACAGAATAATTTGCTTATAAGGTTTGCGCATTCTGACTATCAGAATAAACATGCGCAGCAAGGGTTTGAATATAAACTGGAGGGTTTGGATAAGTCTTGGACTTATACTCCCGTTCCTGAAGCCAGATATACAAACCTCGATCCGGGTAACTATACGCTGTATGTACGTATGGCGCATGCTGCCAACCAACCCCCAATTCAGTTGGCCATTCATATTGCTACCCCTTGGTATGCTACTTGGTGGGCATGGATACTCTATTTGATCACAGCCGGTTCGGTCATTGTGTATTATGCCTGGAATCGGATGGCAAAACTTACTTTGGCGCAATCTTTAGAAAAAGAACGCATTGAAAAGCGCCACATTGAGGAGTTGAATCAGGCTAAATTGGTATTCTTTACAAACGTCAGTCATGAGTTCCGTACTCCGTTGACTTTGATTGTCAGTCATATTGATACTCTATTGCAAAATCAGTTACTTCCTCCGCAGGTCTATAATAAAATACTGAAAATGAAGCAAAGCGCTCAGCAGATGGCTAACCTTGTGTCCGAACTGCTGGACTTCAGGCGTTTTACACAGAATCGTTTCACATTGCAAATGGGCAAACGGGATATCGGCAAATTTCTGAAAGAAATATTTCTTTCATTCAGTGACTATGCACATCAATCTGAAATCTGTTATAACTTTGAGTGTAATCCGGTGGAAATACTATGCTGGTTTGATGCCAAACAGTTGGAAAAGGTCTTTTTTAATTTGCTTTCGAATGCCTTCAAGTATACTCCCAACGGTGGAGAAATTGGAATAACGGTAACAACGGATAATGGTAATGTGAAAATACAGGTTTATGATACCGGTTGTGGAATCTCCGACTCAGATTCGGTACATATCTTTGATCGGTTCTATCAGGGGGAAAATCAGAAAGGAAGTGAGCAATCGCCGGGAACAGGAATCGGTCTGGCATTGACCAAGAGTATTGTAGAGAAACATCATGGAACAATCACTGTAGAAAGCGAAGTTGGCAAGGGGAGCACCTTTACTGTTATTTTATCGCTGAATATGAATGTTTATCAGAACGATGAGCATGTTCAGTTTGTAGATAATGTTTCCGAAGTAATTATGACTGCCGAACCGTTGCCGGAAGAAAAGGCGATGCTTTTGAAGGATACTCCAATGTCTGAAAACAACTTGTTGCAAGGTGAGGATAAAGAAAATGACCGGAAGTTATTATTAGTGGAAGATAATAAAGAGTTGCTGCAGATACTGCAACAACTCTTTGCACCTTTCTATCAAGTCTATCTGGCAAATAACGGTAAAGAAGGACTTGCTTTAGCTTACGAGCATAAGCCCAATTTGATTATATCGGATATTATGATGCCTGAGATGAGTGGTACCGAAATGTGCTTGCAGATAAAGAATAATATTGATTTATGTCATATTCCTATTATTCTGCTTACCGCACTCAATACCACAGAACAGAACATCGAAGGGTTGAATCGCGGAGCGGATGATTATATCAGCAAACCTTTCAATGCGCAGTTACTGCTGGCAAGGGCCAATAATCTGGTCAGAAACCGCTTGTTGATACAACATCAGATACGCAAACAACCTTTATCAGAAATAGATTTGACCAGTATCAATCCACTCGATCAGGAGATGTTGCGTAAAACTTCGCAGATTATTGAGGAGCACATTGATGATCCGGATTTCGATATACCGGAATTGTGTAAGGGAGTCGGTATCGGACGTTCATTGCTTTATTCTAAATTTAAGGCACTTACTGGTATGACTCCCAATAACTTTGTTCTCAATTACCGTTTGAAGCATGCTGCAACTCTTCTTCGTCAATATCCTGATTTGCCGATTTCCGAAGCCAGTGACCGGAGTGGATTCAGTTCACCGGTATATTTCAGCCGGTGCTTTAAGAACCAGTATGGATGTACTCCGCAGACTTACCAAAGAGGAGGTGCTTCAAAAGAACTTTGAGCTTCCGGATATTAATAGAGGATATTATTCTTGTATGTATCCGGCAGCCTGGGCTATTTTTATCGGTATTTGAGTGTTGTCTATGCGCCCTTGGAAAAGGTCGGCACCTGCACCGATGGCAAATACGGGAACATATCCGGCAGAATGACCTCCGCTGGTCCACCCAACAAGAGCAATTTCATTGATAATGCGCTTTGCTTCAGAGGCGATAGGCTCATCTTGTGCATATTCACTGCTTACCTGTTTCATTTCCTGGTTCTTCAGGCTTTTGTCGTAAACAGTTTTCAGGCGGGCTTCTTGCTGCTCTGTCAGTTCTACTTTCTCCCAAAAACCGAAATTATCTTTCAATGCTTGTTGGATGGCTTCCCAACTTACTTGGTTGTTTGTCTTGGTACGCATTTCGTTTACTATTCGGGTAAAGCCATTTTCGCTGACTTTTTGGTTTTTCAATACTTGCAGGTTTAGGTCGTAAGTACCGGTGCCTAACACAAAACCACCGGTCTCATGGTCGGCTGTGACAACAATCAGTGTTTCATCGGGATGTTGTGAGTAAAACTCGTAGGCTGTCTTGATGGCACTGTCGAAATCGATTATCTCATGAAATACGGTTGCCGCATCGTTGCTGTGGCAGGCCCAGTCAATTTTCCCACCTTCTACCATTAGAAAGAATCCCTTTGATGGATCTTTAGACAGGAAATTGATGGCAGAACGGGTTATGTCCTGAAGGGTCAGACCTCCTTTTTTGCGGTCGATAGCATAAGGAATGGAAGCATATTCATGGTTTGAAGCTTCTTCGGTTTGGAGCATAATCATTTTATCGGCTTTCTTACTCTTTTTTAGATAATCTTTATAGCCGCGTGCAATAGTGTAGCCGTTCTTATCAGCCATTGTATATAGATTTTCGGCCGGAGGGTTGTCGGGATCTGTTACGTCCCGGAAATCGGAACCGGCATAGAAGTCAAAGCCTGTCTTGTATAAGTCTTTTCCAATTTCGTGATAAAGCGTACGTTTGGCTGCATGTGCGTAGAAGGCACCCGGAGTAGCATGGTTGACTGTGACACTGGTAGCTATGCCTACCCGGCAACCTTTGTTTTTTGCCCATACAGCTACACTATTAACTGGAGTTTGTTGGTCTTTCAATATACCGATGGCACTGTTTTTGGTTTTATATCCGGTAGCAAGTGCTGTGCCGGCAGCTGCTGAGTCAGTGACTCTGTTTGTACCGGAATTGGTGAGCGCAACGGTAGAGTAAGGAAATTGAGTAAACAACAAGGGTGAAATCCCCATTTTCTCTTCCAGTTCTGCACGATAAATCTCTGTACCTTGTACTTGGTTGACACCCATACCGTCACCAATAAAGTAGAATACATATTTAGCTTGTTGTGCATAGATGCAAACCGACAAGACTAATAGGAATAATAAAGATGAAAGTTTTCTCATAATAATTATTTTTTTAGTGAGTATAGTTCTTATCTGAAGGATATGCTTGGCGTTGCAATATTAGTGCATATTGATAAAACTGAATTGTACAATTGTACAGAATACATAGGAGTATTGTCGAATGAATTATTCTTATATTGAAAAATAGGTCTACCTTTATAATCTGTATGTACGTAATAGCTTGTATTATGCTGTAATGAAAGTGAAATAGATGTTACACTGAAACACGGATGAAACGTCTGACTATTAAAATTTTCCTGGATTCTATTAAAATTGTCCACGGATAATTTTAGTAGTCACTTCGGACAAAATATATAATTGTGGATGGATTAAAAGCCGTAAACTTGCAGCGTTAAAAACAACTAATCTTTAAAATACTTATGAAAAGGAATGTCAAACATTACGGCTCTCTTTCCAAAAGAATGGTGTTGGGAGCATCTTTGGCCTTAATTGCTACCGGATCAATATGGGCTACTGGAACAGGAAACAGTTCCATATCACCCCATGCTGATATAGTGGAGAGCATCACACAGCAAAAAACGATCAAAGGTAAAGTCGTGGATGTGCTTGGAGAACCGATTATCGGTGCCAATGTAATTGTTAAAGGTACTACCAACGGGTTGATTACAGATGTAGATGGAAATTTTACACTTACTAATGTAGCAACAGGCAATGTGATTCAGATTTCATACATTGGGTATCTGCCCCAAGAAGTGAAAGTCACCGGTGATATGACCGAACTGAAAGTTATCTTGAAAGAAGATGCTCAAGCATTGGATGAAGTTGTTGTAGTAGGATATGGCTCGGAGAAGAAAGTAAATCTGACCGGTTCTGTAAATAACATCAATATGGCAGACCTGACAGAAAGCCGTCCTATTACGGATGTATCACAAGGTCTGGCTGGTATGGCTGCCGGTGTTCAGGTAACGTCCAGTTCCAATAAACCGGGAGAAAACACGGCATCTATCATGATTCGCGGTCAAGGAACATTGAATAATTCGGCGCCTTTGGTTATCATTGATGGAGTGGAAGGCTCACTGAATAGTGTACAACCTCAGGATATTGAAAATCTTTCTGTTTTAAAAGATGCTGCGTCTGCTGCCATTTATGGTTCGAGGGCTGCCAATGGTGTTATTTTGATTACTACCCGTACGGGTAAGCAAGGCAAAGTAAAGGTAGAATATAACGGTTACCTTTCATGGGAGTCGGTAGGGAAAACTTTCGATTTGGTTTCCAACTATGCAGACTATATGGAGTTGATTAATGAAGGACTTACAAATTCTAATCTGCCTACGACCTATTCTGCAGGTTCCATTAAGCAATGGCGTGAAAATGCAGGGAAGGACCCTTTGAAATATCCGAATACTGATTTAATGGATGCTATGTTTCAGACGTCATTAAGTCAGAATCATAATGTATCGCTTAGCGGCGGTTCGGACAAGATCAGATTCTATACCTCATTCGGTTTTTTGGATAATCCCGGTGTTATGGAGAATTCGGGCTATAAGCGGTCGCAAGCACGTGTCAACTTGGATGTAGACGTAGCTCCCTGGTTGAAAGTTGGTACGAATGTAAACGGATATGTTGCTTTTACAGAACAGGGCACGGATAAGATGAAAGATATATTTACGTATGCTGCTGCCACTTCGCCGGGTATGGTATTCCAGGCGCCTGATGGCAGGTTCGGTGCAACCAACAATGGTGAAGACGATCCGCAGAATGCTGCCAATAATCCACTTTATCGTTTGTATAAAACGGATGGTGAAAATCAGGACAGATACATCAAAGCCCGTTTCTATGGAACATTGAATCCGGTGAAAGGCCTGACATTGACCGGTTCGTTCAACTATATGCTGCGTAATAAAACAAGTGAATCCAAACCGGTTTTTATCGAACAGTGGAATTTCCTGAATGAGACTATTACTTCTACCGGTGTAGGTAAAACCTCTTTCATGAACAGTGACTATAAATGGAATGACTATCTGATGGATGTTACTGCCACTTATCAGAATAAAATTTCCAAACTGGATTACAGCATTATGGCAGGTGGAAGCCAGGAACTGTTTCGATACAAATGGTTCAAGACCACTAAACAGGATCTGATTGATCCGGGGTTGGGATCACTTGATGGTGCTGTAGGTGCGGCAACTTCCTCTGGCAATACGGTAGAGTGGGTGATGCGTTCTTACTTCGGCCGTATCAAATTGAACTGGGATAACAAATATCTGGTTGAAGCAAATCTCCGTGCCGATGGTTCTTCCCGTTTCCTGAAAGGTAATCGTTGGGGATATTTCCCATCTGCTTCTGCAGCTTGGAGAATCAGCGAAGAAGCTTTTGTGAAGGATTTTGCCGAAAAGGTAACACTGAGTAATTTGAAACTACGTGCCTCTTATGGTATGCTGGGAAATAATGCATTGAGAGCTAAAAACTCTGATATTGAAGGCAACTACGATGCGCAAGCCTTATATGGAGCATCTAATTATGTATTGAACGGCAATGTTGCTACCGGTTTAGCTATGTTGGCTATTCCTAATGGAAATCTGACTTGGGAGAAAACAAAGATATTCAATGTCGGACTTGATTTTGGTTTCCTGAACAATCGTTTGACCGGTACACTGGAATATTTCCATAAGAAGACGGAAGACATCTTGATAGACCTTCCTGCTCCGCTGGTAAACGGAAATGCATCCATTCCCAGACAAAATGCTGGTGTTGTAGTGAACAAAGGTGTGGAAATCAGCTTGGGCTGGCAAGATAAGATTAAAGACTTCTCTTATTTTGTGAATGGAAATGTGACTTTCATTAAGAATAAAGTGACTAAATTCAAAGGTAGCGAAAGTGCTATCACAAATGCCAATATGATTAAGGAAGGTTATGCTATCAATGTACAATATGGCTATGTGGTAGATCGTATCGTGCAGACAGAAGAAGATCTGGCTTTTGTGCAGAAGCTGATTGACAATACGCCGATTGATCCGGCTACGGGTAAGCCTAAAAAAACATTCCCTTCAAATACACCGGGATTGGGCGATTTACTATATAAGGATTTGAATAATGATGGCGTTATCAATGATGATGACCGTACTGTCATTGGTAATGGTGCTACTCCTAACTGTACATTCGGGTTGAATTTGGGAGGTGCCTACAAAGGCTTTGATTTTTCTGTTCTTCTGCAGGGAGTTACCGGAGTAGAGACGTATTGGCTGGATAATTATTTCCGTCCCTCGGTTCGTCATAGCTATCAGTTGAACAAGACAATTGCAGACGGCCGTTGGCACGAAGGTATTACGCCGGGTACAGCCAAATATCCACGTCTCCTGGAATTTAACGACAATCGTAATACTTTGATCAGTGACTTTTGGGTACAAGATAGATCTTTCCTTAAGATAAGAAATATCCAGTTAGGATATAGCTTTACGAAAAAAGCATTCCCATCTTTGCCGGTAGAGCGAATCCGCATCTATGGTAGCTTGGAGAACTTTTTTACATTCACAAAATATGATGGTTTGGATCCTGAGGTAGATGGTGTAGACTATCCTGCCATGAAACAAGCAGTCATTGGTATTAATCTTTCATTTTAAACTGATGCTTTATGAGAAAATATAAATTACTGATAGGTGCACTTCTAGCATCTATAAGCTTGAACAGTTGTTATGATTTGGACAAGTACCCGGTTGACCAAATTAGTGATGGAATCTTTTGGAAATCGGAAACACATGCCAAACAGGGTATGATGGGAGTATATTCAGCTATGCAGGCAGACCATGCTTTTGGATTGAAGTTCACTTTTGATAGTATGTCCGATATTGGCACCGGTTTTGGTGATGAAGCTTATAGTGATGTCATTACAGGTGTGTATACTGAGAGATCCGGTTTTGTCGAAAAGAAGTGGCAGTCGCTCTTCGATGGTGTAATGAGAGCCAATCTGGTAATACGGAAAGTTGCAGAAGTAGAGAGTATGAGTGAAGAGCTGAAAAATCAGTATGTGGCTGAGGCTAAGTTCATGCGTGCATTATTCTACTTTGAATTGTATAATTTCTATGGAGCGCTGCCTTTGTACGATGAGTCTGTCAATCTGAGTACAGACTATAATAACATGAAGAAGCCTAGAAACTCAAAAGAAGATGTATTGAAGTTCATACTTGATGACCTGGATTATGCTGTAACGCACAATTTGCCTGTACATTGGGAGTCGTCAGAATATGGTCGTGCCACTTTGGGAGCTGCTTATGCATTACGTGGAAAAGTATATCTGTATATGAAGGAGTATACAAAAGCTGCTTCGGATTTTGAAGAAGTTATTTTGGATAAGTCAGGTAAGGGATATAACTATTCATTATATGATGATTATGCTAAATTGTTTACACCGGAAGGAGATGAAAGTAGCGAAATGATTTTTGCTATTCAGAATTCAGGTGGTGTGGGTAAGGATTATGGTATGCCGATAGCTTTCTATATGGGAAATCGGGCTACTTATGGTAGCGACTGGGCCTCAGCATTACCTTCTTCTAAGTTGGTGGATATGTATGAATACAAGGATGGACGTCCTTTTGATTGGGAAGAGGTCATTCCGGGTTTTACTGCTAACCTTGAAGTGAAAGATAAAACTTATGTATGTACATTGACTAAAGGTGGAAAGGCAATAGATGCATATCCCGAAAATAGGGAAAAATTGCTTGCTATGTATCCGCTACGTGATCCGAGAATGATGCAGACTGTTATTATGCCGTATACAACGTATGATGGCTGGGTAAACGAAGCTCCCAAGACTTGTGAGTTTGTGATTGCTCGGAATGAGACTCCCAATGAGGTGAACGGATTTATTCGTGTAGGTACAAACAGAAGGGAGTCTTACATTTTCAGGAAGTTCGTCCCGGTAGGCAATATGAATGGAGAAATTAATAACAGAGAAGATACTCCTATCAACTTCCCATTGATCCGTTTGGCAGATGTTTATTTGATGTATGCTGAATGTAAGAATGAACTGAATGATCAAGCTACAGCTGTTGAATATATCAATAAGGTACGTCAACGTCCTTCTACTAATATGCCTGGCATTAATAGTGGTGCTGCTTGGTTGAAAGCTTCAAACAAAGAGGAAGTTTTCGAACGCATCAAACATGAAAGAGCTGTTGAACTTATTGCCGAAGGACACCGTTGGTTTGACCTTCGCCGTTGGGATATTGCCAAAACTGTACTTCCCGGTGATGTTTATGGTGCAACCGGTCAAAGAATGATGACACGCTCTTTCAATGACAGAGATATGTTGTGGCCAGTACCAGGAGTCGAAATCGAAAGAAACCCGGCTCTGAAACCGAATAATCCGGGATGGGATTAATGGTAAAATCAAAAATTAAACTGATTCAGAAAAAGAGCTTATAAAATAGGTATTCCTTATACATTTTCTCTTTCTAAGCGAGTGAAGAATCTGTAAACTCATGTTTGTATGCAGATTCTTCATTTCGTTTGGGGCGGTGTTGTCGTTTATCTACTGCTTTTGCAGTCTTATCTATTGTTTACTATAAAATAAATTGCTATGATAAAGCATATTGGAATATTTATATGTTTATTTTTTTTAGGAAGTAATGTGCTGGCACAAAATGCTTCTCAAGTAATAAGGTTTGGGGTGTTTGCAGATACCCAGTATGCAGATTGTCCTTCGGAAAATTCACGCTTTTATAGACAAGCTCTGCAGAAACTGGATACTTGCATTGATTATTTCAATCAACAGAATGTTCAGTTTATTGTTAATCTGGGAGATATTATTGATCGGAAGAACAGTGACTTGGAAGTGATAAAATCTCATCTGGCCCGGCTTAATAATAAGATTTATAATATAACGGGTAATCATGATTATAAGGAAGTAACGGATAACTCTCTACTTTATCGTCAATTGGATATGCCTTCAGAGTATTATTTCTTCAAGAAACAAAATTGGATATTCATAATGCTGAATACCAATGATATTTCGGCTTATGCTAATGTTAAGGGGACTGAGAAAGAACAAGAACTGAATGCAATGTTGGAAGAAATAAAGCGTACAGGCGGAAAACAGGGATATCGATGGAATGGAGGAGTTGGCAAGAAGCAGATGAAATGGCTGGATAATTTGCTGGCTGAGTGCGAGAAGAATGGAAATCATGTTTTGATTTTTACGCATCATCCTCTTTATCCTCAAAGTGAATTTACTGCTCTGAATAATATGGATATATTGCATACTATTTCAAAATATCCATGTGTGAAAATGGTCCTTTCAGGACATCATCATGCCGGAGGATTCGGTAGTTATAAAGGAATTCCGATGATTACTCATGAAGGGATGATTGAAACTGAGCAGCAGAATGCGTATTCTATTATAGAGATTACTCCAGACTCTATTTTGGTGAAAGGACATGGAAGAGTTCCGTCTCGTTCATTTAAGTATTCTAAGCTACCTTATTGGAAAGATATTCAGACCACTTCCGTAAATACAGAAGCACCCCGGACTTCTTTTATGACCTATGCTGACCGTTCACAAGCACTGATCGGGAAATTTGAGAATAGTTCGTACTATCAGCTTCTGAATGGCATTTGGAAGTTTTATTATGCAGAATCTTACAAGGATCTTCCTGCTGATATTACTGATGTATCAACAAATATAACGGATTGGCATGATATTAGAGTACCAGGAAATTGGGAAATACAAGGTTATGGTACTGCGATTTATACCAATCAGTGCTATGAATTTCAAACCAGTAATCCGCAACCGCCACTACTGCCTGAACAAAATCCGGTAGGTGTCTATCGGAGGGAATTCATAATACCGACTGATTGGGATGGACGTGATGTTTATCTACATATTGCCGGTGCTAAATCCGGTTGTTACGTTTATGTCAATGGAGAAGAAGTTGGTTACAGTGAGGATTCTAAGAATCCGGCAGAATATCTGATTAATCAATTCTTGCGACCCGGAAAGAATGTACTTACATTGAAGATTTACCGTTGGAGTACCGGCTCTTATTTGGAATGCCAGGATTTTTGGCGCATAAGCGGCATTGAACGTGATGTTTTTCTATACTCGCAACCCAAAACCTCAATTAAAGATTTTCGTGTAACTTCGACTTTGGATGACAGTTATAAGAATGGTATCTTCCGGTTGGCTGTTGATATGAGAAACCGTGGAGATAACAATACAGTTATGACTGTTGGCTATGAATTAATAGATCGGTCAAATAAGGTTGTGGCTTCTGAAGAGAAAAATATAAGTGTACAGGCAGGAAAGGTGGAAACCATTACTTTTGGAGAGTTGTTACCGGATGTACAAACTTGGACGTCAGAGTCTCCTGATCTTTATAGATTAGTCATGACTGCCAAAGAAGACGGGAAGGCAACAGAATTTGTTCCGTTTAATGTTGGTTTCCGCCGTATCGAGATTAAAGAAATAGAACAGAAAGCAGAGAATGGCAGGAACTATACAGTTCTATTGATTAATGGGCAGCCGCTGAAACTGAAAGGAGTGAATATTCATGAACATAATCCGGAGACGGGACATTATGTCACGGAAGAACTGATGCGTAAGGATTTTGAATTAATGAAACGCGCCAATATCAATACTGTTCGTTTGTGTCACTATCCGCAAGATCGCCGTTTCTATGAATTATGTGATGAATATGGATTTTATGTGTACGATGAGGCTAATGTCGAAAGTCACGGGATGCGTTATGATTTACGACGGGGAGGCAGTCTGGGGAATAATCCCGAATGGTTGAAGCCTCATCTGTATCGTACCATCAATATGTTCGAGCGTAATAAGAACTATCCTTCTTTGACCTTCTGGTCATTGGGAAATGAAGGCGGTAATGGATATAATTTCTATCAGACTTATCTGTGGATAAAGCAGGCTGACAAGAATATAATGAATCGCCCTGTGAACTATGAACGTGCACAATGGGAATGGAATACAGATATGTATGTTCCGCAATATCCAACGGCTGCCTGGTTGGAAAGTATTGGAAAGCAAGGCAGTGACCGTCCGGTTGTGCCTTCCGAGTATGCTCACGCTATGGGTAATTCTACAGGAAGCCTCTGGGACCAATGGAAAGCAATTTATAAATACCCTAATTTGCAAGGCGGTTATATCTGGGATTGGGTAGATCAGGGAATTCTGACTCAGGATGAAAATGGGTATCCCTTCTGGGCCTACGGTGGCGACTTTGGAAAGGATATGCCAAGTGATGGCAATTTTTGCTGTAACGGCATTGTTAGTCCAGACCGTACTCCCCATCCTGCTTATAATGAAGTGAAGTATGTACACCAGGATGTAGCTTTTGAAGCTACAGATTTGGCTAATGGTAAGTTTATAGTCAAGAACCGTTTCTACTTTACAAATTTGAAGAAGTATGCAATTAGCTATAAAGTGAAGGAAAATGCCAAAGTTATTCGTAGTGGTAAAGTCTTTCTGGACATCATTCCTCAAGGAAGTAAGCCGTTGGAAGTAAATGTAAGCGGACTAAAGCCCAAATCGGGAACAGAATACTTTATAGATTTCAGTGTAGTAATTACCGAACCGGAGGCGTTGCTCCCCATTGGGTATGAAATAGCTAAAGAGCAATTTCGTTTACCGATAGAGTCATTGGCACGTACCTATAAAATGAATGGGCTTGCTCTTAATGCTAAAGAGGAGGGAGAGGTGTTAGAGGTAATTTCGTCCAAAGTGCATTTTGTATTCAATAAACGAACGGGTTTGGTCACATCCTATAACGTAGATGGTACTGAATACTTTAAAGATGGCTTTGGCTTTCAGCCTAATTTCTGGCGTGCACCTAATGACAACGATTACGGAAGCCAAATGCCTGAGCGTTTACAGATATGGAAGCAAGCCGGTAAGAATTTTAAAATAGCAGAAGCCGATGCCAAGGTGGAAGGTAAGGATGTGATTATTACAGTTAAATACTTGTTACTTACCGGAAATCTGTACATTGCTACTTACCGTATTCATCCCTCAGGAGTGATAAAAGCAGATTATACTTTTACTCCTACAGAAATGAATGCTGCTAAGACCGAAGTTTCTGAAGAAACATTGGCAGCGACCTTTACTCCGGGAAATGAAGATATCCATAAAAGGCCGTCACAACTGATTGTGCCTCGTATAGGTATACGCTTCCGTCTTCCGGTAGAAATGAATCAGGTTACTTATTTTGGACGAGGTCCTGAAGAGAATTATATTGACCGTAATGCCGGAGTAACTGTCGATTTGTTTAAAAGTACGGCGGAGAATATGTACTTCCCGTATGTACGGCCTCAAGAAAATGGGCATCATACCGATACGCGTTGGCTTACTTTGAGAAAGAATAACAAAAGGGGGATTACTATTTATGCAGACAAGACTATTGGCTTTAATGTTTTGCGTAATCCGATTGAAGATTTTGATGGAGAAGAAGCTGCTCAGAGAGATTATCAGTGGCTTAACCGGAATGAAGAAGAACTGAAGCATGATATTGTTGCTGCAAAGAATGTAAGACCACGCCAGACACACGTAAATGATATAACTCCCCGAGATTTTGTGGAAGTTTGCGTTGATATGAAGCAAATGGGTGTTGGAGGGTATGATAGTTGGGGGGCTATGCCTGATTCACAATATCTTATTCCTGCTAACCAAGAATATAAATGGGGAATTACTATTGTTCCTATGTAATAATTGTCATTGCAAAATACTTCATTTTTAGTAAAGGCATGCAAAAACGCATGCCTTTTTTCTTTTTTCTCTCTTAATAATGTACTTTTGCAAAAAACATGATTAAAATCAATTTGTGATGTTTATTCCTAACATCAACCTTATACTAAATATCTAACCTAATAAACGAAATCTATTTATGAAGAAAATTTTTAGTACATTATTCTTGTGTGGTTTTATTTTGTCGGCTTCAGCGGGGAACGGAGATCTTTTAAAAGGCTTCCAATATGCTTCTGCTGAGACACCCGACGGTAAAGAGTGGGAATCTCCTGAGCGTTTGGCCTTGAATAAAGAACAGCCCCATGCCATCTTTTACTCTTTTGCCGATGTGACTGCAGCCCGGAAAGTGCTGCCCGAAAACAGTACTTACCGGATGAGCCTCAATGGTGAATGGAAATTTTATTGGGTACCCGAACCGGAGAAACGTCCGAAGGATTTTTATCGGACGGATTATGATGTTACCGGTTGGGACAACATCCCCGTTCCTTCCAATTGGAATATTTACGGACTTCAGAAAGATGGAACGCAGAAATACGGAACTCCCATTTATGTGAACCAACCCGTTATCTTTCAGCATAAAGTGGCTGTGGACGATTGGCGGGGAGGAGTGATGCGTACGCCGCCCGAACACTGGACTACCTATAAATGCCGCAATGAAGTCGGGTCTTATCGCAGAGACTTTACCGTTCCCGAGGACTGGGAGGGGCGCGAAGTCTTTATCAATTTTGATGGTGTGGATTCCTTCTTCTATTTGTGGATAAACGGGCGTTATGTAGGCTTTTCCAAGAACTCCCGCAATGTGGCGAGTTTCAACATAACTCCCTATCTTGTAAAAGGTAAGAATGTGGTTGCTGCCGAAGTGTATCGAAGCTCTGACGGCTCATTTCTGGAAGCGCAAGACATGTTCCGTCTGCCGGGCATCTTCCGCACGGTAGCATTGACTTCCACTCCTAAGGTACATGTACGCGATTGGGTTGTTATACCTGATTTGAATGCTACTTTTGATGAAGGCACCTTATCTATTAAAGCCGAGATCCGCAATTTGGATAAAAAAGAAGCCAAAGGATATAGTATGGTTTACTCGCTTTATGCCAATGAGTTGTACTCGGACGAGAACACATTGGTAGCATCCGGCGCAGCTACTGCAGCGGTAGACCCGATAGGAAAAGGTGAAATAATATCATGCCAGGCAGTGCTGACTCAGAAAGCTCCCCGATTGTGGTCGGCAGAACAACCTTATCGCTATACGTTGGTCGGCGAATTGAAAGATAAGAAAGGACGCACAGTGGAAACCGTTTCTACTTATGTCGGTTTCCGTAAGGTAGAAATAAAAGATACTCCTGCTTCTGCCGATGAGTTTGGTTTAGCCGGGCGTTACTACTATATCAATGGCAAAACAGCCAAGCTGAAAGGTGTCAACCGCCATGAAAGTAATCCTGCTTTGGGACATGCCATTACCCGCGAGCTAATGGAAAAAGAGGTCATGCTGATGAAACGTGCTAATATCAACCATGTCCGTAATTCACATTATCCGGATGATCCGTATTGGTATTACCTCTGCGATAAATATGGCATCTACCTGGAAGATGAAGCCAATATTGAATCGCACGAATATTATTACGGCAAAGCCTCTTTGTCTCATCCTGCCGAATGGGAGAATGCGCACGTGGCTCGCGTGATGGAAATGGTACATAGCAATGTCAATCATCCATCCATTGTTATCTGGTCGTTGGGCAATGAGGCGGGACCGGGTAGAAACTTCGTATCGGCTTATAATGCACTGAAAGCGTTCGACCTTTCCCGTCCCGTTCAGTACGAACGCAATAATGACATTGTTGATATGGGTTCCAATCAGTATCCTTCTATAGCATGGGTACGTGAGGCCGTAAAGGGTAAATATGACATTAAGTATCCCTTCCATATTTCAGAATACGCTCACTCTATGGGGAATGCCTGCGGTAATCTGATAGATTATTGGAATGCCATTGAATCGACCAACTTCTTCTGCGGTGGTGCCATCTGGGACTGGGTGGACCAGTCAATGTACAACTATACCCCGGACGGTAAACGCTACTTGGCTTATGGCGGTGACTTTGGTGATACGCCCAATGACGGACAATTTGTAATGAATGGTATTGTATTTGGTGATCTTGAACCAAAGCCCCAATATTATGAGGTGAAGAAAGTATATCAGCACATCGGTGTCCGTGCACTGGATGTGCAGAAAGGGGAGTTTGAAATCTTCAATAAATACTATTTCAAGGATTTGTCCGATTATCAGGTACGCTGGTCATTGTCCGAAAATGGCAAGGAAGTGCAGAGCGGCTTACTTCCTATGAGGCAAGTCGCTTCCCGCAGCCGGGCAACAGTTCATGTCCCTTACGATTATCAGGCGCTGAAGCCGGAAGCTGAATATTTCGTTAAAATCCAATTCCTGCTGAAAGAGGCTGCACCCTGGGCTGAAAAGGGCTATGCTATGGCCGAAGAACAGATCGCTTTGAAGCAGGCAACGACTTTGCCTGGTATGCATGCCGTGACGGCTACCGCCGGTAATTTGGTGATGGATAAGGACGATGCCCGTTTTACCACTATCAAAGGAGATGGTTTTGAAGCCCGTTTTGACATGCAGGCAGGTACAATCTACAGCTTGAAGTACAAGGGAGAGACTGTAATTGCCGACGGCAACGGTCCGCAACTGGATGCTTTCCGTGCTTTCACAAACAATGATAATTGGGCTTACGCTGCCTGGTTTGAGAACGGACTGCATAATCTGAAGCATAAAGCTACTCAAAGTAATGTGATGCAACGTGCCGATGGAGCAATCGTATTGTCATTCACTGTTGAGTCGCAGGCGCCGAATGCCGCCCGCATTCTTGGCGGAACATCCAGCGGTAAGAATAAGATTGAAGAACTGACTGAACAGAAGTTCGGCGAGAACGACTTTAAGTTTACCACCAATCAGGTATGGACAATCTATCGTGACGGTTCCATCGAATTGCAGTCGGGCATTACCTCCAACCGCCCCAATCTGGTATTGCCACGTTTGGGTTACGTGATGAAACTCCCCGGGAAATATGAAAACTTCACTTACTACGGCCGTGGACCTATTGAAAATTATCCGGACCGTAAGACGGGGCAGTTCATTGAAATTCATCAGAATAAGGTTGCCGATGAATTCGTCAATTTTCCTAAACCGCAGGATATGGGTAACCATGAAGAGGTACGTTGGTGTGCACTGACCGATAACGCAGGCAGTGGGGCACAATTCATTGCTTCCGGTCAGATGTCTGTGGCTCCTTTGAAATATTCGGGGGTAGATATGGTTCTGGCAGGACATCCTTACCAACTTCCGGCGGCTACCGATACTTATTTGCATTTAGACCTGGCCGTTACAGGTTTGGGTGGAAATAGTTGCGGACAGGGTGCTCCGCTGGTCGAAGACAGAGTTTTTGCCGGGCAGCACTTCTTCGGATTTATCATTCGGCCGGCTGCGCAAGACTTGTCGTTGGCTGCGCAAGTCATGGCTGACGGAGAAATACCATTGAATATTGTCCGTGATAAAGCGGGCGAGGTGACGATTGTTTCTCCCCGTCCCGATGCTGATATCTGCTATACGATGGGGAAGAGCAAAAAGGTACAAAAGTATGTTGCACCTATTCCTATGCGCGAAGGCGGTGTCATTACGGCTTGGTTCAAGTCCACACCGGACATTAAATCTACGCAAGCTTTCAATAAAATAGAGAAAGTGCAGGTCGAAGTAGTGAATGCCAGCAGCCAGGAAACGGGTGAAGGCGATGCCGCTAACCTAGTGGACGATGATCCAAGTACCATCTGGCACACTATGTATTCTGTTACGGTAGCCAAATATCCGCATTGGGTTGATTTGGATGCCGGAGAAGTGCGTGCTATCAAAGGATTTACCTATTTACCCCGTCAGGATGGTAGTAATGGTAATATAAAGAACTATAGTATCCAGGTCAGTACGGATGGAAAGACTTGGAGCGAACCGGTGGCACAAGGCAGCTTTGAGAATAATCTGAAGGAGAAGACGGTACATTTTGATAAGCCGGTCAAAGCACGCTTTATCCGCTTTACTGCTCTTAGTGAACAAAACGGTCAGGATTATGCTTCGGGTGCCGAGTTGTCAATCTTAGTGGAATAAAATAGAAAAAAGATAGTGTTTAAGTGAAGGCATGCTAAAAAAGGCATGCCTTTTCTATCTCTTCTCCCCGAAATCATGTATTTTTGCAAACTAATGAATCGGTTTCTAACTATGGACGTATTTGAAAAACGGGTACTGGTGGGCATGAGCGGTGGTATAGACAGTACCGCTACTTGCCTGATGTTGAAGGAGCAAGGCTATGAGATAGTCGGCCTCACTATGTGGGTATGGGGAGATGAACCGGTGGAAGCCAGGCAACTCGCTGAGAATATGGGCATCGAGCATTACATTGCCGATGAGCGTGAAGCCTTTCGTAAAGTAATCGTTCAGAATTTCATTGATGAATACCGTCAGGGGCGGACTCCCAATCCTTGTGTGATGTGCAATCCGTTGTTTAAATTTCGTATTCTGACGGAGTGGGCAGATCGGTTGAACTGCAAGTATATTGCTACGGGACACTATACGCGGCTGGAAGAACGAAATGACAAAATCTATATCGTTGCCGGAGATGACGACAAGAAAGATCAGTCTTATTTCCTTTGGCGATTGGGTCAGGACGTACTGAAACGTTGCATTTTCCCTTTAGGAACATTTACGAAAGTGCAGGTGCGCGAATACCTGCGTGATAAAGGATATACCGTCAAGGCGGAAGAGGGGGAAAGTATGGAAGTCTGTTTCATCAAAGGAGACTACCGGGACTTTTTGCAGGAACACTCTCCGGAGATAGATCGGGAAGTCGGCCCGGGGTGGTTTGTCAATTCGGAAGGAGTGAAATTGGGTGAGCATAAAGGCTTTCCTTATTATACCATCGGGCAGCGCAAAGGGCTGGAAATAGCTCTGGGAAAACCTGCTTATGTGCTGAAAATCAATCCACAAAAGAATACTGTAATGTTGGGTGATGCCGAACAACTGCTTACGAAATATATGTTGACCGAGCAGGAAAACTTGGTCGACGAGCAGGAATTTTTTGAAAGCCGTGAACTCACCGTACGCATCCGCTATCGCAGTAAACCGATTCCTTGTACTGTGAAGCGTTTGGAAGACGGACGTTTGCTGGTACATTTCCAAACGGAAGCATCTGCCATCGCTCCGGGACAATCGGCTGTCTTTTATATCGGTAAGCGGGTGCTGGGCGGTTCGTTCATTGCTTCGCAGCGGGGAATAGGAATGTATATAGAGAATTAATATAGCGAATTAAGAAATAAAAGATGAAGAAACTGTTTTTCCTTTTAGGCTTTGCTCTGCTTGCAGTTGGGGCATCGGCACAACAAGACACTTTAAAGTATCGTATCAGTCTGAAAGACAAGGCTGCTACAACGTATTCACTAAAGCACCCGGAAGCTTTTCTGTCCCAGAAGGCTATTGAACGCCGCCGGAAGCAGCATCTGCCTATAGATTCTACCGACCTGCCGGTATGTCGCAAATATATAGACGAGATACGCAGACAGGGGGTAAACATCGTGGTTGCCGGGAAGTGGGAGAACTTTGTAACAGTTTCTTGCAATGATTCTACCCTGATAGACCGCATTGCCGCACTGCCTTTTGTCCGTGAAACGGAGAAGGTGTGGATAGCTCCTGCCGGAGATAAACCGTCGATGTCGACTCAGCGCGACTCTTTGGTGAATACCCCGACTGTACATCCTGACAGTATCTATGGTCTTGCCATCAACCAGATACAGCTGAGTAAGGGTGATAAGTTGCATCAGGAAGGCTTTAAGGGGCAGGGGATGACGATTGCCGTTATTGATGCCGGATTCCATAATGTCGATAAGATTGCTGCGATGCAGAATATCCGTATATTGGGGACAAAGGATTTTGTGAATCCGCAGGCAGATATTTTTGCGGAAAGCAGCCACGGCATGATGGTACTTTCTTGTATCGGAATGAATCAACCCGGTATCATGACCGGTACGGCGCCCGAAGCTTCTTTCTGGTTGCTTCGCAGTGAGGACGAGTATTCCGAGCACTTGGTAGAACAGGATTATTGGGCGGCAGCGGTAGAGTTTGCCGACAGTGTAGGTGTGGATGTGCTCAATACTTCATTGGGGTATTATACTTTTGATGATAAATCCAAGGATTATAAATATCGCGAGTTGGATGGACACCATGCATTGATGTCCCGTCAGGCATCGCGCATTGCTGATAAAGGCATGGTGCTGGTGTGCAGTGCAGGCAATTCCGGCATGAGCTCCTGGAAGAAAATTACTCCTCCGGGAGATGCTGAAAATGTGTTGACGGTGGGGGCTATTGATAAAGAAGCACTTTTGGCTCCTTTCTCTTCTATCGGCAACACGGCGGATAACCGGATAAAACCGGATGTGGTTGCTGTCGGCTTAGGTTCTGATGTGATGCGCACGGATGGTAATCAGGGAAAGGCAAACGGGACTTCTTTCTCTTCACCTATTATGTGTGGCATGGTGGCTTGTCTGTGGCAGGCTTGCCCGACGTTGACAGCTAAAGAGGTGGTGGAATTAGTACGTAAAGTTGGCGATCGCGTTGACTTTCCTGATAATATCTATGGCTATGGAGTACCGGATATGTGGAAGGCGTATGAAGAATATAAAAGTAGTAAGTAGTTAGTAGTTAGTAGTAGGTGGATGCTTTATCACTATATGATCTGAATGCGCTGGTGCGCCGCAGCATTGAACAATGCCTGCCCGATGAATTTTGGGTACAGGCAGAGTTGAGCGATGTGCGCACCAACAGTACGGGGCATTGCTACTTGGAGTTCGTACAGAAAGATCCTCGCAGCAATAATCTGATAGCCAAAGCGAGGGGTACAATCTGGGCGAATGTATTCCGTTTGCTGAAACCTTATTTTGAGGAGGCTACGGGGCAGGCATTCGTTTCGGGCATTAAAGTTCTGGTGCAAGTCACTGTGAACTTTCACGAACTTTATGGTTATAGCTTGACGGTGCAGGACATTGATCCTACCTATACGTTGGGTGATATGGCCCGCCGCCGCAAAGAAATTTTAAAGCAACTCGAAGAGGAAGGGGTACTTACTCTTAATAAGGAGTTGGAGATGCCTCGCTTACCACAACGCATTGCTGTTATTTCATCTCCTACAGCAGCGGGATACGGCGACTTCTGTCATCAATTGCAGAATAATCCACGCGGCTTCTACTTCTATACCGAACTGTTTCCTGCATTAATGCAAGGCGATCGTGTAGAAGAATCTGTTCTGTCTGCGCTCGATAAAGTGAATGCCCGCTTGACAGAGTTTGATGCTGTTGTCATTATCCGGGGAGGGGGTGCCACTTCCGACCTCTCCGGTTTCGATACCTACCTGCTTGCTGCCGCGTGCGCACAGTTTCCCTTGCCTATTATCACCGGCATCGGGCATGAACGTGATGACACAGTACTCGATTCTGTAGCTCATACCCGTGTCAAGACACCTACCGCTGCCGCCGAGTTCCTGATAGACTGCATGAACGATGCTGCAGATGAATTGGAATTGCTTGCTACCCGTTTGCAAGAATCTGTCCGAAACCTTTTGTCGCAAGAACATCGGAAACTTACTGCATATAGAAACCGCATTCCTTCTGCCGCTTACCGGCGGATATCAGATGCAAAACTTGCACTGCTCACTGCACGGAGAGATATTGCACAAGCAGTTACTTCTTCTCTTTCCCGTCATCGCCATCGTCTGGAACTATTGCAACAACGGTTAACGGACGCTTCACCGGAGAAACAGCTGGCTCGTGGCTATAGCATTACTTTGAAGGATGGTAAAGTAGTGAGACATTCCGGAGAAATGAAAGAAGGTGATAAAATCGTAACTCGTTTATATCAAGGAGAATTGCTGTCTATCATACAAAAAGAATAATGCTTTGTTTATGCAGTATCTTTTAGATGTGTGCATTTACTATACATAGTTTAACTCTAAAATATGGTACAATGAAAACATCGAAATTATTAGCAATGCTATTTTCTTTTTTAATGGTAACCGTTTTTTCTTCGTGTTCTGACGATGAAAGTGGTATGGTTAATTCCTTGCAATTGAAGGGCATATGGTTTGTAACAGAACCCGTACTTGCAGATGATTATGTCACTTCCTACACCTTTGAAACGGATAAAATTTGCTCCATTTATACCGGGAGTCCTGTTTCAAATGGAGTTCCACTACAGCGTACTTACAAAATCACTAAGGGCGGCAGTATTATCACCTTTTTTGATGAAGATGGAAACCGTACAGAACAATACCAAATTCTAAAACAGACCTTCGATAAGATGGAATGGAGGAATATAACTCCCAAAGATGGTAATTCGGACAAATGCCTTGAAAAAGCGAAATCGCAATAATATGAGTAAAAGTCTGTGAGATAGAAAACCACAAATAATATAACTTCAAAAACCATGTTAATATGAAAACGCAGAAATTGTTAGGAGTCTTTTTATTGTTCTTATTTGCACTCAGTTTTGGTGCATGCAGTGACGATGACGAAAAAGAGGGTGTACTTGATTATTCTCAATTGGACGGAACTTGGGAGGTGACGGTACCGGTACTTGACTTCGATGCTGTAGAACGCTATGCCTTTAATACTCAAAGTCGGACATGTGAGGCTCTTCTTACGGGGCCGTCAATCTATGGAACGCCTCGTCATTATAAGTATGTGATTGATCTGGAAACCAATCATATAACTTTGACTGATGAGGAGCTTCAGAAGATAGAAGTATATGAGGTTCAAAAATTGACAGCTAAACAGATGAACTGGAAGAATCTGCTGCATGAAAAAGAGGGCTCCGATAAGCAGCTTGTGAAGAAGAAGTAACATGTAATTCGCTGATATTACTTTGGATAGTATTAATAAATAGAATAACATCGTATGGTAACCAAGAAACAAGAAACCTATTCCCAAGCCATGGCGCGCCTGGAAAAGATTGTCGGTCAGATAGACAATAATGAGTTGGAAATTGATGCATTGTCCGAAAAAATAAAGGAAGCGAACGAGATTATTGCGTTTTGCAGCGATAAATTGACCAAAGCAGACCGGGAAATTGAAAAATTACTGTCAGAGAAGCGGGAATCTGAAGAATAAAAGCTACTTTTGTTGCAAAATGTACGTAATGAAGTAACTAATACTTTGAGATATGAAAGAACTGGATTGGGCTAATCTGCCGTTCGGATATATGAAGACAGATTACAATGTGAGAATTTATTATCGTAACGAACAATGGGGCGAAATGGAAGTTTGCAGTGAGGAAACTATCCCTATGCACATGGCTGCCACTTGTTTGCACTACGGTCAGGAGGCTTTTGAAGGCTTGAAGGCTTTTCGTGGTAAGGATGGCAAGGTACGTATTTTCCGTCTGGAAGAGAATGCGGCCCGTTTGCAGTCTACTTGTCGTGGCATCTTGATGCCGGAACTGTCTACAGAACGTTTCAAAGAAGCCATTCTGAAGGTGGTGAAGCTGAATGAGCGTTTTATTCCGCCTTACGAATCGGGCGCTTCTTTATATATCCGTCCGTTGCTGGTGGGTACCGGAGCACAGGTAGGTGTACATCCTGCTAAAGAATATCTGTTTGTGGTATTCGTAACGCCTGTAGGTCCTTACTTCAAAGGCGGTTTCTCAACCAATCCGTATGTCATCATCCGCGAGTTCGACCGTGCTGCCCCGCTGGGTACCGGTACTTATAAGGTGGGTGGTAACTATGCTGCCAGCCTGCGTGCCAACAAGAAAGCACACGATTTGGGCTATGCTTGCGAGTTCTATCTCGATGCCAAAGAGAAGAAATATATGGACGAATGTGGTGCTGCCAACTTCTTCGGAATCAAGGATAATACCTACATCACTCCGAAATCCAGTTCCATTCTTCCCTCCATCACCAATAAGAGCCTGATGCAATTGGCCGAAGATTTGGGTATGAAGGTAGAACGCCGTCCGGTTCCTGAAGAAGAACTGTTGACGTTCGAAGAAGCCGGTGCTTGCGGCACAGCTGCCGTTATCAGTCCTATCGAACGCATTGACGATGTGGAAAACGGTAAGTCTTATGTGATTTCAAAAGACGGAAAGCCGGGACCCGTTTGTACGAAGTTGTACAACAAGTTGCGTGCTATCCAGTATGGTGACGAGCCCGATACTCACGGTTGGGTAACTATTGTAGAATAATACATTACTGAATATTTAGGCACGGATTACACGGATAAACACGGTTATTGGTATATGGCATAACCGTGTTTATCCGTGTAATCCGTGCCTAAAATAATATTATAAGTCAAGCTTTCTTTTAATACACGTAAATGGGAAAGAATAAGTTAGAGAAATTCGCCGATATGGCAAGCTATCCGCACGTTTTCGAATATCCGTATTCAGCAGTAGACAATGTTCCGTTTGAACTGAAAGGAAACTGGCATAAGCAGTTCTTCAAGAATGACAATCCTATTGTTCTGGAGCTGGGTTGCGGCAGGGGAGAATATACCGTCGGGCTGGGACGCATGTTTCCGGACAAGAATTTTATTGCTGTCGATATAAAGGGCGCCCGCATGTGGACGGGGGCTACCGAATCTTTGGAGTCGGGCATGAAGAATGTCGCTTTCCTGCGTACGAATATCGAAATCATCGACCGCTTTTTTGCTTCGGGTGAGGTCAGTGAGATATGGCTCACTTTCTCCGATCCGCAGATGAAGAAAGCTACCAAGCGGCTTACTTCCACCTATTTTATGGAGCGTTACCGCAAATTTTTGAAAGACAATGGCATCGTTCATCTGAAGACGGACAGTAACTTTATGTTCACCTATACCAGGTATATGATTGAGAAGAACCGTTTGCCGGTAGATGTGATGACAGAAGATTTGTATCATTCCGGCATGGCCGATGAAATTCTCAGTATCAAGACTTATTATGAACAACAGTGGCTGGATCGTGGTTTGAACATTAAATACATCAAGTTCCATCTTCCGCAAGAGGGAGAATTGCAGGAGCCTGATGTGGAAATAGAACTGGACGAGTATCGCAGCTATAACCGCAGCAAGCGTAGCGGACTGCAAACGAGTAAATGATAATATAGCGCAGCCAAGCCTGAAGGGCTTTCATCTATCAGCCCAGGGCAACGCCCTGGGTTTAAGAACACCCCCCTGACCTTACGCCCTGAAAGGGCATAAGATTGTATAGCAGGCTTTTGCCCTTTCAGGGCGCAGAGATAGAAGCACATTCTTACCCAGGGCGTTGCCCTGGGCTGGTAGATGAAAGGCTTTCAGCCTAAGGATGCGCAAACATACCAAAAGGAAATTTTGCCGGGGCGCTGCGCCCCTAAATTCCCATTTGTACGAAACAGATTATGAACTAAAACTAAAATTAATATTATGACTCTCTATCCTAAACTGATTATGGATGCACTGGCAACAGTGCGTTATCCCGGCACCGGAAAGAACCTTGTTGAGGCCGGGATGGTGGCCGATAACTTGCGTATCGACGGGATGAAAGTCAGTTTCTCGCTGATATTCGAGANAAACTGATTATGGATGCACTGGCAACAGTGCGTTATCCCGGCACCGGAAAGAACCTTGTTGAGGCCGGGATGGTGGCCGATAACTTGCGTATCGACGGGATGAAAGTCAGTTTCTCGCTGATATTCGAGAAGCCGACAGATCCGTTCATGAAATCGATGTTGAAGGCGGCTGAAACAGCTATACATACTTACGTGTCTCCCGAAGTGGAGGTAGTTATCACTACTGAAAGCCGTCAGGCGCCACGTCCTGAGGTGGGAAAACTGTTGCCTCAGGTGAAGAATGTGATCGGTGTTTCCTCCGGTAAGGGTGGTGTGGGTAAATCTACGGTAGCTGCCAACCTTGCCGTATCTTTGGCAAAACTTGGCTATAAAGTAGGTTTGCTGGATGCCGATATCTTCGGTCCTTCCGTACCAAAGATGTTCCAGGTAGAAGATGCCCGTCCGGTTGCAGAAAGCATCGGTGGACGCGATTTGATTGTGCCGATTGAGAAATACGGCATCAAACTGCTTTCTATCGGTTTCTTTGTCGATCCCGATCAGGCAACGTTGTGGCGCGGCGGTATGGCAAGCAATGCCTTGAAGCAGCTGATTGGCGATGCCAACTGGGGCGATCTGGATTATTTCCTTATCGACCTTCCCCCCGGAACGAGCGATATCCATCTGACGATTGTACAGACATTGGCGCTGACGGGTGTGGTCGTTGTCAGTACGCCGCAAGCAGTGGCTTTGGCCGATGCACGCAAAGGCATCAATATGTTTACCAACGATAAAGTGAATGTGCCCATCCTCGGCCTGGTAGAAAACATGGCCTGGTTTACACCTGCCGAACTGCCGGAGAACAAATACTACATTTTCGGCAAAGAGGGTGCCAAGAATTTGGCTGAAGAGATGAATGTGCCATTACTTGGTCAGATTCCTATTGTGCAAAGCATCTGCGAAAGCGGTGACAAAGGTACCCCGGTTGCTTTGGATGAAAATACAATGACCGGACGCGCATTCTTGCAACTGGCTGCCGCTGTAGTTCGCCAAGTGGACCGTAGAAATGTAGAAATGGCGCCGACGCAAATAGTAGAGGTGCATAAATAAGAGAGCAACAAAATCGATAAATTTGAAAAGGAGCAAATGCCACAAAAGCATTTGCTCCTTTTCTCTTCAAGAAAGAATAGATTTATTGTCGTGGAGTATTTATTACTTTTTGAATGTTCGGATCCGTATTTCCCGGGCCTAAGCGGAACATAACGGGTATGGTATATTTCACGTTTACCGCTTGTCCCCTTTGCATGCCGGGTTTCCATTTGGGCATGATGGTGGTCATACGGATAGCTTCAGCATCCAGTAACGGGTCGATACCGCGAAGTATCTTCGGTGCGATGATGTCTCCGTCTTTGCTGACAACGAATTGTATGGTAACCCTTCCTTGTGTTCCGGTCTTTTGTGCCTCTACCGGATATTTTATATTCTTGGCTAGAAATTCCATTAATGCCCCCATGCCACCGGGAAACTCCGGCATGACATCTACTACTTCAAAGATGGGTTCTCCCGACTCCGTGGTTGCTCGGGCAACGCTGACAACCTCACCTATGTTGTTTGTAACCGGTGTTTTGTCTTCCGACAAGCGAAATACTACAGGAACTGTATATTTCACCCGTACCGCTTGTCCGCGCTGTGTACCGGGTTTCCACTTCGGCATGGAGCTTATTACACGGATCGCTTCTTTGTCCAGTAAAGGCTCAACGCTACGAATCAATCTTGCATTGCTGATGCTACCGTCTTTCTCTACAACAAATTGTACGGTAACTCGTCCTTGCATACCTTGCTTCATCGCTTCTTCCGGGTATTGGAGGTTCTCGCTGATGTATTTCATCAATCCCGACATACCGCCGTCAGCAAACTCCGGCATGTGTTCCACTACTTCAAAAATAGGATTGTCGGGAGTGCCGGTATCACTTTGAATCACATCCTCCCACTTGTCAGGGTAAGTGATTATCCAGTTTTCACGTTCTGCTGCCGACAGGTCTTTTCCTCTGAAAGAGATTGCTTTTTCTTTGCCTCCATCCTTATAGAGGAAGAGTATGGGTGCTTCCGCAACGGTTTGGAATTCGAAACTGCCGTCGGATTCGGTAATGACTCTTTCGCGCATGTATTTCATGTCACTGAGTATTTGCACGCCTTTCAGCGGTTTTCCGTCTTTGTCTACTACCTTGCCTTTGTAAGTCATCACTTTCTTGTCCTGTTCCGGTTGGGGAGTTGCTTGAGGCTCTTGAGCATTCCGTATCGGTTGCTCAATTTTGGAATCTACGGCCTCTATGACTTCGGTTGCAATCTGCTTAGTAGTGCGTGCCACTGCTTCGATGTTGCTGATAATCATAAGTAAGGCTGCCAAGGGAAGGAACATCAGGTATTTGGTTCTTCCTATTTCTCTTGTTCTCTTTTTGTTCATCATCTTGATGCGTTTTTTTAATGGTAAAACATTGAAACTGTTATAGATAGTTGCTGCAGCCTTATGATGTGACAGTCCTAACAGATGATACTGATAGGTTTTGGAATCGTAGCCGTTCTCCAGTACGCGGGCATCGGCCATATATTCCAGATTGGTGCGGATTTCCCGCTTCATGAGCCAGGCAAACGGGTTGAACCAGCATAGTGTGCATGCCAATTCACTGATAATAACATCAATGGAGTGCCATTGCCGGGCATGTGTCTGCTCATGAGTCAATATTTCGTTAAATTCCTCTTCGGTGTGCGAAGCCGGATGAATAAAAATCCAGTGGAAGAAAGAGAAAGGTCCGTCTGCTCGGGGTAGCAAGTGAATGGTTGAGTCGCCTATTTGTACCTTGCGGCATCGGCAGGCCAGACGAATAATGCCTGCCAACTGTACCATGAAGCGTGTGACCAGGAGAGCAACAATTACCCAATAGGCAATACCTGCATATTCAAGGATAATGCTTTTCCAGTCGGTCGTGGTAACTTCAGGGGTAAAAGTGAATTCCGGCAGCACCACGCTGGCATAAAGATCTGCCATTGCCACCATCGGCTCTTGTGCCGTTACCCACGTTTGTATGTTCAGCAACGGAACGGCGGCAGAGATGGCAAAGAAGCATAGCATAGCCGTTCTGCGCCAGCCAAAGAATGTATCTTTGTAGAAAAACAGCCGATAGAACGCATAGAACAGTGCTATCGCTACATTCACTTTCAGAAAATAGGCTAACATAATCTTTTATTTTAAATTTCCGATTTCAGACTTCTGACTTCAGTGACATCCTTCTGCATAGCATAAATCTGAAATCCTTTCACTCTTTTCCTTTCTCAATCATATTTATAATGTCTTTCAGGTCGTTGGTCGAAATCTTTTGCTCCTTGGCAAAGAAAGAAACCATCTCCTTGTACGAGTTTTCAAAATAATTGCGCACAAAGCCGCTCATGAAAGTGCGTTTATATTCACTTTCGCGAATCAGCGGAGTGTACTGATACGTGTTTCCTACGCGGGTGGCATGGACGTATTGTTTACGTTCCAGATTTTTCACGATGGATGCTACGGTAGTGTAGGGGGGCGCCGGCTTAGTGTATTTGGCAACAATGTCCTTCACGAAGCAATCGCCCAGCTCCCAGATGTATAACATCACTTCTTCTTCTTGTATCGTTAATTTTTCCATGGATAAAGTATTTAAATGAATTCATTGCAAAGCTACGAATAATTCGTAATTAATCAAGCTTTAATGAGTTAAATGGTGTGAAAGGCTATTTGCATGTATTCTGCTGCAGGTTTGTTGCCCTGCGTTTATCTATTAAATGGGTACCGGATTTCAGCTTCTCAAATAAAAGTTGCAGCCTGTTTTGCCCTCATACCCTCATAAAAGCTCTGCATCCCTTTATTCATCGGCATTTGAAGTATGAGAGCAACTATGAGGGCACTATGAGGGTAAGCGTTTACTCTCATAGTGTCTGTTATCTTCATCCCTTATGTGTGATGTGTAAAGGCCTAATGTTTGTTCTGTTCATCCCTATTGTTTATTAAGAGCTCACTAATGTGAACATATATATTCATATCTGTGAATATAATTATCTACATTAGTGAACAAATTTATTCATAGCAGTGAACACCTGACAAACAAAAGGACTTAGCAGAACAAACATTAGGGGATAAACTGATAAAGCCTTGTCCTTTATAGAATAAAGCCTTGCATTCAAAGGCAGAAAGTAATATATGCTTTATAAAACATAAAAAAATAATGCGGAAGCCATGCTTTAAAAAATATATTTCAATAACTTTGTTTCCAATACACGTAGTAATAATGAGTTGTACTAATATGCATCGCCAAAATCAGACAGACTATATGGACGAACGTTCTTTCAAACGTTTTGTCGAATCATATTCGAACGATCTGCTTTATTATGCGCGCTATCTTGTCCATTCTAAAGAGGAAGCAGAAGAGATTGTGAGCGATGTATTCTTTGAGGTTTGGCAGAATAGAGACAAACTGCATGAGATAAGAAACGAAAAAGTATGGCTGCTGACCATTACCCACAATAAAGCGGTTTCTTATCTGCGGAAGAAGGAACACTCAGTTTCTTCTGTTTCATGGGATGAGGTAGGCAGCTATACCATGCCTGTTGACCTGCAGACTCCCGATTCGCAGCTGATCAGCCGGGAAGAGATGAACCGGATTAACGCTGCCATCAACAACTTGCCACCCCGATGCAGGCAAGTCTTTATATTAGCTAAGATCGAAAAGCTGCTTTATAAGGACATTGCAAGCATTCTCGACATTTCCGTCAAGACCATTAACGTGCATATAGCCAAGGCTTTAGAACAGATATCGGAGGCTTTGGAAAAAAAAGTTTGAAAAAAAACGTTTTCGATATAGGAGATTTATTTTAAAACTGCGTCATATTAATATACTGTCATAGTAATGGAAGATAATAAAAGAAAAGACAAGGCTATTTACGACTCGCTGGCATCCTTCTTGGATGACCGTTCTGCGACTCCCGATGGGAACGCTCCCCAACCGGAAGAAGAGGAATTGCAGAAACTGGTTTTCTTGTGGGACGAATGCAATCCGCCTGAGGCTGATACTGAAGGAGTGTGGGAGAAAACACTTCGGAAGATTCAGAGCGAGGGAACACCGGAAGTCGTTCGCGCTAAGAAACGTCCGGCCATCTTGCCTGCATGGGCTTTGGTTGCGGCATCGATAGCGCTTCTGATAGGGTTTGCTTATTTCTTCCATCGAGGAGAGGCAATAGAAGATGAAAAGGCAAAGATGGAGCAATTAATGCTTGCTGCTACGGCCGACGATGACGTGAAAGAAGTTACACTGGTAGTTTCGGATAAGAAGAAAATAGAAATAGCCAATAACTCCAAGGTAGCTTATACACCGGGCGGACAGGTGCAGGTAAACTCCACCAAAGTAGATGAGGAGGCCGTTGCGGAAGAAACGACTGCAACGGAAAAGAAAGAAGAGGTTGCCGAAGAATACAATCAGATTATTGTTCCCAAGGGACGGCGTTCTATGATTGTGCTTGCCGATAATAGTAAGATATGGATAAACTCCGGCAGTAAAGTGATTTATCCGCGTTCTTTCAAAGGTGAGAAAAGGCAGATTTATGTAGAAGGTGAAGTTTACCTGAAAGTGGCGCGTAACGAAGCGATGCCTTTTGTTGTAAATACGTCAGCCTTTGAAGTAGAGGTATTGGGAACATCTTTCAATGTTGCCGCTTATAAAAATGCTGCCGAGGCATCTATTGTGTTGGTAGAAGGTGCGGTGGACGTGAAAGACTGCTCTGAACGGCATGTAAGGATGAATCCTAATGAACGGGTGGAGCTGAACGAGGCGGGCATTTCGAAAAAAGAGCATGTGGATGCATCCGAGTTTATATATTGGGTAGACGGTATATGGGTATTGAAGGGCAAACCATTGAAGGAAGTGCTTCAATATCTTACCGAATATTACGGACAAAAAGTTTGTTGTTTACCCTCTGTTGAGGACGAACCTTTTTATGGAAAACTTTTCCTGAATGAGGAACTGAATAAAGTATTGGAATCAATCAAGCAAACATTACCTGAGGCATTTGCCACCCGGGAGGATGTGGTTTATATAGATAACAGCAATTATTGAAAAGTATAGTGTTAACCTTAAAATGTAGAGAAATGAAGAGACTTCAAAAAGAGTAAAACAATCTTATTAAAAAGTAGTCGGACAATACTACCAATATTGCCCGACTGAAAATGATTTTAATTAGACCTATTTTTAGTAACCAAAATCAGTACGAAAGTATGAAAAAGAAGACGACTTCTAGTCGGATGAGGGGGTATTTTATATCTCTTTATCTATTAATTAGTGTTTTTTTAGTAATGGAGGGTACCTTGTTCCCCCTTTATGCCGCAGATTATCGCGGCTCTGAAAACGAACAAAGAGTAACAACCGCACAGACGGTGAAAGAAGTGTTCAGTTATATTGAACAGAACAGCAACTTCGTCATTCTGTATTCCAAAGGAACTTTATCGGAATTGGACAAAAAGGTTTCCATCAATATGAATGGAAAGAAGGTGGAGGATATTCTGAAAGAACTTTCCTCGGCCACCGGTCTGGAGTACAAGATCAACGACCGACAGATTACCGTGGCAAGAAAAGCTCCGGCACCACAGCCGCAGCAGAGTAATCCTGAAATTAAAGTAACCGGACAGGTGTTTGACGAAAACGGTGAAACGATTCCGGGAGCTAATGTTACGGTAAAAGGTAATAGCGGAATTGGAACGGTGACCGATTTGGATGGTAATTTTACTTTGAGTGTCCCTCGTGGCTCAGTTTTGGTCGTGTCATTTATCGGATATGTATCACATGAGTATACTGTAAAAAATGCAGAGAAGATGGCCGTAAAACTAGTGCCTGATTCTCAGGCATTAGAGGAAGTTATTGTCGTTGGTTATGGAATGCAACGTAAAAGTTCTTTGACTGGCTCTGTTACTGCTATAAAATCAGAAAAGCTGAAAGACGTTACTACTCCCAGTGTAGCTGATATGCTGCAAGGTAAAGTTGCTGGTGTGGCTGTATCACCTGTCTCTGGACAACCGGGTGCTGGTGTTAGCGTCCGCATTCGTGGTACCGGTTCTATTGAAGGAAATAAAGATCCGTTATGGGTGATTGATGGTGTGGTAGGTAATGCTGTTGCTGAACTTAACCCGAACGATATAGAAACTATTTCTATTTTAAAAGACGGTTCAGCTACTGCACTCTATGGTTCCCGTGGTGCTAATGGTGTAATCCAAGTTACTACTAAGCGTGGAGTGGCTGGTGCTTCTTCTGTTGATGTATCTGCCAAATTCGGTGTGTCTACCTTGCAGAAAGGGAAACTTAAAATGATGAACGGTGCAGAATATTATGATTACTTGAAAACAGCCTATGAGAATGCAAATAAGGAATTGCCATCCTATCTTCAACCTTATTTGAGGAATCAGAATTTTGATTGGTGGGATGTTGCCACCCAGAATGCTCTTACACAGAACTATAACATAGCTTATAGATATGGAAATGATAAGATTAAATCGTATATATCTGCTGATTACTATAATGAAGAGGGTGCCATTAAAGGATTTGACTATGATCGTTTCACGTTGAGAGTTAATACAGACTATGTGGTTAATCCCAAATTGACATTGAAAAGTAAGATATCGGCTAGCTATAAAGAAACATTTTCTCAAGAACATTCATTGAGTTATTATGGTAATTCTCCTTGGGATTCTCCATACAACTCTAAAGGTGAATTGAAAACAGGTAGAGAAGGTACTCCTTCAGCTGAGGATGCGGCTACGGCCGATCCGCGTGATTATTGGTACTCTGATGGCGGATATAACTATTTGTCTGAAATAGATTTGTATTGGAATAAACAACGTACTAATGCGGTAGATCTTGGAGTAGGCTTTGATTACAAGATTTTTGATTTCCTGACTTTTGAATCCAATAACAAATTCGGATTCAGAAATAGTTATTATGATAACTATGTAGATCCGCAAAGTACATCTGGTACTTCTCTAGGTGGCTCTATTAAAAATAGTTATGTCACGAGCCGTTCCATTTATACCAGCCAGATGCTACGCCTTCTGAAGACATTTAATGAGGTACATGAAATTAATGCTTTTTTAGGGTACGACTACGATGAGTATCGCTACTTTGATGGGGCTGGTACTGCTTATAATATCTATCCGGGAGCTGAGATTTTGAATGCTGGTTCTGGAGATCCGAAAATTTCCGGTAGTAAATGGGAAGAAAGGAATGCAGCTTACTTTTTCAATGGTAACTATGCTTATGATGGTAAATATCTTTTCCAAGCGTCGTTTCGTGTAGATGGGTCTTCTCGCTTCGGTAGTAATAAGCGTTGGGCGCCTTTTTGGTCAATTGGTGGCGGATGGAATATACATAAAGAAAATTTTATCAGTCAACTAAGTTTTGTAAATGAATTGAAAGCTCGTATATCTTATGGTATTACCGGTAATTTACCGGCACAAGCTTATGCGTGGGCTACCCCATTTTCAACTACTGCAAATTATGCTAATGAGATTGCATTCTTATCCAACTATATGGGAAACCCTGACTTGTCATGGGAAGAAACAGCTACATTGGACTTCGGTCTTGATATCCGGTTGTTTGACAGAGTTGGCATCACTTTCGATACTTACCTCAAGAAAGTAAAGAATTTGATTTATATGAAGCATTTGAGCGCCGTGACAGGATATAACCGTCAGTATGCTAACGATGGTAAATTGGAGAATAAAGGATTTGAAATAACCATCACTCCTGAGATTATCCGAAAGAAAGACCTTTATTGGGACGTAAGTTTCAATTTAGGATACAATAAAAATAAGATAACTCATTTGCCGCCGGGTGGAGGCGATTTGACGATGCAAGCTGTTGCTGTAGGATATCCTTACCTCAACTGGTATATGAGAGAATGGGCTGGAGTAGATGCTATGACTGGAACTCCGTTATGGTTCAAAGTGAATGAGGACGGGCAAAAAACTGTAACTGGCAATTGGAATGAAGCGACAAAAGTTTTATTGGATTCATCACCTTCTCCAAAATTTACAGGTGGTATTAATACGAACTTTAGCTGGAAAGGATTTTCATTCAATGCAAACTTTATCTTTAGTGCCGGAGCAAAAATTTATAACGGCAGACGTGCAGGGTCATTAGACCGTGATGCTGCACGCGAAACTCAGCCTCCAATGAAGTTGGCTAATGGATGGAACAGATGGGAAAAACCGGGTGACATAGCAACACATCCACAATTACTCATCAATGGTAATAATAATGCAGATGGGGAGTCAACCCGTTATTTGGAGAACGGTGATTTCTTTAAATTAAAGTCTTTGTCTGTTTCCTATAGTCTGCCGGAGAAATGGATAAAACCAGCCGGATTGAAAACTGCACGTATCATTGTAGGTGGTGAAAATTTGTTTACCATCACTAAGTTCTCTGGCGATGATCCCGAAATCTTGTTATCTTCAAGATTTAGTGGTACAACCAATTCGGATGACCAATCACAGCTTTATCCTACAGTAAGACGTTTTACGGTGGGAGTAAATGTTAGTTTCTAATTATAACCTAAAAAACGATAGATATATGAAAATAATATATGCATTAAGTACCTTCTGTCTGTCGCTTGCGTTAGCGGGATGCAGTTTGGACGCAAAGATGTACGATGGAGTGATGACAGAGGATGTAGATGCCCGTAATATCACTGAAATATCTCATGGCACTTACCGTATGTTGAAGAACGATAACGGTCTGATTGATGCCGGTACTTTCTTTTGGAATTATGGTGCTGACGATTTGTCATGGGGGGGAACTTCAACAGACCTTAAATTCAAGATGTACGATTATACCAGAGGTGGCTTGGCCACAAACAGTATTATTGAATACTGTTGGGAACTTGGTTACCGTGCTGTCGGGAACTGCAATCTTGTCATAGAATTGGTAAAAGGTCTTGGTAATGAAAGCACGGCTGAACATATAGTAACTATGGGTGAAAACTATTATCTGCGCGCATTATGTTACTTCTTGTTGGTCAACGAGTTTGGTCAGCCTTATTCCAATAATCCTACACAGAATCCGGGAGTACCGTTGAAACTTACAAGTGCTGCGGATGATATCCCTCGTAGCCGCGCTACGGTTGCTGAAGTTTATAATCAAGTTGTAAATGATTTGAAAGATGCAATCACGTATATGACTTTACCCAACGGAATGTCTCCTAAGAAAAATATCTATGCCACTAAAGAAGCTGCACAAGCATTGCTGGCGAGGGTATATCTCTATATGGAGAATTATGACGAAGCATACAATATGGCTGATGCGGTCATTAAATCCGGTCGGTTTGAGTTGGAAACCGGAAACCGCTACGCCACTTATCCGCAAATAGTTCCTGAAGATAATAAGGAAACAATTTTTGCCATACGTCGTACTAAACTAAAAGATGATGCCGGTTCAAGTCGTATAGGTGGTTTGTATATCAGAGTCGATGATAGTGGTTGGGAAGAAGTTTATGCTTCGTCAAGATATTTGGAATTACTAGAACTACACCTTAATGAAAAGGACATGCCTTTGGATTTGCGTAGCAAGTTCATTAGCAAACGCTATGTAGAAGATGGAGTAACAGACTATTCTCTTACAGGATATCCTGATAAAGAATATACAAACTGGACCTTTGCCTATGGCCTCAAACAATCTAACTCTATTCACTATGTATACAAACAACTGTCAATAACGAAACAAGCAGACGGTAGTTTTCGTATGAGTGATACAGATGCAGGTAACTTTCAAAGCCCTGTCATTCATGCTGAACCATACAATTTGGGCACTCGCTATTATGTAGTAGGAAGTGATGGTCTCAAGTATTACGGTCGTATTGAACCTAAAGTATTTGATGCTAAAACTAAGAATAATAAAGTGGAGGATTTCTTGGTATATCCTATCAACAAATGCTCTTACCAGGAGCAGACTACGCATCTGTGGTCGCCGGTCATCTCACGCTTAGCAGAAATGTATTTGATACGTGCTGAAGCTAATGCAGAACGTGGTCAGGTGCAAGCGGCACTGGATGATGTAAATGTGATTCGCCGCAGGGCTGGCATTCCGGAGTGGACTATTGCAAGTATGGCTACAGCAGAAAATGGTCAACCTAAGGATATTAAGAAGATTGTGGAAGAAGAGCGTATGCTGGAATTGGCATGGGAAGGGCACCGTCGTTTCGATATTTTCCGTAAACGTCAAACGCTGGATAGAAGATATCCGGGTGGTCATACTATGCAGAGTGCCGGTGATCAATTCTTATTGGTTCCTTACAACTCGCCTGCTGTATGTGAATATATTCCGACGCTTCAGTTCGATGCATATCCTTATGAATTAGAGCAGAATCCTTAATTTAAACTGAATTAATAACTTTAAAACAGATATACAGATGAAAAAGTTATCATATTTACTATTGTTTCTTTTATCAGCCATCGTGTGTGGATGCTCTGAAACGGAACAACCGTATGTAGGTTACATTGTTATCGAACGTGCCGTACTGGATGCATCGGCTAACTCAACTACAACAATAACTGCAGAAACCGATCTTTCTTCTCCTATTATTATGGAGTTGGAAGAAGGAGCAGACTGGTGTACAGTAACTTCTAAAGGTAAGGAAATTACCATAACTGCTAATTCGGCCAATACGGACAGCAATTATAGAACTGCAACTGTCAATGTCAGATGTGGTTATCGTGAGACCAGTTTCACGGTTTTACAGAAGTATGACGGTCAGGAATATCTGCAATACGATTGGACTCGCTGGACTGCTACCGGTAATGGTGTTGAATCCAGTGATGGTGGCGGTTATCCTAGTCTTTTCACGGAAGACCGTACAACATTTTGGCACAGCCAGTATTCCGGTAATCCTCCTTCACTTCCCTATTGGATAATTGTTGATATGAAGGAAGTCTTGGATATTGCAAAGTTTGATATTGGTAGAAGACATTATGCACCTAGCGGTGCAAATTATGCTACCGTAAAAACGATGAATATTTACGCTAGCACAGATAATGAGAATTTTACTCAAGTAGGTAGCTTTACTTTCCAATTGCCATGGACGGCACCTGATGGGACGGTAGTTACTGGTGCAACCAGTCCGTTAATACCGGGTTATGAAGAAGTGATACCATCACAACCGGTAACGGCACGCTATATAAAGCTTGAAATTACAGAGACCAATATGTCAAACAATGCTTGCCAGGTATCTTATTTCAAAGCATACGAGAAAATTTAAAGCTGCAATTCAGGCTAACCTTAAATAATAAATTATCTACGGAGGATGTCTTGAAAATAACTTCCGGCATCCTCCTTTTTGTTTGCTTAAAGGAAGATAGGACATAAAGGGATAGAACCCAATAACCTTAAAAATAAAGTCATGAAAAAGTATTATTTTATTTATTTGTTCTTCTTGTGTCTCATCACTACAAGTTGTGAGAATACAGTTCTTGAAGAAAATATTTCGGCTACACAATTGATAACTCGGAGTATTCCTAATGATTTCACCGATTACAATACTTATTTTTTAGATCTCTCTTCTATTGATAATGGATATGGAACAGAAAGTATGACGGGAACTTTAAAATCATACGGCAAAGAAGTAGAGTATCATTTTGCCTTATTTTGTGCTCTGACAGGTGATGTGAAATGCAAAATGGAAACGTCTGATGGTGATATAATTTATAATGGCCAAGCTCCTACTAAATCTATTTATGGCATAAGTGGGCAGATGGTTAGGTTTATTCACAAGAATCATTATCCAAATGGAGAAACTTATATTACTTTTAAAATAGAAAGAGGCTCTTCTAGCACTTTCAAAGATGCTGAAGCCAGACTTTTAGTGGAAAAGGTTGTATATAAGGGTGAACAGGTAACAACAGAACTGGATGGTTG
This sequence comes from Bacteroides sp. GD17, assembly GCF_038448625.1. Lineage (NCBI taxonomy): Bacteria > Pseudomonadati > Bacteroidota > Bacteroidia > Bacteroidales > Bacteroidaceae > Bacteroides > Bacteroides sp. GD17. Next base: position 110,934 of record NZ_JBCEZS010000015.1, read on the forward strand.
CCAAGATATGTATCTCCGGATGACAGTCCGTGGAGAGCCTGGTTCCGGTTATCCAGACTCTGGTTCACCGGCTTATCACTGGACGTGTAAGAAATGTAACTTCTCCAACAGTATAAATACTCAGACCTGTTTGAATTGTGGTTCTAAGAAGCCCTAACTATATGTCTGAGTCTTTAATAACATAATTCTTTTAACCTTAATAATAATTTTCTATTGACCTTACATCAATCTCTGTGAGAAACTATACCTTATTCTGGTTTTATTCCTCTCCTCTTTGCATTTTGCAAAGCAGGAGAGGAAGTGCCGGAAACGTTCCCTTTATAGAAGTCGATAGTAATTCTATTATTGATAATATGCAGTGTGAAGTAATATCAGCAACAAATTGATCAGGTAAAAGCAGAAATTGTCTCTGAAAATTATCCCAAACCGGAACATTGTAATATCTTTGCAATAAAAGATGATAACATATCTGATTACAGGTAATAATCAATAACGTAACTTCTAACCAACATTAATATAAAACGTAAAGTATGAACAATCTATTTACTAACCTCGGAAGCTGGAAGGCAATGTCATTTGCTTTCGTCCTGCTTTTCCCTTCTCCTTATCTGGCAACGCAAGCTGTATGCGGAGAGAAGAACAGCGTTGAGGCAACACAGCAGATTCCCAGAATCGTCGGTGTGGCGAAAATCAATCCCACCACAGTTGAGGTCTTGTTCTCGGACAATCACCGTATGACCCTCGACTTCTATGGAGAAAACATCTTCAGAATGTTTCAGGACGACGACGGCATTCTCCGTGATCCGGAGGCAGAGCCTGAAGCAAAGATCCTGGTAAACCAACCTCGCAAGAACGTAACACAACTCGATGCGAAAGACACGGCCGGAGCCGTAATCATCTCTACCGGGAAGATTGAAGTGCAGATAGACAAGGCTACCTCACTGATGAAAGTTGTCAATCTGGTAACCGGTAACACTGTAATGGAAGCAGCAGCCCCCATACTTTTTGAGAAAGATAAAGTAACCGTAACCCTGAAGGAAAATCCACAGGAATATTTCTATGGCGGCGGCGTGCAGAACGGACGCTTCTCCCACAAAGGCAGAGCCATTGCCATCGAAAACCAGAATAGCTGGACAGATGGCGGCGTGGCATCGCCCAATCCTTTCTACTGGTCGACAAACGGCTATGGCTTGATGTGGCACACTTTTAAAAGAGGTGTTTACGACTTCGGCCGAGAAGAAAAAGGCATTGTGAAACTCTCTCACCAAACAGACTATCTGGACCTCTTTATCATGGTCAATGACGGTGCAGTACCTCTGCTGAACGATTATTACCAGCTTACCGGAAATCCGGTGCTGCTTCCTAAGTTCGGTTTCTATCAAGGTCACCTCAATGCCTACAACCGCGACTACTGGACGGAAGATGAAAACGGAATCCTTTTTGAGGACGGAAAGCGTTACAAAGAAAGCCAGAAGGAAAACGGTGGCATCAAAGAATCGCTGAACGGAGAGAAGGATAACTACCAGTTCTCCGCCCGTGCCGTGATAGACCGCTACAAACAACATGACATGCCTCTGGGCTGGCTGTTGCCTAACGATGGCTATGGAGCCGGTTACGGTCAGACGGGAACGCTGGACGGTAATATCCAGAACCTGAAGAGCCTGACAGACTATGCCCATCAGAATGGTGTGGAAATCGGTCTTTGGACACAGTCCGACCTGCATCCCAAAGCCGGTGTGGAAGCTTTGCTCCAAAGAGACATCGTGAAAGAAGTAAGAGATGCAGGCGTGCGTGTCCTAAAGACGGATGTGGCCTGGGTAGGTGCCGGTTACTCGTTCGGCTTGAACGGCATCACGGATGTGGCACAAATCATGACGTATTATGGAAACGATGCGCGTCCGTTCATCATCAGCCTTGACGGCTGGGCGGGCACACAGCGCTACGCCGGAATATGGTCGGGCGACCAGACGGGCGGTAACTGGGAATATATCCGTTTCCATATCCCGACCTACATCGGTTCGGGCCTTTCGGGAAATCCCAATATCACTTCGGATATGGACGGCATCTTCGGCGGAAAGAACCTCGTTGTCAATACACGAGACTTCCAGTGGAAGACTTTCACCCCCATGGAACTGAATATGGACGGCTGGGGAGCAAACGAAAAATATCCTCATGCTTTGGGCGAACCTGCCACTTCCATCAACCGCTGGTATCTGAAGCTGAAGTCGGAAATCATGCCGTATGCTTATAGCATTGCCAAGGAAGCCGTGGACGGTCTGCCGATGATTCGTGCCATGTTCCTGGAATATCCCAATGCCTACACGCTGGGCAAGGCTACGCAATATCAGTATCTCTATGGTCCGTATTTCCTTGTAGCCCCTGTATATCAGTCTACCAAGGCCGATGAGCAAGGCAACGACATCCGCAATGGCATCTATCTGCCCGAAGGCGAATGGGTGGACTACTTCTCGGGTGACGTATATCAAGGCGGATGCATCATCAATAATTACGCTTCACCGCTTTGGAAACTCCCTGTCTTTGTGAAGAACGGAGCCATTATCCCCATGACGTCCCCCAATAACAACGTCAAAGAAACAGACAAAAATTTGCGTATATACGAACTTTATCCTTACGGACAGAGCTCATTCACCGAGTATGATGACGATGGTATCTCTGAAGAGTACAGAGCTGGCAAGGCAGTAACTACCCTGATAGAATCGAATGTCGGACCTAAAGGCGATGTTACCATCACCATTCATCCGGCTCAGGGAGACTTTACGGGTTTTGTAAAGGAGAAAGCCACCGAACTGAGAATCAACGTTACGGAGAAACCCAAGAAACTCGCTGCCACTATCGGCAAGAGCAAGATTAAGCTTACCGAAGCCGGTTCTTTGGAAGAGTTCCTTAAAGGCGAAAACGTTTACTTCTATGATGCTGCTCCTAATCTGAACAAATTTGCTACCCAAGGCAGCGAGTTTGCCAAGGAAATCATCACGAAGAATCCTCAACTGCTGGTCAAGCTGGCTCCTGCCGACATCACTGCCGGACCAACTACACTGAATATTCAGGGATTCGTATTTGCTCCGGCTGACAAGTACAGAGTGTCTTCCGGCATGCTGACTGCTCCCAAGGCACAGATCACCGATGAAAATACGAAGGCTTATACTTTGAACCCGACTTGGGCTAAGGTGGACAATGCCGACTTCTACGAGATAGAATTCGATGGCATGCTTTATTCTACCATTACGGATACGGAACTTTTGTTCGAGGGACTGAAAGCAGAAACTGCATATTCTTTCAAGATTCGTGCCGTGAACAAGGATGGTGTTTCCGATTGGGCTGAGTTTGGTGCAACAACCAAGCAGAATCCGCTTGAATTTGCCATAACAGGTATTGTAGGAGAAACTACAGCCAAGAACCAGGGCCGTTCACTCAGAAGATTGTTCGACTTTGAAGAAGGAGAACTGTGGCATACGGCATACAATGAAAAGGCCGTTCCGTTCGACCTGATTATGGACTTGAAGTCTATCAACCAGGTAGATAAGTTCCACTACATGCCTCGCGACAATGCCGGAAACGGAACATTGCTGAAGGGTACGGTTTACTACAGTATGGATAAGGAGAACTGGACAGAAGCCGGTCCGTTCGAGTGGAAGCGCGACAATGAAGTGAAGGTATTCTCGTTTGGTCAGAAACCGACTGCACGCTACATCAAGATAAGCGTCAGCGAAGCGGTAGGCAACTATGGCTCGGGTCGTGAAATCTATGTGTTCAAGGTGCCTGAAACGGAAAGCTATCTGCCGGGCGATATCAACCATGACAGATTGATCGATGAAAACGACTTGACTTCGTATATCAACTATACCGGATTGAGACAAGGCGATGCTGACTTTGAAGGTTATATCAGCCGGGGTGACCTGAACGCTAACGGATTGATCGATGCTTACGATATCTCTGCCGTAGCTACGCAACTCGAAGGCGGCGTAGAAGGTGGAAAGGTAGAGAAAGCAGACGGAACCATCGGCATCAGCACTGCGAAACGTACTTATGCTAAAGATGAAACAGTTGAAATCCTCGTAAAGGGTACGGGGCTGCGTTCGGTGAATGCACTCAGTTTTGCGCTTCCTTACGATCCTGCCGATTACGAGTTCGTAGGCATAGAGTCGAAAGGCATGAAGGAAATGAGGAATATGACGAACGACCGTTTGCACACGAATGGCGTGAAGTCTCTGTACGTTACCTTTGTGAATATCGGCAATCGTGAAACGCTGGAAGGTGACGCTGACTTGCTGGTCATCCGGTTCAAGGCTAAGCGGAATGTGAAGTTCAATCTTCAGGCAACCGACGGATATCTGGTGGACAAGCAGATGGGAGTTCATCAGTTCTGAAAAAATATTCATTCATTATTAATTTTAAATCAGTAAATCATGAGAAAAATTGGAACACTATTGTTGGGTATGTGCTTCATACTTGGTGCATGTACAGCTCAAACTTCTACCGTACAGACATCGGAGAAGGGGACGCAATGGGAATGGGAAGCCGGAACCATTGTAGTTAAAACCCCCGAACGTCCGGCCGGACAAAAAAGTGTATTGGGACTGACTCTCCCGAAGATGGATGTAGTGCGTGTTGGTTTCGTGGGATTGGGTATGCGTGGACCCGGTGCGGTAGAGCGCTTTACTTATATTCCCGGAACGCAGGTTGTAGCTCTTTGCGACTATGAGCAAGCACGTGCGGAAAGATGCCAGAAACTTCTTGAGAAAGCTTCTTTGCCTAAGGCTGCTGTCTATTCGGGCGCTACCGGTTATGAGGAACTCTGCAAACGTGATGATATAGATCTGGTTTATATCGCTGCCGACTGGTTGCACCACTTCCCCGTAGCCAAATGTGCTTTGGAGAATGGTAAGAATGTAGCCATCGAAGTACCTTCGGCCATGAACCTGGAAGAATGCTGGGCGTTGATCAATCTGAGCGAGACTACCCGCAAGCACTGCATGATTCTGGAGAACTGCTGCTATGACTGGTTCGAAATGAATACGCTGAATATGGCCCAACAAGGTGTGTTCGGTGAGGTAATCCGTGCACAGGGCGCCTATATCCACAACCTGGAACCGTTCTGGGATCATTATTGGAAGAATGGCGAGAACGATAAACTGGGCTGGCGTCTGGAATATAACATGAAGCATCGTGGTGACGTATACGCTACTCATGGCCTCGGTCCCGTAGCGCAAGCTCTTGATATCCACCGCGGCGACCGCATGACGACTTTGGTTGCCATGGACACTAAGTCTGTTGTCGGCAAAGAGCTGGTAGAGCAAAGAACCGGTCAGGAATGTAAGGACTTCCGTAATGGCGACCATACTACAACGATGATTCGTACCGCCAATGGAAAGGTTATCGAAATCCAGCACGACGTAATGACTCCGCAGCCTTACAACCGTTTGTACCAGCTTACAGGTACGAAGGGTTTTGCCAACAAATATCCGGTTGAAGGTTATGCCCTCGATGCCAAGCAGCTGACCGCTTCGGGTGTACAGCCTAAGATTGACGATTTGAACTCACACGGTTTTTTGCCGGAGGCTGAAATGGAGGCTTTGGTATCAAAGTACCAGCATCCTATCTTGAAGAAATACGGTGAAATGGCCAAAGAAGTCGGCGGTCATGGCGGTATGGACTTTGTGATGGACAGCCGTCTGGTATATTGCCTGCAGAACGGCTTGCCTTTGGACATGGATGTTTACGACCTTGCTGAATGGTGCTGCCTTGCCGAACTGGGCGAACTTTCTATGGACAATGGTTGTGCTGCCGTTGCCTTCCCCGATTTTACTCGTGGTGAATGGAATGTAGTGAAAGGTTATAAACATGCTTATGCAAGTCCCGAAGACGAAAAGGCAAGCATGGAGAAAGCCGAGGCATTTACTGCCAAGCTGAAAGAGCAGGGTGCCAAGGAATGGGCACAGGAGAAGTAATATCTCTAACAGACCAGCATAAATAGCATGTACAATTGCAGATTCTTTTTCAGAAATTTCAGTGCATCGCCGATATGGCGTTCCACTGTCTTTTCTGAAATCTGCAATCGTGCTGCTATTTCTTTATAAGTAAGGTGTTCTTCCCTACTCAGAATGAACACCTCCCGTTGTCGTGGAGATAACTTTTCCAACAGTGCATCCAATTGGTTCCGCAAATCCGAGGCTTCCAGCTCCTCTTCTATATTGTATGATTCTCCCATGGCTTCCAGTACCGTCAGTTGATAAAAAGCCTCGTTGAAAAACCGACGGGAGTTATTGAATATGAGATTGCGGGTAATAATAAAAAGATATCCTTCCAGATTTTTATTTTCATCAATCAGGTCACGTCCTTCCCAAAGCTTTATAAATACTTCTTGTACAATCTCTTCTACCTCTACGGAAGATGTATTGTACAAATTCGTAAAATTATAAACCCTCCGCCAGTTCTGCTTGTATAAAGATTCGAAGGCTTTGGAGTCTCCTGCTTTTAGGGCCAGTATTGTCTCCCTGTCATTCATATTATGAAATATTACAAAACAAAAGTAATAAAACTATTTAAAAGCGAAAGGTTCTTTAAACTTTTTCTTCTCAATTCTCCTCGTTCGGATGCTAAAATAACTTTCCTCTAAGAAAATTAAAAAAAAGAAGGTTTTGACTGGGGGGATATCCGCTTGTATGTGTATTTATAGTAGAATAGGTAAAATGTCATAGAATTAAAACACAAAAGAAATAGGTATGAAAGAACAAGGAGTTAAAGATTTAGGCAAGAAAATCCTTTCGGAGCAGGCAACACCGGAAGAGAGGAAGCGGTTTCTTGAGATGGAAGAAATGAGAAATCTTATGAAACGCCAATGGGATAGCAGTGACGGTAAATTTGCTGACGCAAAAGTTGAAAAACGGATGTGGAAACAAATAGCCGGTCAATGTAAACTTGAGAGATCTCACCAAAGTCGGAGAATAGCGCTGTTATGTTGTGCGGCAAGTATAGCTGCTCTGTTGGTGATAGGTGCTTTTTATTTTACAGGAGGAAATAAAAATATTGATAGGATGGAATATGTGAGTGTTGTTGCCAATGAAGCCCGCGTCCTGTCATTGCCGGATCAAAGCAAGGTATGGATGCAGCCGGGAAGTACGGTTCGGTATGCACAAACGTTCAATGAGAAGCGGGATGTATGGCTGGAAGGCGATGCTACTTTTGAAGTAACCAAGCAGGCCGGACGCACATTCAGAGTTCATATAGCACAAGCATTTATTGAGGTGAAAGGAACCGTTTTTCATGTAAATAATCGAAATAAAGAGATGAGTAAAGTCATATTGTATAACGGAAAAGTGGATTTTCATTCGCAGGCAGACGGAAGAGTCGTTGCTATGAAGCCGAGTGAATGCCTTACCTACCACTCCAATGGTGACATTGTGATGAACGAGATAGGTAACATCTACTGGCAGGACGGTATGTATAAATTTGCTTATACAAGGTTGGACTCGCTGATAGGCACCATCAAGGAAGTTTATGATATAGATATAGAACTGGCTGCAGATATTCCCGGCCATTACCTGTTTAACGGGGCAATATATTACAATGAACGCCCGTCGGAAATCGCGGAAAAGATCTGTTATACCATGAATTTGAAATATAAGAGAGAGAACGGCAAATTAATTATTTACAAACCTAAAGAGATAAAAAAACTCAAGTCTAACTAAAAACGAAAGAGCATGAAAAGTTGTTTTTACACTTTCAAAGGACGCTTTCAAAAGGCAATCCTACTATTAGTGCTTCTTGTACCTGTTACTGTCTTTGCTGCTCAAGGACAGATTGTGGTCAGAGGTAAGTCGCTTACGTTAAAACAAATCATTCAGCAGATTGAGAAGAACAGTAATTACACTTTCTTCTACAGAGTTGCCGATTTAGACAAGGCCGGCAAGCGAAACATTGACTGCGAGGGTGATATTGAAGAGGTACTGTCTACCGTATTCAAGGACAATCATATTAAATATATGATTAAGGGGAATGAGGTTATATTGAAAAGTGAGGTTCAGGAGAGCGTTTCTCCTGCCGTGCAGCAGCAAAGCAAGCAGGTTACCATCAAAGGTGTGGTCAGAGACCAGACCGGAGAAACCGTTATCGGTGCGTCGGTGGTGGAAAAGAACAATCCGGGCAATGGTACTGTTACCGACCTGGACGGCAGGTACACTTTGACCGTATCGGAAGGAGCCGAATTGACCATCAGCTACATCGGCTATACCTCAACAAGCTATGTCTTGAAACCAGGTGTAACCCAATATGATGTGACCCTGAGAGAAGATTCGCAAGCCCTCGACGAAGTAGTTGTAGTGGGATATAGTACACAGAAAAAAGAGAGCCTGACCGGTTCCATGCAAGTCGTAAAACAAGATAAATTGCTCGACGTCACTACTCCTTCGGCAGAAAATCTGCTGAGCGGTAAAGCTCCGGGAGTATATGTCAATGGTGGTTCGGGACAGCCCGGCTCTACGGGTAAGATTGTGATCCGCGGAAAGGCTACCGTCAATGGTGGCACCGACCCGCTTTGGGTGGTAGACGGAGTGCTGGTAGGCAGTGGCGCCGGCAATCTGAATCCGGCCGATATCGAGTCTATTTCCGTATTGAAAGATGCGGCCTCTACAGCGATATATGGTTCAATGGGTGCCAACGGTGTAATTGTGGTGACAACAAAGAAAGGCAAATCCGGAAAAGCCCAGATCCGCTTATCTGCCAAGACCGGTATTTCCCAGCTGAACACAGGAGGATTTTCTGTGATGGATGGTGCCGAGCTGTATGACTATTACAAATCTTTCTCCAATCAGGAATCCATTGTTTTCCCGCAATATACCCCCGAATTGCGTAATAAGAACTTTGATTGGTGGGACTGTGCCACTCATTTGGGTGTTGCCCAGGACTATAATATTTCGGCTTCGGGCGGTACCGATAAAATGAAGAGTTATGTATCTCTGGGGTTGTATGATGAAAGCGGTGCTGTAAAGGGCTTTGACCTGACCCGCTATAATTTCCGCTTTAATGTGGATTATCAGATGACCGACTGGCTGAAAATAAAGCCGTCTGTGTGGGGAGCCCGTCGTGACGTGACCAACAAGCAGCACAATGTGGCTGCCATGTATTCCTGCCTGCCTTGGGACAGCCCATACGATGAGAACGGCGAGCTTTATCAGGAATCGCAGCCTACGGAGTGGATTTCTCCTAAGATGGGCAATTATCTCTACAACTTGCAGTGGAACAGTACCGAAAGTACGGCTTATGAATTTATGGGCAATTTTGACTTTGACATCAAGATTACCGACTGGCTGACTTTTTCTTCCGTGAACAACTATAAATATGGCAATACGGTCCAGAAGATCTATACAGACCCCCGCTCGGCAGGCGGAAAAGCTGATAATGGTTTGCTGGAGGATTACAAAAGTGACTATTACCGTCTTTACACCAACCACTTGTTGCGTTTCAACAAGGTGTTTGGGAAGCACTCCGTAAATGCATTGCTGGCTTATGAGTTCAATTCCTATACAGGAACAGTGACTTCGCAGACAGCATCCGGGTTCCCTCCGGGCTTTACGGTAGCCGATGTGGCCACTACACCGAAAAAAGTAAGCGGTTCGCAGCAGGAATGGGCAGTGCAATCTTACTTCCTCAATGCCAACTATGCTTATGACAATAAGTATCTAGCTCAGGTATCAGTCCGCCGTGATGGCGCTTCCAACTTTGGCGAGAATGCCCGTTACGGTACATTCTTCTCAGTCAGCGGCGGCTGGAACATTAACCGTGAAGCATTCTTCCACGCCGACTGGGTGAACCAGTTGAAACTGAGAGCCAGTTACGGTTCGGTAGGTGCCCGTCCCGGCAGTCTCTACCCGCAATATGCTCTTTATAATATTACCGACGGCTACAATGGAGTGCCCGGTGCCATGATGTCGCAGATTGGCAATAAAGACCTGACTTGGGAAAAGACATATACACTGGGCATCGGTCTGGATGCGATGTTTTTCGACAGAGTCAGCCTGACGCTGGATTATTATCAGAAGAAAACGACCGATTTGCTTTATAACGTACCGGTTTCGGGTGTAACAGGCTGGTCTTATAATTATAAGAATGTAGGCGAGGTTGAGAATAAAGGATTTGAAGCAACTCTTGGTGTGGATATCATCAAGAATAAAGACTGGAACTGGAATGTATCCGCCAATATTGCTACAAACAAGAATAAGATAAAGAAACTCTATGGTGACAAATCGGAGATTATCATAAACAATGCCCAGTCGGGTATCGTAGGGCCGGCAGACAAGATATTGAAACCCGGATATGACATCGATTCGTGGTATACGACAGAATGGGCAGGTGTTGATCCCGCCAATGGAGACCCGTTGTGGTACATGACGGATGAAGACGGTAAACGCGTGAAGACGAACAAGTATGCGCTGGCTTCAAAGAATCCGGTTATCTGTGGTTCTTCCAATCCCGATTTCTATGGTGGTTTCTCTACCTCACTGTCGTGGAAAAACTTTGATTTATCCGCTATCTTCGGTTATTCCGTAGGTGGAAAAATCTATAACTATATGCGTATGGAGTTCGACTCGGACGGTGCCTATACCGACCGTAACCAGATGAAACTGAAAGACGGCTGGAGCCGCTGGGAGAAAGAAGGAGATATTGCCACACATCCTAAAGCCGTGTATGGCAACACATCCAATTCAAACAGTGTTTCTTCCCGTTATCTGGAGACTGCCAGTTATTTGCGTTTGAGAAACCTGACTATCGGATATAACATACCGGTGAAGAAGTATATCAACCAACTGAGGGTATATGTTTCCGGTGAGAATCTGTTTGTCGTATCCGGCTTCTCGGGCATCGATCCGGAAGTTCCGCCGTTGAACAATGGTGCAGGTACAGGTGTGGCTTCTTCAGTTTATCCTCAAACTCGTAAATTCATGTTAGGATTGAACATATCTTTATAAAATAATTACACTTATGAAAAAAATATATATGGCAGCACTGGCTGCACTTACCCTTTTCGTTAGCGGGTGTGATATTGAACGCCTTCCCTATGGCAGCTATTCGGCTGAGACCATCCAGAAAGACAAGGCACAGGCAATGGATATTTTGTTGAACGGATGTTATGCGCAGTTACGTTCGGCTACTGACGTCATGCATCGCACGGGTGAATATCCGGGCGACAACATCATGAAGCAGAATGCAACTACCAACAATTTCAGTCAGTATATGTCCTACAAGCATACGGCCGGTAATAATCACTTGCCCGGTGTGTGGAACAATGGATATAAGATTATTGCGCAGGCAAGCAATTTGATAAAGATGATTGATGAGGGAGAATCTCCTGAAGTCGATCAGAAACTGGGTGAAGCTCATTTCATGCGTGGCATGATGTATTTCTATCTGTGCCGCATTTTCGGTATGCCTTATTATCAGTCACCGGAGTCGCATCTGGCAGTACCTATTGTAGATATTCCCGACAACCTGGATGGCCTGGTGTTGCCGGATCGTTCTACGGTGAAAGAAGTATACGCGCAGGCGGTAGCCGATTTGCGCAAAGGTGAGAAGCTGATGTCCGACTATCGCTCTGCGATATATGCTTCCAAGTATTCTGCCCAGGCACTGCTTGCCAAAGTATATGCCTATATGAGCGGTACTTATGAGAATCCTAATCAGACCTATGCCGATTCTTCTTATTATTATGCCAATGAAGTCATTAAGAGCGGGCAATTTTCCCTCTTGCCCCGTGATGTGTTTATGACTTACAACCAGATGACGCCGGACAATAGGGCTCAGGTAGAAACCATCTTTGCCGTGAAGCGTATGGATGCTGAAATCAGTAACTACAATCCGGTAATCGGTAGTATGTATGCCAGTATTCAGGATGTGGGCTGGGGAGAAATTTATGCCAGCAAGAAGTATCTGGATCTGCTGGACGAAACCGGATATAATGACTGGGCAAACGAAGACTTCATCGATGCCAGAGCCTCCTTTATCCATCCGCAGTATGCAGAAGATAAGAATACCGGGCAGAAAACCCGCGCTTTCCGTTTTGTCTACGAAATCTATAATGACAAGAATGAGTTGACAGGATATGGCTATCAGCAGCCTTCAATCGAAGAAAATGGCGGTACGCTGACAGCGGTATTCAGTGCTACGGAGAAATATCCTCTGGTTGCGGTAGATGCTGCCAATCATAAATACTCCATTGAGTATAAGGGAAAAACATACATCGGCGTCGATGACTACTATATAAAGCTGAACAATGGTTATCCGATGTTCTATAGCTATAAATGTTCTCTCGAAGACGGCATCCCGCAACTTCACTCTCCAATCGTTTCCCGTCTGGCAGAAATGTACTTGCTTTGCGCCGAGGCTGCTGCTAAGAAAGGCGATTACGAACTGGCAAGGACAAATCTGAATACGGTGCGAGAGCGTTCGTTGCCCGGTAAGGGATATGCTACGCTCAATGCAAGCAATGCAAAGGAACGTATTATGAAAGAGCGTCAGTTGGAGTTGGCTTATGAGGCTGACCGTGGTTTTGATGTGTATCGGGTAGGTGAGAGGATGATTCGCCGCTATCCCGGTTTCTATAACTCCATTTGGGAGATTGATCCGACCAGCCCGCTGGTGGTACAGCTCATTCCCCAGTCCGAAATAAATGCGTATCCCGGTACGTTGACCCAGAATCCTATCGAATAATAATATTAAAATATAGTATATGAGATTATTTAATTATACACTTGGTGTGCTGGCAGGAGCTTCCCTGCCGGCCACCGTTCTTGCCGGCCTTCCCGGTACGGCACAGAAGCAGCAGGCACAGAAACAGCCGAACGTTATTTTAATCGTAGCGGACGATTTGGGATATGGTGATTTGAGTTGCTACGGCGCTCACCGTATTCAGACTCCGGGAATGGACCGTGTAGCAAACGAAGGTATCCGGTTTACCCAGGGCTTCTGTACGGCAGCCACTTCTACCCCCAGCCGCTATTCAGTGATGACGGGGAAGTATCCTTGGACCAATGTTGATGCTAAAATCCTGCCGGGAAATGCCGCCTTGATTATCGATACGCAGAAAATCACGTTACCCAAAATGATGAAACAAGCGGGTTATACAACCGGTTCCGTAGGCAAATGGCATATCGGATTGGGTGACGGAAATGTGGATTGGAACAAGCACGTATATCCCGGAGCGGCTGAAATAGGTTATGATTACTCTTTCATCCAGGCAGCTACGAACGACCGCGTTCCGTGTGTGTTTCTGGAAAACGGAAGTGTGATAGGGCTCGATCCGGCCGATCCTCTTTATGTGGATTACCGGAAGAACTTCCCGGGAGAACCTACCGGAAAAGATAATCCGGAATTGTTGCGGATGCATCCCAGTGTGGGACATGCCGGCTCTATTGTGAACGGTGTGCCGCGCATCGGATTCCAGAAGGGAGGAAAGTCAGCACAATGGAAAGATGAGGAGATGGCAGAACTGTTCCTCAATAAGGCGAAGCAGTTTCTCGATGACAATAAAGACAAGCCGTTCTTCTTGTATTACGGTCTGCACCAGCCGCATGTTCCCCGTGTACCCAATGAAAGGTTTGCCGGTAAGTCCGGTATGGGACCCCGTGGAGACGTGATTCTGGAGGCGGATTGGTGCGTAAGCGAGTTCCTCAAGGAATTGGACAAACTGGGATTGGCTGAAAATACGATTGTGATTTTCACGAGCGACAATGGCCCTGTACTGGATGATGGCTATAAGGATGATGCTGTGGAATTGGTGGGCGACCACAAAATAGCCGGTCCTCTGCGTGGCGGCAAAACCAGCATGTTCGACGGTGGAACCCGTATTCCTTTCATGCTTCGCTGGCCGGCACAGGTAAAACCGCAAGTTTCCGACGCTTTTGTCTGCCAGATGGACTTGATGGCATCATTGGCCGCTTTGTTGGGACAGACTATTACGGATGAAGTCGATAGCCAGAACACGCTGGATGCTTTCCTGGGTAAGAGTAAGCAAGGACGTGAGGAACTGGTCATCGAAGGTATGTTCAACTATGCATACCGTCAGGGCGATTGGGCTTTGATACCGCCTTATTACAACCCCTATAGCAAGGAAGAAGGCGATTTCGTCGGCTTGGGATATGGATATAAGCTTTATAATCTGAAGAATGACATTGGCCAGAAAGAAAACCTGGCAGAGAAATACCCCAAGAAGTTAGGCGAAATGCTTAACCGCTTTGAGTACTTGAAAATGCATTCGGGTAAAGTAACCAGATATTAAACTTCATAATTTAGCGGGGCGAAGCCCCGCTAAATTATCATTTTGCCACTTTCAGCAACTCCTCCTTCATCTTATCCACTCCCGGGAATCCGGTGCTTCTGAACTGGATATTTCCCTCCTTATCTATTACCAGGTACGTCGGTACACCCTCTACTTTGAAGTTGTCGCCCAGGTATTTCCATTGAGCGGCAGTCACGCGGTAGTGTTCGCCGTGGATGTCGGGAATCATGTTTTCCCAGGTCTTTAGCGGAGACGTTTCACCGGTGAGGTACACATAGACGATATTCTTGTCTTTCAATTCCTCTTTCATTGGGATCATGGTCTTGTTTGCCATGCGGCACGGGCCGCACCAGGTTGCCCAGAAGTCTACCAGCAGCGCTTTTCCTTTGTACTTGCCGATGATGGATGCAAACAAATCCTCATTGCTGATGTTGGCATCTACTTCATTGACGGTATAGCCGGTCTTTTTCTTATTGGCCTCTATTTGTGCCAGCAGTTCGTCGTTGGCGGCGGTCAACATTTCACGGTAGGCGGCGGGCATGGCTGCAACAGTGGCTTTCTGTTCCTCGGTCAGCGGGGTGAAGCTCTTTATGCTCCGGTAGAGAGAGGCGTTACGGACTATATCGAAGAAAATGCCCTTGTCCGTTCCCCATGCTTTGGCGAACTCTTCGCTTTTGCCCATGTTTCTTGCCGCCATGTTTACGTATTGGTTGGACAAGATGGCCTGCGGAACATTCAGTATCGCGAAGTCGGCATCGGACACATAGTCGGCGGGTGTTTTCTGCATAAGTTCCTTGTAGTAGTTGTTGGCTTCTTCCCTTTTTATGCGGTCTGCACGCAGGGCAGCCGAGGTCATCAGGCTTGCTGCAGAACCTAATATACCGTTTGTGCTCAGCTTGTTGGTGATGGAGAGCAACTGGCGGGTCGGCGCACTGCAAGGCAGTTTGTCGATGGTGGCTTGCACTTCGCCGGACATATTGACTATGTACTCTTTGGCAGAGTTGATATCTTTGTCGGCCAGTACGGCAATGTCTTTATACAATTTCTCTTGGGTATTTACGTCGCCCAAGTTGCGGTTCAACTCTTGTGCCACAACTTCCAGCGGACCGTTGATGTATGCCGCTTCGCCATAAGGTTTCTCCTGGCTGTGGAACTTGGAACCGCGGCGTGACATTTCGCGCAGGTTGGCATATACCTCTGTCGTCTTGCCCGGTTCCATAAAGAACTGGACGGTAGATCCGCTGCCGATATATATGCTGCACGGGGTGGTGCCTCCCAGCGTTACTTCCTTTGTGAAGCTGCCGTCGGGCTGTACGTCCAGCACAACTTCCGACAAGTCTCCTTTTATGTTTTCCCACAGTACCAAAGTTACCGGCATCGACATGTTGGGGCGGAAATCCAGCAACTTGCCTTTCAAGGTCGCTTTTCCGTATTGAATCACCGGTTCGGGCAGTTCGGTACTTGCATCTGCCTGATGCACTACGGCTTCTTTGGGGAGCAGCAGTTCCGGCAATTTCTTGCCTTTCAGCTGTATGCCCCAGATGTTGAAGCCATTCTCTACCTTCTCGCCTTCCGCGAAATCCACAGACTCGGCATTGCCGGAGACCGGAGGAAATACAAGTTGGAATTCGGCTTCACCCGACTCCGGCATCCAGAATTCCTTGCCCGGAGTGATGCCTATGCCCGAACGCAACTGGTAGGTTTCTCCGTTATTGTCTTTCAGAAAACTTTCCGCAGCAATGCTTATCCAGTTTTTGGGACGATACTTGGCATAGATGTGCAGCACGGTGGCCGTGTCGCTGATTACTACTTTACTGACTTCGATGGAAGTTGTGTTTCTCACACAGAACGGCGGGTGGTTAATCACTCGGTCTTTGGCCTGCAGCGTGCAACAGATGTACAACAGCAAACCCGCGATTAAAAAATGGATATGTCTCATATAAGATTATTTTCTTCAAAAGTACGATTCTTTCGTAAAACTACCGTTACCTATGAGTTAATTGATGTAAAACGCCTTGATTTCTTTGCTTTTCAAATAAACCTTGTATCTTTGAGGTCCGATACTTGTTGCCTGTAACTTAACGCTTAAAATTTATCAGTATGAGAATCAAACTACTCCTGGCGGGCTTGCTGCTTGCCTTTGCAGCCAATGCCCAGATCGTTTATCACGATGCTTCCGCCTTTCCCCTTCTTGGCAAAGCAACAGATGCCACCCTCACCCGTTACGAACGTCTACCGGACTCCTTGCAGCATATTTCCCGCAAACCTCTGTGGGAACTGGGCCGCAACAGTGCCGGACTTGCCGTCCGCTTCCGTTCCAACTCCACCTGTATCGCTGCCAAGTGGGAAGTGCGGAATAATATGAGTATGAATCACATGACGCCTACCGGCATCAAAGGTCTCGACCTCTATTGTCTGCAAGACGGTAAATGGATTTTTGCCGGTAGCGGCCGTCCGCAAGGCAAGTCTAGCACGGCAACTATTGTCAATAACATGCTTCCCCGGGAGCGTGAATACCTCTTATACCTCTCTTTATATGACGGCGTCACTTCCCTTGCCATCGGCGTAGACTCCCTCTCGGAGATCAGTCAGCCGGCCGTTGACTTGCCGGTACGCAATAAACCGGTGGTGTTCTACGGAACAAGCATCTTGCAGGGTGGTTGCGCTTCCCGTCCCGGCATGGCGCATACTAACATCCTGGAACGTTGGCTCAATCGCGAATGCATCAACCTGGGCTTTAGCGGCAACGCTTTGCTCGACCTGGAGATTGCCGATGTGGTGGCAGGTGTAGATGCATCCCTGTTTGTCCTCGACTTTGTGCCCAATGCCACTGTGGAGCAGATGAAGGAGCGTGCCGATAAATTCTATACCATCATCCGCAGCAAACATCCCGATACGCCCATCCTTTTTGTGGAAGACCCTGTCTTTACCCATTCTCCCTTCGACACGAGGATAGCCAAAGAGGTAAAGGACAAGAACGAGACTTTGAATGCCTTCTTCCAGTCCCTGAAGCAGCGCGGCGAGAAGAACATCCATTTCCTCTCTTCCAAAGACATCATCGGGCACGATGGAGAGGCTACCGTAGACGGCATCCACTTTACCGATCTTGGTTTTATGCGATATGCAGAGGTGCTTTATCCGATATGCGATACACTTTTATCAAGATAAAAATGTAATCTCCCCCTTTAAATCAAAGTCATAATGAGGGTTCATCGCATTCATCATCTGCCTCAAAAGCCCTACAGTAGGGGAATAGCGGGTGAAAGCGCAATGCTATTCGGGGCTTCACGCAGCTTTCACCCTTCACCCTGTACCGTCCTGAGATGAGTAAGGCTATTGCTTTTCTTCCGAAACTCACCACCCTTTGCAGTACAAGGCTATACCCTTTGCTGCACAAGATGGCATCTTATACAACACAAGATGGCATCTTGTGCAGCATAAGATGCCATCTTGTGCATGTGATCAAAGCACCTTTCTGCTCTTAAGCAATAGACATCCGGTTGTAAGGGGGCAGGGTGAACCCTTGAAACCGCTATTATTCCCCGCTTTCACCCGCTATCGCCTGTCGGCAGGCAGTTGTAGAGGCAGGTGGAAGGGTGAAATCGCTTAAAGAACGGCAAGAGTAGAATGCCAGCACTCTTTCTTTCAGCAGATAAGTATATTTGGCTTGCGACTGCTTGGAAAGTGCGTCTGCCAGCTTCATCTTTATTTCATTGTACTCGTATACGGTAGATTTTCCTGCTGCGTACTTCTCCAGTGCATACCGATGCGCCTCTTCGTTGGCAGTCACTGCTTTGGTGGTTGACTGGAATTTCTCCCAGGCTGATAAGGCGTCGGTATAGGCCTTCTCTATGTCTTTATATAAATTCTTCTTCTCGTTTTCCAGAGACAGTCTGGCATTCTGCTCTTCTATCCGTGCTGTTTTAACCTGGTTGCGCGTGGAGAAGCGGTCGAAAAGCGGGATGTTTACTGTGAGGTAGATGCTTTTCTGCATGTTGTTCTCAAACTGTTTGCTGAAGGTCTGGCTTATTCCGCTGCCGGAATGATAGTAGCCGGTGCTGAGGCCGGCACCCAGCGATAAAGCAGGATAATACCCAGACTTGGCAACCTTTACACTCTTTGATTTACTTTGCAGCGAATAATAAGCTTGTTTGATTTGAGGCATACATCCTAATGCTGCATCATATATATTCTCCGGAGTCATTGTTTCTGTTTTGGAAATATTTTCATCTAAAGAATCTATGTCAAATTGTTCATATCCTTGCAGTTCCATCAGTTGTACCAAATCCAGGAAAGCAAGACGAAGAGAATTCTTGGCTTCGGTTGCTGTCAGTTCATCATCGGCCAGTTGTGCCCTTACATCATATAGTTGCGATTGCGGGGCCTTACCATTTTCAATCAGGAGTTGCGTTTTAGCCTCTTGTTCCTGGGTCAATAGAATCTGTTCTCGTGCTATCCGAAAAATCTCTTTGTTCAATAGAATCTGAAAGTAAGCACTGGTAACATTCAATGACAAGTTGTTTTCAACCAATTCTTTGTTAGCTTCTGCTGCCAGCAAATCAAATTTGTTGCGTGAAATTGAGGCACTTGTCTTGAATCCGGTAAAAAGAGGAATTTCCGTACTTATAGAGAATGAAGAGTTCTGTATGTTATTGTCTTCGTATGTATTATCTTGATTCAGCGACCTGCCGAAAGTGAACTTCTGCGAAGCACCGGCATTCAAGTCCGGGAGGAAGTTGTTCTTTAAAGTGCTTCTTTCCACCTTCAGACTTCTGACTTGGTTCTGACTTTGTTTTACTTCAATATTATGTTCTACCGCATAGTCAATGCATTGTTTTAGATTCCACTTCTTATTCTGTGCATGCACATTTCCAATACTTGTAAGAACTATAATCGTTCCTAATATAAGAGTTGATTTTTTCATAAGAAACATCGTTTTAATTCTGTTTATTCTATTATTTTGTTGTTGCAAAAGTAGAACAAGCAGGACTAAAACGACGTTATCAATAGGTTATCGCTAGGTTAATCATTCAAACATTTCGAATTGTTCGTTCCAGAGTAGACTGTATTTTCCTCCGGCATCATAGAGCTCGCTGTGCGTACCGGTTTCCACAACTTGCCCTTTGTCAATCACCACAATAGTATCTGCATTTCTTACTGTACTCAGTCTATGCGCAATTACTATAATGGTTTTGCCTTTTTGAGCCAAAGCATTCAATGTATCCTTTACATAACGTTCGGATAGGGAGTCGAGCGATGATGTCGCTTCATCAAATATCAAGATTTCCGGTTCTTTGTACAATGCACGCGCAATAGCCAAACGCTGGCGTTCACCGCCTGACAACGAAGCACCGTGTTCGCCGATATAAGTCATGTAGCCGTTGGGGAGTCTGTCAATAAACTCTTTCAGGCCAAGTTGTTCTACTAAATCTACAATGCGTCTCATGTCGGGTTGCAAGTCGCCTACGGCAATATTCTCAACAATGGTACCGGCAAATAACTCAATCTGCTGTGGTACTGTGCCTATCCAGCGGCGAAGGCTCCGGTTGCTGATTTGGGCAATATCATAATCGCCGATGCGGATGCGTCCGGACTGGATCGGATAAATATGTTGTAGTAATGATATTAATGTAGTTTTACCTGAACCGCTTTCTCCGATTACCGCTGTAGTTTTTCCCTTTTCTATTTCCAGGTTCAACCCATTGAATACTTCTTTGCGCGAACCGTAACGGAATGATACATTTTCGAATGAGATGTTATTTATCATATCCGGTTCCAATACAATTTTCTGGTTGTCGTCTTGTTCGCGTTCCAAGTCCATAATTTGGAAGAGACGGTCGGCTGCAATCAAGGCATCCTGGATGGTTTGGTTGGAAGAAATCAGTGAGCCGATGGGAGAGATGACGTAACCTACTAAGGAATAGAATACCATCAGTGTGCCGGGAGTCAGTTCCTGATCTATCACTAAGATGCTGCCTAACCATAAAACGGCAATAGTAATGGCAGTAGATACGAATTGTATTCCTCCTTGTGCCAAGATAGAACCATAGATGCTGCGGAAAGTGTTCTTCAGCAGATGTACAAAACGGGTTTCGGTCTTCAGGTTAGCGAACTCTTCAATGCCGAACCGCTTGATGGTGGCAATGGAATTGATAGACTCAACCAACTGTGACTCCAAGTCTGCGCTACTTTCCATGATTCCGCGCTGATATTTCCGGTTCAGTTTGTTGAAGCCCCAGAAAATGAGCAGGAACAATGGTGCGGATGCCAATGTAATCAATGCCAGTTTCCAGGAATATACAAACATCAGGCAGACTGAAAAGAGGAGAATCATCATATTGACTACCAAGTCGAGCGAAACATTATTGATGAAATTACGTATTTTCACCGCATCATTTACGCGCGAGATGATTTCACCAACTCTCATGGTGTCGAAGAATTGTTGCGGCAGTGTTAGCAAATGTTTGTAATATCCCAAAATCAATGCTGCATCAATCCGCTGTCCTGTCTTTAGAGCCAGAATACTCTTCATTGCTCCGATAAAGGTTCGCAGTAGCAAGATGACAAGCATTATGACACCCATTAGATTGAGTAGGTTAATATTCTTGTCCACCAGTACATAGTCTGTTATCTTGCCTACATAGACCGACGTAGATAATCCCAAAATACTGTATACCAGAGCTCCGAAAACAGCTTGAATCATTACACTTTTATGTGGTGCCAGTAGTGAAAGGAACTTCCTTGACATGCTGGTTTTCATATTTCCTTTCTTAAAGGTTTCTTCCGGTTCCATTAAGATCAGTACACCGGTCCACATTTTCTCGAATTCAGCATTCGTCACTTTGTGCATCCGTCCGTCGCCCGGATCCATGTAAGTAATGTATTCTTTTTCCACTTTGTAGACTACAACAAAGTGTTGCAACTGTCCGTGTACTATTACATGTGCAATGGTGGGCTTCGGTACAATCTTTAATGCTTCGAACTGTGCCCTTACACCTTTGGCCGATAAGCCAAGTTTGTTGGCAGCTTCAATCAATCCTAATACGTTGGTACCCTTCTGATCCGTAAAGGCATACTGACGGATGCGTGCTACCGGGAATTGCAATCCATAATAAGCGCATACTGACGCCAAGCAGGCAGCACCGCAATCCGTTATATCGTGCTGCTTTATTTTAATACTTTTCTTATACATAATTTTATCCTTTCTATTTTTATTTTTTAGCAATCATCATTTCACCTTCATACTGTTTGGGATTAGCCCAATCGTCAATCTTTTGGTAGAGCAAATCGAACAAGGAACGGCGTGTCACCATGAAATGGGCGCTTACTGTCATTCCCTTTTTCAACTTGCCAACCCGTCCGCTTTTCAACTGTAGGTAGTCACGTTCCATCTCACATTTCACTTTATAGAAGGAATTACCCTGCCCATCGGTCAGGAAGTCGGAAGAAATTTCTTTTACTTTGCCTGCTATGGTGCCCCATTCGTTATAATTAAAAGATTCCACTTGTACATTGACCGGCATCCCTACGCTCATGAAACCAATGTTGCGGGGCGTGACATACACTTCTAGGCAGAGTGTTGAATCCGGACTTATCGTAGCCAAAGACTGTCCTGCCTGAATTCCGCTACCTCTGTATACTCCTGAAAACTGGTCAATTGTACCGTCTACCGGACTACGGACAATGTACATGTCCTTGTCTTTTATTTCTTGTTTGAGACTTGAATTCATTTCATTGAACGTATTGCGGTAGCTGTTCAGGTCTGCTTGCCATGTGCTTAACTGACTTTGTATCAGCGATGCCAGTTCATTTTGTTGGCTCTGCCATTGAAAGTAGTACTTGTCGTACTCCTCTTCTGAAATCACTTTCTTGTCATACAAGTTTTTATTGCGATTGTATTCTTTCTCCGCTTGTGCAAGGGATGTTTCAAGCTCTTTTTTCTTTTTAGTGAAGTATGTATATTCCTGTTGGCGAACCGGAGAACGGAACGTGGACGGACAATTGCCTTTTGACAGATATGCTAGGTCTGCCAGATGCGCTTCGCAATCATTCAGACGGCTCGATTGATAATTGATTTTGTAATCGGAATTGTTGGTACGGAAGCGGAGAATGACATCACCCTTACTTACTTGTTGTCCTTCGCGTACATAAACGGAATCAACGATTTCTGTGATAGATGCGGTTATCTCTGCTTTCTCTGCCACCGGCCGGACGATGCCGCTACCTTGTACGGAGATGTCCACATAAATAAATGGAAGTGCGATAACTGTTGCAGTGATGGCAGCCAATACCACCCAATAGATGATTTGTGATTTTGTAGTGTGTTGATAGATGTACGTCTCGATACTGTTTTCTATCCATTCATTCGGTAATAACATATCTCTTTGTTTTTTAGTGATTAATACTCTTGTTGTTTTGATGCAACAAAGGTACGCTATGTAAAAGGAGGGATGTGTTATCGCTAGGTTATCGCTAGGTTAATAGAAAAAGGAGATGCTTCTTGTTTGATTTGCATCTCCTTTTATGTATAGATTAATGAAATCTATGCTGATATATTCCTAATATTGTCTTATTGTATCTTAAAACAGGTCAACTACCCATTTGATACCGGTAGTAATATACCATGCAATATCATACCCCAAAGAGGTTTTTTCAGAGGGTTCTCCACCATATATAGTTATGGTGTCATTTTTTGATAAATCACTATAATACAACATTTCCTTTTACTGTTTTTTGTTATTTATTTCTTTTGTTTTCTTTCTCTGTATATATCTACATATTACTTTCTTCATCCAAGGATATCCCCAGACAATAAACGAATATGTGATTATAAATGCGATAAGGAATTTCATAATTCACGTATTTTAGATACCATTCCATGCATCCGATACGCCCTGCTTGATATCCGGCCATTGATCAACAACCATACTTATTGCCGCTGTGAGTAGTATACTGCCTACGATACCTATACCGCCATTAACCTCTTTTTGTTCTTCCAAATTCATTTCTTGCATAACTGCGTTTTCTTTAAAATTTTTCATACTCTTTTTGTTTTTTAATTGTTAATACTATAATTAATGTTTTGTATTCTGCATTAGAAAATAAGCTGTTTCAATAAAGGATATCCATATTTTACAGCAATATATACAATTGAAAATATTATAATGAATCGTATATGCTTGATGTTCTCATTATTAGCCCACTTCCTTTTCATTGCTCTCCACTATTAGTTTTTTCTACCGCATCTGATATCAATATAGAAACTACCGGATCAATATACATCCAAAGGCCGATACCGCCATTGCATTCTGTTTCCTCTTGCTGATTCATATCTTGCATCATTGCATCTTTTTCTAAATATTTCATTATCATACTATTTTTAATTATGTGTGTATTTAATGTGAAATTACCAACAGAAGATGTATTCTGCCATAGGTCCATAGATCTTTCTGAGTGTTTCCAAATTTATAGCTTGGGAGAAAACTCACCTTTAATGATGTTTATAATGACATCCAGCAGGGTTTGTTTAATTGTTCCTCCATTTACCTCTTTCATATCGTTTGCACTTAGCTCTTTGGTTGGGTCTATATTCTTTTTCATATTCTTGATTTTTAATTAATGTTCTATTTGTACAAATTTTAAAGAAGATGGGGTGCCATAATTTTTATTTAATGAAAACCCCACCTCTTTTGCCTTTACCAGATGAAGTCTCTGCCATCAGTAGGAATGTAGGGTGACTCTGGCATATAAACGGTGCCTGTCGAAATGGGAACTATCCATTCTGTTCCCTTATGACTAATCATACTTCCACCATAAATACTTCTCAATTCTTCTGCTACAAGCATTGTTACATTTTTACTGTTCATAATCTTTTATTTTAAAATTAATGTTATTTATTTTACTATTGCAAAGGTAGGAAAGTGAGTTGAACACTTCTGTTATCTTTGTGTTATCACTAGGTTAATGTTAATCTTCCCAGTTTAGGAGTACTTCCTTAACGAATTTCCACAAGTCAAAGTGCTTTGCTTCCTCAATTAGATCATAGCCTCCGTTTATTTCTTTACATTCATTTTTTGTTAATGCCTTCATTTCTTGTATCTCCTTTTTGTATTGTTACCAGCATATTAATTCATCTATCGCCTGTTGTATCGGTGACTTCTTTTCGTTTTCGTTTTTGGGAGGAGGAATTAAGCCACCCATTACATCTTTCAGTTCTTTTTCGCTTAATGTTTTAAACATTCTTTCATACTTTGTTTTCATCCTTTTATTTTAAAATTAATATTATTTATTTTACTATTGCAAAGGTAGGGAAGTGTGTTGAACACTTTTGTTATCTTTGGGTTATCGCTAGGTTAATATTTTACTGTTACCAGCATATAAACCCTGATCTTAATTCATCGATCACCTGTTGTACTGGTGACTTCTTCTCGTTTTCGTTTTGCGGAGGCGGAATCAGACCACCCATTACATTTCTCAACTCTTTTTCGCTTAATGTTGTTACATTTTTACTGTTCATAATCTTCATGATTTTTTTATTTTAATGTTAATACTAAGTTTATCTTCTTTTGATGTTGCAAAGGTAAGTGAGTGAATTCTCTATTTATGTTACCATTGCGTTATCGCTAGGTTAACTCTTCTAGAGTGGGCTACCTTATATTTGGTAAATCCCGTGCTGTTCGAAGAAGTTTTGTTCTTCATGTTCTTTTTCCGGAGTGGTCATTGATCCACCCAATACACTCTTCATTTCTTTTCTGCTCAATAAACCGAACATTTCATTTTTAATCTGTTTCATTGTTCTTTTGATTATTAATGTTAATACTATTTTTATTTCCTTTTGATGTTGCAAAGGTAGGCAAGTAAATTATTTACTTATGTTACCTTTGTGTTATCGCTATGTTATTAATCTTTTGATTAGCCTCTCTTGTTTGATTCTTTTTTATGTTATGTTTGTCTCTTTATTATAAAAGATATTCTATGAATTATTATCAAGTCAACCGGGATTGTCAACTACTACTTCCCATTTTCCATTGATAAAGCGTAATCTACTCTCTCCACCGTAAATAAATTCTTGTTCTTCTTGATTTAATTCAATTATTAGCTGTTCCATAAACTTTTAATTTAATATTATTTAATCTGTTTTCCTTTTGATGTTGCAAAGATAAATGATGTTTTTCTGTTAAAATGTTATCGAAATGTTATCCAAGTTTATTGAAATGTTATTATCTTTGCGGTCACTATGAATAATCGAACATATATATATTGGTTTACTACTTTAGGTGTTGTTTCCATATTTGCGTTGCAGTCAATATGGTTACGCAATACTTATATGTTGATAGGAAATGAGATAAACAAAGAATGTTCTTCTATATTAAATAGAGCTACACTTAGAGGTATTGATCTCGCTTCTAAGAATATGCCGGAGGGGGCTGAAATAGTAGGGTCGCCATCAAATGATTCGATAGCGCTTGTAACGTTCTTGTGTGATGGCCTTTGGAAATTAGGAGTTCAGTTCTCAATAAGTGAAATAGATTCAATTGCTGGAGTTCTTCTGAAAAATGCAAATATAGATAGCGATTATTTAGTCTATACTGTAAATCCTAAGACCAAGGCAATATCTGAAAGCAGTAAAGACCTGGCAATTCCTAGATTTGGAGCCATTAAATCAGAAATTATACCTACGCGGTTGGATTTGTCCCAAGGTGTGCAGTTGGTTCTGAGTAATCCTTATAACACAATCTTTGAACGCATGGGCTTGCTTATGATAGCAACAGCCCTCATGATGGCTTTTGTTGTTGGCTGTATCATATATCAAATCAATATTGTTGTGCGGATGAAAAGAATCTTCCAAGTCCGCGAAGATTTCTCTTATGCCATGATTCATGATATGAAAACACCTCTCAGCACCATCATGATGAGCTTAGGATTTCTGCA
The DNA here is from genome assembly GCF_038448625.1 of Bacteroides sp. GD17. Taxonomy (NCBI): domain Bacteria; kingdom Pseudomonadati; phylum Bacteroidota; class Bacteroidia; order Bacteroidales; family Bacteroidaceae; genus Bacteroides; species Bacteroides sp. GD17. Next base: position 137,155 of record NZ_JBCEZS010000015.1, read on the forward strand.
TAACCCTAAGATAGAAGAAAAGCCGGAACTGAAAAGCAAGTACTTTAAGATTGCCGAAAGTGAAACGGATCATTTATTGTCGTTGACCAACAAAGTTCTTACGCTGTCTAAACTGGAGAACCATAAACTGGAGATGAACAAGAAGAAAGTTTCATTAACGCTGATGATTGAAAAACTATCAGAGAAGTTTGTGGCAAAATCGACCAAGCCCGTTCACTTCACTACCAACTTACAAGTAGAAGAAGTTTATGCTGATGAAGAATATCTGGAAGAGGCGATCAGTAATCTTATAGACAATGCCATCAAATACTCCAAAGAGACGGTGGAAATAAAAGTCAGCTCTCTGAACGAATCGCCATATACTATTATAAAGGTATATGATGAAGGTTTGGGCATTCCCGAGAAAGACCAACGTGCCATCTTTAATAAATATGAGCGCTCTGCGGCGGCCAAACGAAGCCGAAAAGGTGGGGCTACCGGTTTTGGACTGGGGCTGAACTTTGTTTATCAGGTGGTGGAAGCTCACGAAGGGAGAATCTTTGTAAACAGTATAGAAGGTGAATTCAGTGAATTCTTTATATATTTACCGCAAATAATAAATAAATTATGATCAAACTATTATTGGTAGAAGACGATGCCAACTTGTGCTACATTGTGCAAAGTGGCTTGCAGGAACTTATTGGGGGATATGAAGTAATTACAGCAACCAATGGTGCCGAAGGATTGAAGGCCTGGGAAGAGCATCACCCGGATATCATTATATCGGACATTGATATGCCGGTGATGAATGGTTTTCAGATGGTGGAACGGATTCGGGAAACGGATGGAGATACTCCTATTCTGTTTGCATCCGCACTGACCTCTCCTAAAGATGTGAAAGAGGGATATAAAATCGGCGTGAATAACTATGTAAAGAAACCGTTCGTACCGGATGAACTGGACGCACATATCCATGCACTACTCAAGTTGAAGGAAGGTGCTAAAACACGGACTGAAACAGATCACTATAAATTAGGTCGCTATACACTGGATGCCAAACATGCTACTTTGCGTGATGATACAACAGGGAAAACTAAAGTTTTAACCGTAAGAGGAGCGCAAGTTCTTCAGTTGCTTGCCGAGAATAAGAATGAAACAGTCAGAAGAGATGCCATACTCAGCCGTTTTTGGGATACTGAAGATGATTATTTCGCATCACGCAGCTTGGATGTATTTATAGCCAAGTTGCGTAAACAGTTGGAGGATGAGCCTTGCATAGTAATAAAGACGATAAGAGGGGTAGGACTGATGCTGGTAGAAGAGTGACTTATCTCGGGAAGTAGAGTGTAAACTCGCTGAAGCGTCCTTCTTCGCTCTCTACTTCTATCCTTCCGTCGTGTGCCAGCATCACTTGCTGCACATAGTTCAGTCCCAGTCCGAAGCCCGAGGCACCGCCCTTACTACTGCGGACAGCCGCCGCTGAACGCTCAAAACGGTTGAAGATGCGCGACTGGTCCTTCACGGGAATACCCAGCCCGTTGTCGCAGACTTTAATCTTGCTGAATTCCCGCTCTGCCTCACAGACTATGTCAATCTTTACCTCCTCGCGGGAGTACTTCACTGCATTGTCCAGAAGATTCCCCAACACCTCGCGCAAGCAGAAAGCATCTGCAAAGACCGCCTCACAACGGTGGTAAACGGTGGAGAACTCTACCTTCTTCCCCGCTTTCAAGGAAATCTTTGCAATCAAGTCGTCCACCAGCGGACGCAGGGCTACTTCCTCCTTGTTCAGTTGTAAACGCCCCTCATCCAGTTGTGTCAGCAGTAATACCCTGCCGGACAGAGCCAACAGATGCTCACACTCCTCCGTCATCACCCGCTTGTATTTCTCTTCCTTCTCCGGCTTATCGGACAGCTTGCCGCTTGCCAGGACATGCGTCCCCATCAGTATGGAACTCAACGGAGACTTCATGTCGTGCACCATGGCATACGTAAAGTCTTTCTGAAATTGCTTCAGGCGACGCTGCGTGCGGAGCAGGCGTATCTGAAAGAAGATGCAGAAGCAGATAAACAGGAAAGTAAATCCCAGCGGAAGCAGCATATATCCGATAGAAGAAAGGATGTATGTGGGCGTGGAATGTATCACTCCCTCTATACAAACTGTACTGTCCTTTTGCAGGCAGAGCATCCGCGTATGCATGTCCGGTGCACTGGAGAAAGGTTCTCCGGTATACAGCATCAATTCGTGCGAAGGATAGCGGAACATCCGGATGCTTCCGGCAGGCATTCCTTTCTTCGAAAGTTGGGTGTTAAAGTATTCATCCATACGCCCGATATTGAAAGGAACAGGTAGCTTGGCCTCGTTCATCTTATCCTGCAGGGCATAGGCATTCCACAGACGGAATCCGTCTTCGATATCCATTTTCTTCGGATACACGGTTAGGGGATTAATCCTCAGATATATACTATCCTTCTGCATGAAATTGTACAAAGCATCGAGTTGCGCGTTGGCATAGCGCGTCACTCCTGTTATGTCCTCCCTGCGCGTGCCTTTCAGCTTATTTGCATACAGGAATACGTCAAACCGTGCACCGACATCGGCATAGAAAGCGTTTTCGAAGCACACATCGGCCTCGTACTTCACTTCCTTCCATTTTTGCTGGTACAGGTAGTTGCCCCAGACAAGCAACAGCAGGAAAGCACCTGCCAGACTACCCCAAGAAATAACGAAGAAGGAAGTGGAACGGTGTCTCCATCGCTGTTGCTGTTCCTCTTTCTTCGCTTTCGTCAAAGTTTGTTCCGTATCACTCAGCAGACGACTGCCTTGCACTTCGGCCTCTCCCCACAACTGTTGCCTGATGCTTGCAAGAACTTTCATGACGGGCTGCCTCATCTGTTCTGCCAGAAGATAGAAATCCTGCCGCTGTTCTGTTATGGCCTGCCCTTGACTATGGACGGACCGCAACTGGACAATAAATGTAAAGACAATGCCCACCAACAATAATAGCGTACCCAAGAAGAGCGGTAGCACTTCACGCAATTTCCACAACAAAGGAATGTCCAGTATGGCTTCTACGGCTATACCCTTCTCTTTGTACAGAAATGCTTGCTTCGACGTCAGCGCCTTGAAACCTGTGGGGAGGATTGCTGCGGTCTGTGCCAGCGTCTCACCCGTATTCACATCGAACTTGCGAATCACAACATCTGCTTCTATCTCCCGTTTCCGAAGCCGGCTGCTCAATGCAAGGCTCAATGAATCCAACGATACTTCGGGAGTGCGGTACATCTTCTGCAAGATAGCTGAGGTTTGCTGATAACCGTAGAAATAGAAATCATCCTGGTCGAACTTCATGCTGTAGGGAGCATAAATAAAGTGGGTCACGGTACCGGGAGGTAAAGGCAGACGGTTGAGCTGATTGTCCACAACTTCAATAAAAGCCTTCTCAAAGCATTGGTCCAAAGTTTGTTTGGTGGCTTGCATCAGGTTGCGATGGGCATAATACATTCCTACACATTGCAGTGCCACGATGAGTAGCAAGGCAACAATTGAAATGGAAACAAGGGTACGTATTTTCATTTTTGCATTTTATCAATAGTTGAGTCCGAAATGCCACAGTGGAATGACGTTCTTGTACCCGTATTCTATATCATCTTTCACAACATAGGCATTGTCTACTTTCCCCAGTTGGCGTATACCGCCGGTGGTACCTCGCAGTTATGAGCTGTTCCATCTTTATTTAATCTAAGTCGGTTTTGCAAATATACTAATTCTGCCGAATAAAAAGTGCAATTTTCCTGGAAAGTGCTGATTTCGTTTAGCGATTTAGTGTAAACGTGCACTTCTTATCCGGCAGTTGTTTTTCTCAAAAAGTAACAGAATTCTCTTGTTAACGTAAAGTTAACGTTGAGATAACGTAATACTAAAAAAACTTTCTACACCTTTGCAACGTCAAAAAAGATTGATCACTAAATGCAAATAAAAATGAGAAAGACAATGAAAGTAGTTATCCTCGCTTTAGTAGGATATGTGTTATCACCCGCCTTGGCAGTGGCGCAACAGATGCCGCCCATCCCGGTGGATAAAGATGTGAAGATTGGAAAACTGGACAATGGACTGACCTATTATATACGTCACAACGAATATCCTAAAGGTCAAGCCGATTTCTACATTGCACAGAAGGTAGGCTCCATACTCGAAACAGAGGAGCAACGCGGCTTGGCGCACTTCCTGGAGCACATGTGCTTCAACGGAACAAAGAGTTTTCCGGGCAACAGCCTGACGAAATGGCTGGAATCGGTAGGCGTGAAGTTCGGACAGAACCTGAATGCTGCCACCGGCTGGGACAAAACCTTTTATCGGATTTCCAGTGTACCCGTGGCACGTGAAGGCGTGCAGGATTCTTGTCTGTTGGTGTTGCACGACTGGGCAAACGACCTTCTGCTCGATGGCGAAGAAATAGATAAGGAGCGTAAAGTCATTCACGAAGAATGGCGCATCCAGATGCCTCCTCAGATGCGTATCATGGAAAAGACGCTTCCCGTGCTCATGCCGGACAGCCGGTATGCACATCGCCTCCCCATCGGCTTGATGTCGGTAGTCGATAACTTCCCTCATCAGGCGCTCCGTGACTATTATGAAAAGTGGTATCGCCCCGACCTGCAAGGAATTATGATAGTAGGCGATATTGACGTGAACCGCGTTGAAGCCAAAATCAAGGAGATGTTTGCCGACATTGAGATGCCCGCAAATCCTGCAAAACGTGAATACTTTCCCGTGCCGGACAATAAGGAAACCATCTATGCCGTAGGCAAGGATAAGGAGCTACCGAATTCAAGAGTGGATCTGCTATTCAAGTTTGATGCTACGCCCGATTCGCTGAAAGGCAATATGGATTATCTGATCATGCAGTATCTCACGAATATGGTCAGCATGATGATGGAATATCGCCTTAACGATATCGTGTCGAAAGCCGATGCTCCTTTTGCCGCAACCGGTGTAATGAGCGGTGAATTGTTCGGTATAGCCAAGACTAAGGATGCTCTTAATTATGTGGCTATTGCTAAAGGTACGGATGTGAAAGGTGCCTTGGAAGCCATCTACCGTGAAGCGCTTCGTGCCAAACGCAGCGGATTTACAGCTACCGAGTATGCTCGTTGCCGCAGTGAGTATCTTTCCGGACTGGAGAAAGCCTATAAAAACCGCAGCCAGCAAGAAAACGAGTCCCTCGTGCAGGCGTATGTAGAGCACTTCCTGAATAACGAACCGATACCGGGTATTGAGAATGAGTATCAGATGATGAACATGCTGGCAAACCGGATTCCTGTGGAGGCCGTAAACCAGTTGTACAATCAGATGGTGCCCGATGATAACAGACTCGTGATGTGCTCAATGCCGGACAAAGAAGGCATTGCCTATCCTACCGAAGCCGAACTTGCGGCCGTCATGGCGCGCGTTGATGCCGAGGATATTGCTCCTTATGTGGATAATGTAAAGACCGAACCTTTGATCGGGCAACTTCCCGCAGCCGGGAAAGTGGTGGCAGAGAAGCCGAACAAGGAGTTTGATGCCATGGGATGGATGCTTTCCAACGGTGCCAAGGTGCTGGTGAAGAAGACTGACTTCAAGGCTGACGAGATTTGTGTGGATATCATTTCCAAGGGCGGGACTTCCATTTATGGTGAAGAGGATGCCGATAATTTGATCTTTATGCCGCTGATGCTGCAACAATATGGGTTGGGCAAGTTTAGCTATGCAGACTTGGTGAAGTATCTTGCAGGCAAGCAGGTTTCTCTGAACATTTCCCTGAAAGATTATGATAAGGAGATGACCGGTCAGACTACTCCGAAAGACTTGAAAACAATGATGGAACTGATTTACATGGCATTCACCGATCTGAATGTAACTGCTGAAGAATTCTCTGCCATGCAGAATACCTATAAGGGCCTTTTCCAGAATCAGTCTGCCAATCCGCAGTTCATTTTCAGTCAGAAGTTACACCAAGTGCTGTATAACGCTCCGCGCAAACAGATGGTCAGTGTAGCTGCTATTGAGAAAGCAAACCGCGAACGCATGCTGGAGATTGTTCACAAATGTTTCTCCAATGCTGCCAACTTTACTTTTGTTTTCAGTGGAAATATAGAACTTGACGAGTTGAAGGCTCTGGCAGAACAGTATCTTGCAACTTTGCCTGCCGATGCTGCAAAGAAGGAGGATGTGAAACGTGCCAATCTTGGCATGAACGGCGGTAACAAGACCGACGAGTTCGTTCAGAAGATGGAAGTGCCGCAGACGTATGCCGCAGTGATTGTAACCGGCAGTGTGCCTTATACCGTGAAGAATAAGCTGATGACACAGATGGCAGCCCAGATCATGACCGCGCGTCTGCTGAATAAGGTACGCGAAGATGAAGGTGCTACTTATTCCATTCAGACTCAGGGCAAGCTGACTCGTCTTGAAGATACTCCGCTGATTCTGCAAACTGTCTTCCCCATGAAGCCGGAGAAAAAGGAAGATGTCCTGAAGATTGTCCGCAGTGAGTTTGAACAGATAACACAGCGCGTCGATCCTGCCGAACTGAAGACTGTCAAAGAATTTATGGTGAAGGAATTTACCGAAGGATTGACCAAGAACAATGCTTGGGTAAACAACATGGCTGCCTATGAACTGCTTCCGGTTAATACATTGACGGGTGCAATTGATACTCTCAATACTATTACCGAGAAGGATATGGCAGAGTTTATGAAGCTGGTGATGGATCAGAATAACTACCGGGTGGTGGTGCTGGATCCGGAAAAATAAAAACATAAAAAAGGTGATAGGGTGGTAAGGTGATAGAGTGATAGGGGGAAGTTACTACTCTATCACCCTATCACTTTATCACTCTTTTTATGCTTCCTATATTCCTCTATCACATGTTTTCTGCTTTCCAGTATCTGCCATCGATAAACCAGGCAGGTCGTAATGAAATAAATGCCCGTTTGCAGCCATAAAGCCTGGTACTCAAAAGCAACTTCGTTGAGCGTGGCACCCATACTGTTGATGCGTACATACCCATTGATGCCGAAAGTGGAAGGGAAGAGATACGAGAAATACTTCCAGAATGCAGGCATGGCAGCACCCGGCCACGAAATGCCGGAAAGGAACAGCAACGGTACGGAAGTGAATACAAACAGCAGCATGCACGTTTCCCGGTTGCGGATGGCAATGGAAGCCGTCATGGAAAAGAAGATGCAAGCCATCAGATAGGGTAGGGCGAACAAACCTAACACGCTGGGAATCGCTATCTGGTTGAGGCTGAAAAGACGGGGAACTACACACAGGACATATACCGATACCAGTGCATAAACCATGAAGTAGCTCAATCCTTTTCCCATAACAATACGCAGCGTACCGTTATAATGTCGGTTGATAGGCACCAGATCCTTGAAACGGTTCTTCTCGCGGGCGGTTCCTACGGACTGACCGATGCCCAGCAGCAAGGTTTGCTGAATAATCAGTACCAATACGGCCGGTATCAGGAAGGCGGCAAAGCCATTGGTCGGGTTATAGAGGGCAACGTCCTCATATTCTATCGGGTAAGCTGTAATTTCATCCTGGCGGTCGGTAGTGTTGCCGGCGCGTTGCATCTTGATGTCCGCATTCATATCCAGAGATACGTTTGTATTGGTATTCAGCAGGGACTTGTAGTATAGCAATCCGCTCATGTCGCAGTAGAGGCTGACTTGTGTCTGCTTGCCGCGCATGATGTCTTCGCTGAAGTGGGCAGGGATGTAGATGATGCCATACGCTTTCCGGTCTTTCAGCATCAGTTTGGCTTCTTCCATGTCGGCGCAATAGGTCACGATGTTTACTTCCGGGCTGGCATCCACCTTCCGCAGATATTCGCGGCTCAGCGAGGAGCGCGAGTTATCCACCACTACGGCAGGTACTTCGCGAATAGTCTCGTTGGTGTAGATAAAGGAGTATATCAGCGGATAAACGATCGGAACAAGCACGAAGAAAATGAGCACGCCCTGGTCACGGAAGGTCGTGCGGAATTCTTGTTTCCAGATATAGAACAAGTCGTATATACCTTGTATAACTTTCTGTTTGAACGTCAAGTCTTTCATCACGGTAGGTATTTATAGTAAATCAATGCTTCCTTCAGCCGGTGGGCTATGAGGAAGGGGAGCATCATGAAAATAAGCAGCGCCACGTAGTTCACCCACGAGTAAATCATGGGATAGCCGTTCAGAGCCTGGTCCACATAAATCAGGAAATAGTGGCGCAGCGGGAACAGGTTTGCCAACGCCTGCAGCACGGGGTGCATCGCCATGGCAGGGAACGACAATCCGCACATGGAGAAAGAAAGCACGCCCCAAAGGGAGGCGAAACTAAGCCCCAAGCGCAAGGTAGGCAGGGTGCCTATCATCAATATACCCATGCCTTGCGATGCCAGCACCAGGCAAAGGGTGGCGAGGAGCATCGGCACGATGCCGCTGTTGCAGGGGAAGTGCAGGAAACCGTAGAGGTACACATTATATAATATACCCATCAGGAAGAAGATGGCCGTGTGCGGAAGCAACTTCCCGGCAAGGGAAATCCAGATGGAGTTGTTGCCGCTGCGCAACCATTCGCGGGCAGTACGGTCTTTTATCTCTACACCGATGGAGTAGACGGTTATCATGAAGATAAGCAACATCAATACACCGGGTGCAAAGGTGTTGCACAGATATACGGAATAGTTCAGCCACGGATTATTGAGCGGATGGGTGTCGATGACTATGGGCTGGAGGAAGGCCATGGCCTGGTCTTCGGTGGCACCTTTGGCATAGAGCGAGGTGCGGGCGGCAGCTCCGGATGCAAGTTCGCTCATCATCTTCATGTCCTTGAACAATAAAGAACCGGCAATGAGCAGGGTATTGTTGGTATAGAATGAAAGCTTGGGTTGCCGCTGGGCTTGCGCTTTGGCTGAAGTGCCCTGGGGGATGTAGTAGAAACCGTAAATCTCTCCCCGTTGCATGGCGGTGCGTGCCTCGTTGATGGTGGGGTAGTGGGCAACGACGGCGGTCTGCTCAAAGGCATCCAGGTTGCGGGTCAGCTGTCGGGAGGTGGCGGTCATGTCCTGATCTACCACACCTACGGGCATGTTGATGGGCAGCCCGGAGTCCATCAGCGTGGTGAAGAATATATAGCAGAACAACGGTGCTATCACCATGCAGAACAGATATAGCGGACGGGAGACGAGGCGGCGGCATTCGCGCTTCATCACGTTCCATAAGGCTATATATTTCTTGTCTCTTTCCATTATTTTTTAAGTATCACCGACATTCCGGGTCTCAATCCTTCTACTTTCTCTTGCGGCGCAGCTTTGACTTCGAATGTCTTCAAGTCGAACTGACCGGTGGTCTTGGTTGCTTTCCAGGCGGCATAGGTGCCGAGGTCCTTCATATAATATACTTTCAGGCGGATGTTCTTGTCCAGTGCGGGAGCATAGGCCTCGAACTCCGTGCCCATGCCTAAGCCTTGCAGCAAGTCTTCGCGCACATTGAAGGTTACCCACATATCATCCAGGATGGAGATATTCATAATGGGGGCACCCGTACCAACCAGTTCGCCTACTTTCGGGAAGATTTCGGAGACTTCACCGGCGGTCTGTGCTATCAGATAAGTTTCTTTGATGTACGACTCTACTTCGGCAACGGCTCCTTTGGCACGTTCCACCAATGCGGCGGCGGCGGCTTTGTCTTCACGTTCCGCACCATTCTTGGCCATGTCGTATTGTGCTTTGGCGGCCTTCTCGGTGGCGATGGCAGCGTCGCGCTGGGCGGTTACTTCATCCAGTTTTTGGGCGGTCATTACGCCTTGGTCGTGCAGGTTCTTCACTCGTTTGTACGACTTTTCGGCAATGCCTACTCCGGCTTTCGCTTTCTGCCACATTTCGTAAGCGGCCTGTATCTGCTCGTCGCGGGCGCCTTTCAGAGCTTTATCGTTTTGGGCTTGTGCGGCTGCTTCGGCGGCACGTGCCTGCTCCAGTTTGGCTTGTACATCCGGGGCTTCCAGGATGGCGAGCGTGTCTCCGGCCCGGACGCTCTGTCCTTCTTTCACACGAAATTCCAGAATACGTCCCGGCACCTTGCTCGATACACGATACTCCGTTACTTCTGCTTGTCCCTGCACAATCTCCGGTCCCTTGCGAAGCATGAAGAAACCTACAAGGGCAACTATGGCAATTACTCCCGTCAGCGTGAGGAATGCCAGTAGCATGTTACTGTTTTGTGATTTTGTATCCATCGTTTTAATTTTTAATTTTCAATTGATAATTGTCCTGTTGCCTTCTTCAGATAGATTTCCGTCAGTTTCACGTCAATCTGTGCATCTATCTTTTCCGATTGGGCGGAGAGCCAGGCGGTGTGTGCCTCGAGTACATTGCTTGTCGGGATAACTCCCTCTTCAAATCCGAGTGTGGCATATCGCAGGTTCTCGTCGGCTTTTTCGAGGTTCTTCTCCGCCATGGTCAGTTTCTTGGCAGCTTCGTTCACTTTGAAGGCCGATTGGTTGACTTGCAGTTCTATCTTTTCCTTGGCATCATCCAGCTGATATTGGGCGATGCGTGCTTCGGACTTTGCCGCTTTCACTTTATAACTGCCTTCACCCCAGTGCCAGATGGGAACCGATACCATGACGCCTACGGTCCACATTCCCTTGAATTTCTTTTCGAAACTGTTGAAGGTTGAAGGGTTCGTTGCCATGTAACTGCCCATCATGGCTACGGATGGGAGATACTCTGCGCGGGCAACGTTTACTTTTTGTTTATAGATTTGTGTGGCAAGTTCCAGGCTGCGTACTTCCGGGCGGGTGGCATAAACGCTGTTGATGTCGATGCCATTGGCGGCAACGGCATCGGGTGCCAGGTCTTCTTTCTCTTCATCCTGCAAGGTGATGGGAGAGGAGAGGTCGAGCCCGCATAGCTGGCATAGTAACATCCGGGCGAGGCTCAGACCGTCGTCTACTTTGGTCAGGGTCATTTCCGCCTCGTTCACTTTTACTTTGATGGACAGGCCGTCTGCTTTGGTGGCAACACCTTCGGCAATCATTTTGTCTACATCGCTGTCCAGCTTTTGCAACAATGTCAGGTAACTTTCCGCCAGCTTCTTTTTGGTGGCAAGGGACACTACCTGCCAGTATGCCTGGTCGGTACTCAGTATCACTTCCTGCATGCCGGTGGTGTGCTGCTGGCGTGCCAGTTCTTCAGCATATTTAGTGATTTTGTTGTAGGCACGTATCTTGCCTCCCATATACAGAGGTTGAGTCAGGGTGAGCGCGCCTGCGTACATATTGCGGGTATCCGTGCGGAATGCATCTACCAGGGAACTTCCGGCACCGTCGAGCGCGCCGACCAGGCTTTGTCCCAAGGCAGGCAACTGACCGGCTATTTCGGGATGCAGCTGTGCGATGACTTGTGCCGCTTCCTGCAACGGACCGCTGAGGCTTGTTCCCAAATTGGACAAAGCCCCTTTCTGGGCATCGCTCAGAATGGACAACTCTTTCTGGCTGCGCATATATCCGCCGCTTGCCGAGATGTCTGGGAGATAGTTGGTGAATGCTGCCTTTTTCTGATAATGTGCCGTCTTGATTTTTTCCTGGCTGATCAGCAATTCCTTGTTGTTGGAGATTGCCAATGCACGGCAACTATCCAAGCTTAATGCTTCCTGCGCAACCATTGGAAGCGTCAGGCATGCCAACCAGATGAAACAGAAGAACTTTCTCATTGGGTCTATACATTAATTATGGTGATAAGATAGTTGTTTTTGAAGCAACAATAATTGCATAAACAACGATGCAAATGTATAGGCTTTCAATGACACTTCAAAATAATTTAACCAGTTTTAATTATCTGCTCTTTATCTGATGTGCAGCGCCCTGAAAATTGGAATCAGCCATCGGCGCAAAGAGCGCAACCGGTACCACCATTCGGCTTTCTTCAACCAGCGTACATCACGGCAATCCTGCGTTGTCCCGTCGGGACGGTGGATGGTGCGCAGCAGGCCGATGATGTCTTTCCGCTTTACCCGCTCAATACGCGCCACGTTTCCATCACCCAGCATCAGGCAGTCGTCGCCTTCGCGGCCGACGTACCGGTGAATCATATACCGACCTTCCCATTGGTAGAAAGGGCAACACCAGGCAGGCAGTTCTCCCTCGGGCGGGCAGGGAGCAACTTCCACCATGTCTATCCCTCCTCTGATAAAAGGGTACATGCTTTGACCACCGATGAGGAGTTTCACGGTATGGCCTTGTTTCAGCGCTTCGGCAGCTTCGGAAAAGAAGTTATTGGGTAGCACTATTTTCTTCATACGCTCTTTCTTTATATGTA
>NZ_JBCEZS010000016.1:0-143860 GCF_038448625.1 Bacteroides sp. GD17
GCATTTGTTCCTTATCCAGAAACGTAATGTCCGCTATATGTTTTTCCCCTTCCAACAGGTCGTTCAGAAAATCAATCAGCAGGTTCTTTGTGATAGACTGCCCGAATATCTTTTTAAACCCTATATCGGTAAAGGGATTGATAAATTTACTCATGTCTTTGTCGGCTTTATTTTTACCTGATACAAATATAGAGCTTTATTTTGTATTATACACTTTGTTACTTTGATTTTTAGTTTCTATCGGGAAAAGAACCGGTATTCTTTGCTAAAGCGGCAGAAAGCAAGTATCTTTGTCATTATAATAAGTATTCACCCAAAGCATACAGCTATGGAACAACTGATATTTCCCGATAGAAAACGCCTCCCCTACGGCATGATGAACTTCGCCCTTATCCGCCGCGAAGACTACTACTATGTGGATAAGACCCACTTCATCCCCCTGATAGAACAGGCAGACCGCTTCTTTTTCTTCATCCGTCCCCGCCGCTTCGGCAAGAGCCTGACGCTGAACCTGCTGCAACACTACTACGACATGTACACCCGCGACAAGTTCGACGAACTCTTTGGCGACCTCTACATCGGGAAGCATCCCACACCGGAGCGCAACAGCTACCTCGTGCTCTACCTCAACTTCTCCGGCATCACCGGCGAACTGAACGACTACCGCAAAGGACTGGACGCGCACTGCAGCATTACTTTCGAAAACTTCTGCCAGAAATATATCGACCTCCTGCCACAAGAGACCTTGGAAGGACTGCGTGCAGTCAATGGAGCAGTTGAACAGATAGATTACCTCTATCAAATCTGCGAACGCGCCGGACAAAAGATATATCTCTTCATCGACGAATACGATCACTTCACCAACGCCATCCTCTCCAACGCCGAAAGCCTGCACCGCTACACCGACGAGACGCATGGCGAAGGTTACCTGCGCGCCTTCTTCAACAAAGTAAAGGCAGGAACCTATTCCAGCATCGAGCGTTGCTTCATCACCGGCGTAAGTCCTGTGACCATGGACGACCTCACCAGCGGATTCAATATCGGCACCAACTACTCCCTCTCGCCGGAATTCAACCAAATGATGGGGTTCACGGAAGAAGAAGTGCACGAAATGCTGACCTACTATTCCACCACAAGTCCCTTCAGCCACACCGTGGACGAACTGATAGAGATAATGAAGCCCTGGTACGATAACTACTGCTTTGCACAAGAGTGTTATGGCGAAACCACCATGTACAATTCCAACATGGTACTCTATTTCGTTAAAAATTACATCATGCGTGGCAAAGTGCCCAAAAATATGATTGAAAGCAACATCCGCATCGACTACGAGAAGCTACGCATGCTCATCCGAAAGGATAAAGAGTTTGCCCATGACGCATCCATCATACAAACCCTGGTAAGCCAAGGCTACATCACCGGAGACTTAAAGGATGGTTTCCCTGCCGTCAGCATCACCAACCCCGACAATTTCATCAGCCTGCTCTACTACTTTGGCATGCTCACCATCAGCGGCACGTATAAAGGAAAAACCAAACTTACCATCCCCAATATAGTGGTGCAGGAACAGCTCTATACCTATCTGCTGAATACCTACAATGAAGCCGAACTTAGTTTCAGCAGTTACGAGAAGAACGAACTCGCCAGCGCCTTGGCTTATGATGGCGACTGGCAAACCTACTTCGGCTACATCGCCGACTGCCTGAAACGCTATGCCTCGCAGCGCGACAAGCAGAAAGGCGAATACTTTGTCCACGGCTTTACCCTGGCCATGACAGCACAGAACCGTTTCTATCGCCCCATCTCCGAACAGGACACACAAGCCGGATATGTAGATATCTTCCTCTGCCCGATGCTGGAAATATACTCCGACATGAAGCACAGCTACATCGTAGAGTTGAAGTACGCCAAATACAAAGATCCGGAAGGCCGCGTAGAAGAACTCCGGCAAGAAGCCATAGCACAGGCAAACCGTTATGCCGACACAGAGATTGTGCGACGTGCCGTGGGCACCACACAACTGCACAAGATTGTGGTAGTATATAAAGGAATGGATATGCCTGTGTGCGAAGAAATATAGACCGATTCTTACATTAACAACTACTTTTCATAGCGTTTACGACGCTATGAAAGTTTTTTGTGTTATCTTTGCACCCACTAACTAATTTAATTCCACCGATGAGAATATCTAAATAAAGACAACACATTTCGGTAAACATCACCTATCAACATGCTTTTTCAGACTGAACGCTGAGCATCACCACATGTGAATGTTTAGCCTATACTGTGTTTGTCTCCCACCCCTCCGAGAGTTTTATCCATGTGCCGCGCGGGCACATCCGTATTACCCCTTAACACAGTATCTATTTATGAGTATTATTATCAAAGACCTCAGCTATATCCACGCGGATAAGGAAATTTTGTTTTCACACCTCAACCTCATCGTCAATCCGGGAGAAAAAATGGCCCTCACCGGAAGCAACGGTTGCGGCAAATCTACACTGATGCGAATCATGGCGGGAGATTTATCGCCGAGTTCAGGCACGATACTCCGCCCCGAACATCTGTACTACGTCCCCCAGCACTTCGGACAATACGACCGTCAGACCATTGCCCGGACTTTAGGAATTAACCGCAAACTGGCAGCTCTCTACGCCATCCTTGCAGGTGATGCATCCGAGCAGCACTTCTCCGTGCTCAACGATGACTGGACCTTGGAAGAACGTGCCCAAACCGCCCTCAGCGCCTGGGGCATGGAAGGCATCTCTCTTGCCCACTCCATGGATGGACTGAGCGGAGGAGAGAAAACCCGCATCTTCCTGGCGGGCATGGAACTGCACAAGCCTACCACCATCTTGCTCGATGAGCCGACCAACCATCTGGACACCACCGGACGGGAACGCTTGTATGACTTCGTGCGCCGCACCTCCGCCACCGTCCTCGTCATCAGCCACGACCGCACGTTGCTGAACCTGCTGCCTGCCATCTGCGAACTTTCCCACCACGGACTGACGTATTACGGCGGCAATTACGATTTCTACAAAGCACAGAAAGCAGTACGTCTGAATGCCATCCAGCAGCAGTTGGAAGAGAAACAGAAAGCCCTGCGTCTGGCCCGGAAAACAGCACGTGAAGTAGAAGAGCGAAAAGCCAAACAGAGTGTACGGGGAGAAAAAGCCTCCATGAAGAAAGGCATTCCCCGCATCATGATGGGGGCCTTGAAGCAACATGCAGAAGAAAGCAGTAACAAACTGAAAAGCGTCCACACCGAGAAAGCGGAGAAGATGCAGCAGGAAATGGCTACCCTGAAGAGCTCTCTCCCACTGACCGACCGGCTGAAGACTGATTTCAATGCTTCACCCCTGCACGCGGGAAAGGTGCTGATTACAGCCAAAGAGATAAACTTCCACTATCCCGATGCAAGCTCCGAGCTTTGGCAAGCCCCCCTCAGCTTCCAGCTGCGCAGCGGCGACCGACTCTGCATCAAAGGCAATAACGGCAGTGGAAAGACCACTTTGTTGAAGCTCATCATGGGTGAGCTGCTCCCTACCGCCGGAGTGATGGAGCGTACCGACTTCACCTCTGTCTATCTGGACCAGGAATACTCCCTCGTCTGCAACGAACGCAGCATCTTGGAACAAGCGGAAGACTTCAACCACCGCCACCTGCCGGAGCATGAGGTAAAAACAATTCTGAACCGTTACCTCTTCCCCCGGGATGTATGGAACAAACCATGCAGCAAGCTGAGCGGCGGCGAGAAAATGCGCCTTTCCTTCTGTTGCCTGATGATTGCGGACAACACTCCGGATATATTCATATTGGACGAACCGACCAATAATCTGGACATCGAAAGCATTGAAATCATCACGGCAACGATACGCGATTATGCAGGTACGGTGATTACGATCTCGCACGATCAGGAATTTCTGAGAGAAACCAGGGTTGAACAAGAAGTATATCTTGCATAAATTGCCCTAAATCTGTAATATTGGTATAAACAACTGTTATTTATATACGGAAACTTATGCTAAAGTTCGTATATTTGCGACGTTTAACAAGAATCGGAACATATACTAACCACAATAATTACAACAACTTATGTTACGTACTATCAGACTAACCATTGCTATCTTATTTTTCATTCTCATCACGTTGTTGTTCCTCGATTTCACAGGGACATTACATGCATGGTTCGGATGGCTGGCAAAGATTCAGTTCCTGCCGGCCGTATTGGCACTGAATGTAGGCGTAGTGCTACTCCTCGTCGCCTTGACGTTGGTGTGCGGACGCGTCTATTGCTCTGTAATCTGTCCGCTCGGCGTATTTCAGGACATCGTATCCTGGTTCTCGGCCAAGCGGAAGAAGAATCGTTTCCGCTACTCGCCCGCGCTGAAAGGACTGCGCTACGGCGTATTGGGAGTATTCGTACTGGCTATTATTGCCGGGCTGAATTCCTTTGTCATGCTGCTGGCTCCTTACAGTGCCTACGGACGCATCGTCTCCAGTTTCCTTGCTCCACTTTATCAATGGGGCAACAACGGACTGGCCTATCTGGCCGAGCGTGCCGACAGTTACGCTTTCTACCAGACGGAAGTATGGATGAAAAGCCTCCCCACCCTCATCATTGCAGCAGTGACCCTGGTGGTGCTCATCGTGCTGGCATGGCGTGGCGGACGTACTTACTGCAACACCATCTGTCCGGTAGGCACCGTGCTCGGCTTTCTGTCTAAATTCTCTCTGCTGAAACCGGTGATTGACACTGCGAAGTGCAACGGATGCGGACTGTGCGCCCGCAACTGCAAAGCCTCGTGCATCAATGCCAAAGCCCATGAGATAGACTACAGCCGTTGCGTGGCATGCATGGACTGCATCGGCAAGTGCAAGCAAGGCGCCATCACCTACACGCGCCGCAAGCCTGCTGCAGCCACGATGCAGGAAGCCGGGGCAGGCGCGGAAAAAGTAAACAGTGCCCGCCGTGCTTTCTTCTCCACTTCGGCATTACTTGCAACAACTGCCGTCCTGAAGGCGCAAGAGAAAGTAGTGGACGGAGGATTGGCCACCATTGAAGACAAGAAGATCCCCAACCGTGCCACCGCCATCACCCCTCCGGGATCGTTGAGCGCCCGCAACCTGGCAAGTCACTGCACGGCCTGCCAGCTCTGCGTGTCGGTGTGTCCCAACCAAGTGCTGCGCCCGTCTTCCGACTTGATGAAGCTGATGCAACCCGAAGCATCGTACGAGCGCGGCTACTGCCGGCCGGAATGTACCAAATGCTCGGAAGTTTGTCCGGCAGGAGCGATACAGCCCATCACAAAGGCAGAAAAATCGGCTATTCAAGTCGGCCACGCCGTATGGATTAAAGAAAACTGCATCTGCATCACCGACAAGATGGAATGCGGAAACTGCGAACGCCACTGCCCGGTAGGTGCCATACAGATGGTATCGTCCGATCCGAAGGACGAAAAGTCCATCAAGATTCCCGTAGTCAACGACGAACGCTGCATAGGCTGCGGGGCATGTGAGAATCTTTGCCCGTCGCGCCCGTTCAGCGCCATCTACGTAGAAGGACATGGAGTGCACAGAACGATATAAGAAACGGTGATAAGTGTGATTAATGACATATATAATAGGATATGAAAAAAGAACCTCAGAATAAGATAAACCGCCGCGACTTCTTCAAACTCGCCGGCGCCGGAACGGTTGCCTCTGCCGCTGCACTATACGGCTGTTCCAACAAGAAAGAGAATTCAGACAGTGCATCTGCCGCCCTTGGCGAAGTGCCTACCGACAAAATGGTGTACCGCACCAATCCCACCACGGGCGACCGCGTCTCCCTGCTGGGCTACGGCTGCATGCGCTGGCCCACCCGCAAGCGCTCCGACGGCGAAGGCGACGAGATAGACCAGGAAGCCGTAAACGAGCTGGTAGACTATGCCATCGCCCACGGAGTAAACTACTTCGATACATCTCCTGCCTACGTGCAAGGACTCTCGGAACGTGCCACAGGCATCGCTCTGAAACGCCACCCGCGCGAAAAGTTCTTCGTCGCCACCAAGCTGTCCAACTTCAGTCCCAGCACCCAAAGCAGGGAAGGCTCCCTGGCCATGTATCGCAACTCTTTCAAAGAATTGCAAGTAGACTATATCGACTACATGCTACTGCACAGCATCGGTTCCGGCGGCATGGATGCGCTCCACGCCCGCTACCTGGACAACGGCATGCTGGACTTTCTGCTGAAAGAGCGCGAAGCCGGACGCATCCGTAACCTCGGCTTCTCCTACCACGGCGACGTCGAAGTCTTCGACTACCTGCTGTCCAAACACGACGAGTACAAATGGGATTTTGTGCAGATACAGCTCAACTACGTAGACTGGAAGCATGCCAAGGAGATGAACGACCGCAATACCGATGCCGAATACCTGTACAACGAACTGGTGAAGCGCGGTATTCCCGCCGTCATCATGGAGCCGCTGCTGGGCGGGCGCCTCTCCAGACTGAACGATCACCTGGTAGGCCGTCTGAAACAGCATCGCCCGCAAAACAGCGTAGCCTCCTGGGCCTTCCGCTATGCCGGCAGCTTCCCCGATGTGCTGACCGTACTAAGCGGCATGACGTACATGGAGCATCTGCAAGACAACCTCCGCACCTACTCTCCGCTGGAGCCCTGCACAGAAGAAGAACTTGCCCTGCTGGAAGACACCGCACAGCGGATGCTGCAATATCCCACCGTTCCGTGCAACGACTGCAAATACTGCATGCCCTGCCCCTACGGACTGGATATTCCTGCCATCTTGCTGCACTACAACCGCTGCGTCAACGAGGGCAATGTGCCCAAAAGCAGTCAGGACGAGAACTATCGCGAAGCCCGTCGTGCTTTCCTCATCGGCTACGACCGCAGTGTGCCGAAGCTCCGGCAGGCAAGCCACTGCACAGGCTGCAACCAGTGCAATCCACACTGTCCGCAGAACATAGACATCCCGAAAAAGCTACAGGAAATAGACCGGTTTGTAGAAGATTTGAAACAAGAAAAACTCTGATAAAACAACGTTCGATATAAGAGCGGCGAACCGGGGGCGTTTCGAGGCTCCGTACGCATACGGAAGGGCAAAACGCGGGCGTTTCGAGGCTCCGTACGCATACGGAGAGGCAAAACGCGGGCGTTTCGAGGCTCCGTCCGCAGACGGAGGGGCAAAACGCGGGCGTTTCAAGGCTCCGCAAGCAGGCGGAGGGGCAAAACGCGGGCGTTTCGAGGCTCCGCACGCATACGGAGGGGCAAAACGCGGGCGTTTCGAGGCTCCGCACGCATACGGAGGGGCAAAACGCGGGCGTTTCGAGGCTCCGCACGCATACGGAGGGGCAAAACGCGGGCGTTTCAAGGCTCCGTACGCATACGGAGGAGCAAAACGCGGGCGTTTCGAGGTTCCGCCCGCAGGCGGAGGGGCAAAACGCGGGCGTTTCAAGGTTCCGCCCGCAGGCGGAGGCAGAAACGCGGCAGTTTCGAGGTTCCGCCCGCGAGCGGAGGCATGAAAGTCGGATATGAGCCGCTCTCATATCCGATGATAGAAATGAATTGAAATGATAAACATGAGTATCTCAAACTCTCCCGCCTGAAAGGGGGAGTACCCCGTAGGGGGGAGGGGGTCTTACATAAGCAGAGAGTAACTTTGCAATACAGAGAGACTCTGCAATACATAAGTCCCTGCGGATGTAAGACCCCTCCGCCCTACGGGCACCTCCCCTTTCAGGCGGAGGAGTTTGAGATACTCTTGCCCATAACCTATCAGAAACGAACTAAATTTCTTATATCGAACTCACGCTAAAATAACATCGCACTTTGAACGGAAAATTTTAAAATAACCCCAAAACATGAAAAAAGAATCTGTATTACTTCTCGCCGTAGCCAGTCTTTGCGCTACGGCGGGATTAGCGCAAACTACTAAAGACAGTATACAAATAGCAAGAAGCCTCACCATAGACGAGGTCGTAGTAACCGGAACCCGAAATGAAACCGATATCCGGCATCTGCCGATGACCATTTCCATCGTAGGACGCAAACAACTGGAACAAAGCTACCAGCCTTCCGTCCTGCCTACGCTGACCGAAGAAGTTCCCGGACTCTTTGTCACAAGCCGCGGCATCATGGGCTACGGCGTGTCAACCGGTGCTGCCGGCGGCATGAGCCTGCGGGGTGTGGGCGGCAGTCCCACGGCAGGATTACTGGTGTTGATAGACGGACACCCGCAATACATGGGACTGATGGGACACCCCATCGCCGATGCCTACCAGACCATGATGACCGACCGCGTGGAAGTGCTGCGTGGCCCTGCATCCGTACTTTACGGGTCGAATGCCATGGGCGGCGTCATCAACCTTGTCACCCGCAAGATGCAGGAAGACGGCGTAAAGACAGACGCGCAAGTGGGCTACGGCTCGTACAACACCTTGCAGACCGAGGTTTCCAACCGCGTAAAGAAAGGACGTTTCAGCAGCGTAGTCACCGGTTCGTACAACCGGACCGACGGGCATCGTGACGACATGGAGTTCGAGCAATACGGCGGCTACGTGAAGCTGGGATACGACCTCGCCGATACCTGGAAACTGTGGGGCGATGTGAATATCACTCATTTCAACGCCTCCAACCCCGGTCCGGTTTCAGCCCCGCTCATAGACAACGATTCGCGCATCACACGAGGCATGACTTCGTTTGCGCTGGAAAACCATTACGAAAAAACCTCCGGCGCCCTGAGCTTCTTCTATAACTGGGGACGCCATAATATCAACGACGGATACAAACCCGGAGGCGAACCCCAAACATCCCACTTCAACTCCAAAGACCAGATGCTGGGCCTCTCATGGTATCAAAGCGCCACGCTTTTCAACGGCAACCGCCTGACCGCAGGTTTCGACTACCAGCACTTCGGCGGCGAATCGTGGAATAAGGTCCTGGCTACCGGCGAGCATGAGCCGGGCGTTGACAAACAAATGGATGAATTTGCGGGATATATCGACTTCCGCCAGGACATCAACAGCTGGCTGTCACTGGATGCCGGCATCCGTGTAGACTACCACTCGCACGTGGGCACGGAATGGATTCCCCAAGGAGGCCTGGCCTTTCACCTGCCCCAAAGCGCGGAGATGAAAGCAATGGTGAGCAAAGGTTTCCGTAACCCCACTATCCGCGAGATGTACATGTTCCCGCCGCAGAACCCCGATTTGCAACCGGAGAGTCTGATGAATTATGAGCTTTCCTTTTCACAGCGATTACTGGAGGGCGCCTTGTCTTACGGAATAAACTTATATTATATCAACGGAGACAATATCATTATGACAGACCCGACGCTTCGCAAGAATGTCAACTCCGGTGAAATAGAGAATTGGGGTGCCGAAGCCAACATCGGCTACCGTATCAACCCTCATTGGCGGATCAATGCCAATTATAGCTGGCTGCACATGGAGAATCCCGTCCTTGCCGCCCCGGAACATAAACTCTATGCAGGCGCAGACTATACAAAAGGCCGTTGGACCCTCTCAACCGGAGTACAATACGTAAAGGACCTGTACACCTCGGTTACTAAAGACCAGGAGAAGCAGGAAAGTTTCGTGCTTTGGAACCTCCGCGCCGGCTATCGTTTGTGCAGCATGGCCAACCTCTTCGTCAGAGGTGAGAACATGCTGGCACAACGTTATGAAATCAATGCAGGATTCCCCATGCCGAAAGCAACTTTCATGGGAGGGGTCAATCTGAGTTTCTGATCAATAACGCCGGGAGGGAGTATATTCAGCTTTGAAAATGCGGTCGAAGAAAGGCGCCCATTCATTCTCTGCAATGCCTATCTGCAAACCGTAGAAGTGTGTATCTGCCTCCCGGTATTCCCTAATTTTGTCAGTAAGGGCAGTCGGGACATGGGGTATCTTGAAATCGCTGACCCACAGAACATCCGCATTCATATATTCCTTCCTGGATTGCAGTAAACGGAATGTAGCTTCCATCATGCGTGTGGCATCCGTATCTCCGCAGGCCGTCCTTGAAAAGAATTCGAGCAGACGCGCCCGCTCTTTCCGGACATCAATCGGGTGAATAGAGACGGAGAAAGCTATCAGAAAGCAGTCCCGCTGCTGCCTGTCGGCTATTTCCAGCAGCTTAATGAGCAAGGAATGGGCAATCTTCTCCGGCTTTCCGCCCATGCTGCCGGAAGTGTCCAGGCAGACAATCATCGGTCCCTTCTGTCGGGCAGGTTTAGTTTCCAGACGTCTGGCGGGCTGCATTATTTCAGACTTATAGCGAAATGTCTGAAGCTTACGGGTCAGGTATTTGTAGACAAACAAATCTTCCAATTCGCTATCGGCACAATGTGCCAGTTCGATGGGCAGCAGGGCGTTGAGGTCATTACCTACGGTGATACCCAAAATATCGCATTTGGAAGCGTGTTCCAGTTTGTATACATCGCCCTCGGAAACGTATATCTGGTCCTGCCCTTCATCGTCGGCAATGCGCCCCATCTTATTCGCCACCTTCACAATCTCAGGATGCTCCCTTTGAATGCGGACTATTTTCCTTATACGCTCGAAATCCACCGTATTCCACATGCCGCTCATCAGTCCCCATGCCTGGAAGAACTCGTCTTTGTCGATCTGTTTCTGCCGGATATACTCCGGAATGTCTTTCAGATTGGAACGGAGCCTGCGTTCCAAGGCATCTTTACGGAATTCTATTTCCTTTTCTTTCTGGTCCTGCATCTTCTGCTGAAAAGCCTCTTCCCAGTCGTCCACCATCTTCTCCCAAACTTCATCATCGGCATACTTGCCTTCAGTACCAAACTGGCTTCTATAAAAGCGCTGGTCGAAACCATACTCCTGATACTTATCTGAGATTTGTTGCATCAATGCCTGCCAACCGTCTTTCCGCTTCTTTATCGACCATTCCAGTACAAGCTTCATTTCATTCCGCTCCGACTGGCTCTTCTGCAAGTTATATTTCTCCTTTTCCAGATTCAATTGGATAAATTGAATCATGGTGTCGTAAAAAATACGGGCACAGATGTCGTCGCTCAGGACCTGGATTTTAATCATCGGTTCGTTCATCACAGACAGCAGATAGGCATACAGCGGCTCCTTGCTGTCCGCTGCACATTCTCCGGTCTTTACGAACTTATCCAGTGCCTGTACATAGAAGGCAGCATCGTATCTGCTGTTACTCATCACCGTAGCATAGTTTGCGCACATCAACTCTCGCCCAGGCTATTTCTTTCCGGATAGTGGCTACATATTGCACTATGCTTGCCACATCGGTACGGGAAGCGAAGATGTTTTCCGATAAGTCCTGTACCAGCCGGTTTATCTTCCCGGTAACGGCTTCCAACTCTGCCTCATAGTCTCGGTCGGTAATGGACAAGTTACCAAACCACAATTGCTGTTCTTCTCCCTTCTTCAGGCGCCTCATCGGGAAACGTACGCCATTGATATAAAGATGTCTGTCGTCCCGGTAAAGAGTAATGCGTTCAGCTCCCTCTTCTTTCATCTGGCTGATGTCCGAGAAGGCGCGGATGATTGTACGCTTCGGATTCAACGGATCTGTGTACATCACTCCCATGGCTGGAGCATCCTTGGCGTTATACTCTTTCATGTTTTTATAGTCCACAATAAAGATGTAGGTATTTCCCGTTCCATGGTTCTCTACCTGATAATAGAAATGATCTGTTATCAACAAGTCATCATCCCGTCGGTCTCCATTCAGCCGCGCTCTGTCCAGCGCCTCGCGAACGCGACTGACTTTTAAATCGGATTTCAAAGATGAGGTGATGGCAGCAATATCTTTTACATAAAGGGCAAACAAAGAGCGGATGACAATCCGGCGGATCTCGGCACACTCATCCGGCTCACTCCACAGGCAATGGTAGATAGGAAGCATATCGGTGATGTTGACTTCCGTACGTCCGTGTACGAAAGCAGAGGTCTTCAGTAATCGTACAATATTCTTCCAACGGCGGTCACTCACATAGACGTTGCGATGCAGTTCGGATTCTTGCATATCCACCTTTGTCAGGTTCTGACGAATGGTGGTGATACAGGACAAGACTTCGGAAGGTACTGTTATTTTGCTTATTTCTTTTTGCCATTCGTCGTATTCTTCATTAGAGATCTGCCATTCGGAAGCATGGACGTTTTGCCGATCGACGGTATTCCGCTCGTCACAATCATCCAACAGCATTTTGTAGAATGCTTCCTCCTGCTGTATGCATGTACTGACGATACGGATCAAAAAACGATCCCACAATGCTTCCAACCCTTCTCCTTGTGTAGGCAGTTCATTACTGGCTGCCACCAGCAATTTCAAAGGGAGTCTTAGCTCCCGGTCTCCATTTCTGAACAGTTTTTCATTGATTACCGTCAGCAACGTATTTTGTATAGCCGGCCCGGCTTTCCATATTTCATCCAGAAATACAACATCCGCTGTAGGCAAGTATCCTTCTATCGCCCGCTCATACTTATCCGATTCCTTCAGTCTGCTAATACTCACCGGACCAAAAATCTCATCCGGCGTAGAGAAACGGGACATCAGATATTCAAACGCCCTTGCACCCACAAAAGCTTCTTTCAACCGTCGAGCCACCATCGACTTGGCTACACCGGGAGGGCCCAGCAGCAATATGCTTTCGCCTGCCAAAGCAGCCAGCAAAGACAGTCCTATTTCAGCTTCTTTCTCATATACTCCACGATTCATTTCAGACAAGAGCAATTGGATGCGTTGTTTTATGTTCATTCTTTTATTATTCACAATCAGATTATATTTCAAAGAAGGTACAAAGATAAGGAATTGAAAGGAGTATCGGAAAATATAAGATTTTGTTTTTTGATGAGAAAGAATCCCATTCCCAGGTTGTGATTTGCTTTTATTTGATTATCTTTGAATCATTGAGAACAACCCGTAATCTGTAGCGAATCCTGCTTTAAGGGTTGTGATTTGCTTTCATTTTAGTATCTTTGAACCATTAGAAACAACGTGGTGTCCCATTTCCACCAGTTGCCGTTAGTTGTGATTTGCTTTCATTTTAGTATCTTTGAACCATTAGAAACAACAATAACAATTAAACAGCCGGCGTGGGTAACGTTGTGATTTGCTTTCATTTTAGTATCTTTGAACCATTAGAAACAACCTTTTCACCTGACCGGATTGTAGTAAAGTAGTTGTGATTTGCTTTCATTTTAGTATCTTTGAACCATTAGAAACAACAAAGGTTCTTGTTGGAGTCAATCAGAGCTTGTTGTGATTTGCTTTCATTTTAGTATCTTTGAACCATTAGAAACAACTCTGGTGTGTTGTAAACACGAAGGTGGTAAGTTGTGATTTGCTTTCATTTTAGTATCTTTGAACCATTAGAAACAACTCCCGAATTCCACTTCAGCGGAGCGAATGCGTTGTGATTTGCTTTCATTTTAGTATCTTTGAACCATTAGAAACAACGCCGGAACATTCCCCCTTCGGCGAGGAAAGGTTGTGATTTGCTTTCATTTTAGTATCTTTGAACCATTAGAAA
This sequence comes from Bacteroides sp. GD17, assembly GCF_038448625.1. Taxonomy (NCBI): domain Bacteria; kingdom Pseudomonadati; phylum Bacteroidota; class Bacteroidia; order Bacteroidales; family Bacteroidaceae; genus Bacteroides; species Bacteroides sp. GD17. The sequence goes on from NZ_JBCEZS010000016.1 coordinate 13,536, forward strand.
CAACATCCACGATGGAAAACCGTGCTAACGAAGAGTTGTGATTTGCTTTCATTTTAGTATCTTTGAACCATTAGAAACAACACCCCTTTCCCACTCCACGGGGACCCCCTGTTGTGATTTGCTTTCATTTTAGTATCTTTGAACCATTAGAAACAACTAGCTCATACTAATACTGTTACGGGAGATGTTGTGATTTGCTTTCATTTTAGTATCTTTGAACCATTAGAAACAACTTGAGAGAATATTAATTCTGCAGCAGAAGGTTGTGATTTGCTTTCATTTTAGTATCTTTGAACCATTAGAAACAACGCCGAATTCCGCCAAAAGCATAGCCCGTAGTTGTGATTTGCTTTCATTTTAGTATCTTTGAACCATTAGAAACAACCGTCCCGTCTGTCGGCGTTCCCCGCGCTGAGTTGTGATTTGCTTTCATTTTAGTATCTTTGAACCATTAGAAACAACCTCTGCGTGTGAGGTTACCATCGCGAAGGGTTGTGATTTGCTTTCATTTTAGTATCTTTGAACCATTAGAAACAACTCATTATCATTTATCGACTCATATTCAAATAGTTACATCACTATTTAGAAATAAAAAAAGGAGGTTGTTTCCAAGAGAAAATCCCACCAGATGGTGGGATTTTCTTTTCAGAACAACTCCAACTGTTGCCCAGGAGTATTCACATCCATTGTTTTCTTTCCATAGAAAAGTTCAATATTTCCAAATTGTTTATCCGTAATGCACATGATTCCAACATTTCCATGTTCCGGTAGAAAAGATTTAACTCTTTTTATATGTACCGCTGCATTTTCGCTACTTGCACAATGACGGACATATATAGAAAACTGAAACATCGTAAATCCATCTTTTTGCAGATTCTTCCTAAAATCTGCATATGCCTTCTTATCCTTTTTGGTCTCAGTAGGCAAATCAAACAGTACAAGTACCCACATAATACGATATTCACTAAATCGATCCATTACATCTTTGGATAGGATATTCTACGCAATTCACCATCAAAACATTTGTAAAGAGAAGCTGTAGTCTGGCTTACAGCTACCATCAACGGGCTACGCTTTCCTGAAATATTAGTTTCCAATGTGGGAATAGTAAGCAATTGTGCTTTCAAATCTTTAGTTAAGTCAGTATAATTACATCCCTTTCGAATTATACTATATACTAATTTATCTACATACGGACGATATGGTTCCATTATATCATCTGCCAAACAATAAGCATTATAACGATTATGATGATGTATACCTAAAGTAGGCAAAAGTCCACTGACAACTAAACTACGAGCAACCACTGCGCGTAAAATAGCATATCCGTAATTCAACAGATTATTAGGCGGAATGCCCTCTCTATCTCTTGTAAATCCTTCTATCTTGAACAAATTCTTCCAGTAATATGCTGCAGCGCGGGCCTCCAAATTATCAGAATCTCCACTTTTCACATCCGCAGCCCATATTTTCATACATTTTATTTCTTCTCCTGTACATTCATTCAACACCACTGCTTGATTCTCGATTTTTGCTTTTATCGTTTGCTGCCAAAGTTGTTTCATCAATGGCAGAGAAGCATCAAGTTGCTGTCGAAACCGTTCGTTTTGTGTCGTATTCCCATATAAAGGAAGCATTAAACCAACCGGCATACTTTTACTATCACATGTTATGATTGCACAATTATTTTCAAGCAAAGCTTCCAGTGCTCCCGAAGTAATAGTAATCTGCTTATTATCCAGCACCACCACTCCGATATCCTCTATCGGTTTATTTATCTCAGATTTCTGCTTGAAGTCTTCAGGCAAAGCAGTACTTTTGACAATCTCAGGCAATTTAATTACCAGCTGAGCATTTTTCAAAGATAGATAAACAGGGTTTCCGAAATAAAGTGTTTTCTTAATCATAATATTTAGACTTATAGATTATTTATTCATCATTTTCTTCAAAAGGCATTTGCAAAATGTCATCTTTTCCATCAGAATCTGATAAAAAATTATCAGGAGAAATAATACTTCCAGCTCTTTTCAGCCTGTTCACGAGCTACACCTGCAACATTTCCACCACGCTGTGCCACTTGCTTACTTTTTGTAAATGTATCCGGCTTTTCTTTCTGAGAAATTTCGGTCGTAACACGTTCTCCAAGCATAGTGAAGATTAACTCTAAATCAGACATATGATCACGGAGATTCTGGTTTTTCTTTGTCAAACCCTTATATATCTTATAGTCGGAAGGAGTCAGTCCCAATGTAGCCTTAGAAATTTCAGACGTAAGAATGGCATAATCACTCTTCTCGGTAATTCCCCTTTCCTTCCATTCATCTGTCAAACTCTGACGAATAGCAATACCCCTCAAACGTTTATCAATCCAATCCTTTGGATATCCTTTTTGCTCATAAAGTTCGTTCATACGCTCTTGGGCTAATTCCGGATTTTCAATTTCTAGTACACGTTCATATCCTACTTGCGCTAACCAAAGTTTGAAAGGCTCAGCTTTAGAAGAAGGAATAGATTGAATAATGCGAAACAAAGCTTGTACATTTGCCGCCAATGTTTTCTTTCTTTTTCCCGTTTCCGTCATCATTTCTACCTGGGGACAATTTGTCCCCAGGTAAATAGCCAATGCATCATCTCGTTTTCTCATTTTTTTCAAATAGTCTGTAGGGTTCACACTATCAGTAGAAGTCTAATTCCACATATTCATTAGCAAATATTATAAACGATTTTTAAATGTTATCAAGCCATCCGGAGATATATAAAAATCAATATCCTCTAAAAGACAATTTGTAACATTAATACCCTGCCTTATTTTTTCCGGCAAAGCATCAAACGACTTTATAGATTCCCCCTTTCCTAATTCACTATCAGGCTTTGCGCATATATGTTTTTTCAATTTTATTCTAGAAGGATTCTCAAAACCAAGAATAACATATAGCCTATCCGACAACTTATCATTAGACATCTCCATAATACCTGCAAGTTCATTACTATCTTTATAGAGTATTACTTGCTTACCAGCTTGTAATATAGCCTCCAAATAATACTTTTCTTTTTTCTTATCATCTTCCAAGACTTCTGCTATGTCATAACCATATTTTCTATTCTCACTTATATCAAATAAACTTATCACTTCATATCGTACCTTTGTTTTGTCTGCATTAGAATATTTACACATCGCATACAAATCACCCATCTCAGCATAATAATACTGCTTGTATTCCTTATCAGACAGATATGATTGTGGCTTAACGGTTAAAGGATTTTGCATAGAGGTATAGCACCTTATATGTCTGATTTTATTCACCTTATCTCCATCCCTATTCAGCATATAAAAGCCCTCATCGCATGCCTCTTTAAAAGACTTCCCATCGCATTGCCGCTTGATTATATGAAATAAGTGTTCGTCAACAATAGATATATGTAAATCATCTAAGTCCTTAAATCCATTATCTGTAGGTGTTTTCTTATATTTCAATTCTCTCCGAATAACATACGAGATATCTTTATATGAAGTTAAATAATCTTTTTCATCTTTCTTCTTGGATTGCTTAATAGCACCATAAAAAGAATCCCCATGTAACTTTCCTCTAATGCAATCGCCCTTAATCCAATGTTTTGGTATTTTATTTCCATCCTTATCCACACAAATTTGTCCATTTTCATCTCTCTGCCAAACAACTTTCCCTCTTTTCCTCATTTTTCGTTTTGCCGGAACCAAGGTCTGATCCTTTGAAATATGATTAATTAAAATATTCTCCTCGATATAATCAGATAAAGAAGAAATATTCCCTATTCGGCAAGAGCGAACTTCTCTTTGCAATTCATTCTCCAAATATTCTATGTTTAAACCGAGTTTTTTATCTTCCTGTTTCTTATAAAACAGCTCCAGCATTCTATCTCGTTTAGCAGCCACAGGTATTAATGAAAGAATTGTAGCATCAATAGCATGATGTGAATGTTTATCGCGACTCTTTTTCTCATCAACAGACTGTACCCCAAGTATCTTGCGGAAGTTAGCTGTTACCAAGCCTTTTTGAACTTCGACTTTACTGAATACAGATTTCAAATAATGATAAGCATACTTAGTAATCAGCCTTGTATCATTCAGTTGACTATGTTTGAATCCATCGGTCACTTCTGTCATAGTAAAACGTGACAGTTTGTCTTGCCAATAGTCCAATTCCATCTGCCATAAATGCTTTTGCCGTATAGCTTTATCTTTTAGATCTTTAGTCTGAGCCTGCTTTGACTTCTGTTTCCAAAATTCCACATTATTTCTCAGTTGCTCTATTTTATTTCTCCAAGGTTGCAAGCGAGGTTCTATTTCTTCTTTATACCCAGGCAGCTCTGTCGGTATCTTGTTCTTTTTTATATGACGATTGTAATAAGCGTCACATACCGTCAAATTTGCCAATGAGTCATCAAAGGACTTACTCCTGGGTATAGTATGTTCAAAATCAGTTTTATTTTCATCAAATAATTCAGAAATACTAATGGTTTTACCTGTATAGATGCATTGCATCCCTTGTTCTAACCACAAACGGTACTTTGTAACATCTTTCTTATATAGGAAATCCTTAGTCTTCCCTATTATTTTCTTCTTTTTCTTGTTGTTTGTATCGTCTTCAGTTTCTACTTCATATCGCTTTTTATCGAATAAGTATTCAGGATTCTGTTCAATAAGCAGGCGTGCTTTTTCTATATCATCATCACTTTTCTCTTCACCTTTTAGCCCTTTGATGGCTTCAATTATCGCCTTATTTTCCTTTTCTCTTTCACGTTGGTATTCTTCAATAGCCCATCGCATATTAACATCGTTCAAATCACGGGCTGTTTCAACAACAATCCTCGTATCTTCTTCGACGAGCCCTTCTTTAATGAAATAATTAATAAGATTGCGTAACTGGTGCAGAGTGCGCATAGCCATTGGATTTTTAAACGCACCTATTACCGGACTTCCCAATAACTTTTTCGACAACATGACACCATTATACTCAAACTCTTGTTCATCGACCGGTTTATAAAATTCAACCATTGACGGATGATATAATTTCCCCAATTTCTTACAAGCAGCACAATGACACTGCAAACCTGTTTGAGGTTCAACAAAACCATTAGCACAATATAGGTCAGGGAAATTATTAGACAGATACAGTTTTATCGTATCTCCCAATTTTGGCAAATGAAAATAATCACGTTTGGATGTAGAAAAAAATCGCTGATACAAATTCTCAACATCTTTTAATACTTTACCTTTTGCTTCTTGCGTTTCCTTTTCCCATGATTTCTCTCCAAATGCTTCTATTACATATTTCTCAATCTCTTTTTTATCTGAGTCATCCAATTGATACTCTACATTTTTATAAGCAAACTGCTCATTGTATTCCAACGATTTATAAGCAGAAATCAAATTATTGACAATATTCAGAATACGTTTTTCTTCTCGGTTTCGGCTTACCCATCCATTAATAGACTCCAAGATACTCTTTTCGTTGTCTTCCCATAATCTTTGTCCTGCGATTTCAGGGATTTTAGCAAGCAATGCGGCTTCTATATATATGTAACCTTTGTATAAAGGATTACCTTTCTTCGGTACCAAAAAATTATTTATGTTACGAATAGCTTTTATACTCAACATTGAATATCCCTGAGGTATTGCAATCCAAAGATTCAGAAACTGCCTTACTTGTTTATCATCTAATCCCAATGATTTGGCAAATTCCGCTACGACCTCTTCATCATCATATGAAAAACAAACATGCCATATATCTTCTATTGAGTAGGAAACAATATGTTCTTTGCCCTTTTTATCCTTTCGTATTTTATCAGACTGATACTTATATTCTTCCCATTCTTCACCAAAAAGACTCTTCAACCGCCCGGAAACAGGACAACCCGAGACATTAGTTCTATCACTATAATTAATGGTTTTCTTTTCCTTAGACATGTGGCAGTCTTGCAACATTCCAATTTCTTTCTCAATCCATTTACGAATAACTTCAAACTTAAAACTTGCTTTTATCTGAAGAAACTTCTCATTATAAAGTTTCAACTTTTGTTCAATGGTGAGATTTTGCCATTCCTCATCAATAGTCCTTCTGTATTGAATATTATTAATGAAAGCAAATGCACGGAATTTCTCAAATTCAGGATGACTAACCGGGCAGCGAGGTTTTGCCGGTTCCAACGTACACTTTCCCACTAATCCCTTTTGTGAACGTAACGGCCGTTTATAAAAGATGCACCCACTTTTTCTGTCACTATATATACGTTTATAAAAATCTCCGTTTATGTCCAATCCATTTTGAAATTCGAATATATATTTTATCTCTGCTTTATATTGAGAGCGCACAGCCTGATATTTACTTGCTCGCACTCGAATACCTTCTCTTTCTAATTGGGAAAAAGCACAACCCACAGTATATAGAGCATTCTCTTCCATATATGTGGTCAAATCCTTAGATTTTTTTTCTTCCGACTTTTTCAATGAAACAGATTCCAAGTTTATTTCATCAACCGCATTGTCTTTTACAGCATCTTCCTGTTCCTTCAAGGTTTCTCCTTTGCTGCTTTTAAAACCACGCCGTTGAGCTATATGATACAAAGCACGCCCCAGCTTAAAGCGATTAATCTCTTGTGAAAAATCCAATTGCACGATTGCCAACTCTTCCCGCAACTGGTAAGGACTTAAATAATCAGGTTTCCCGTCTCCATCAAAGTCCAACCTTACCCATTGTTCAAACTTAATAGCGTCAATCGGATACTGACGTTTCAATTTCTTTGCTTTATCATATATCCTCCACTTATCCAAATCTTCGTTAGATAGTGGACAAAAACCAAATTCAATAAGTACCGCAAGTGTTTCCCAAATACGATATTTTCGAGCTTGATAAAGCCGTCTCGAAGAACGGTGTTTTGTCCGTTCTGCCGCATACGAAAATTCTCCGGTTTTACTGTTTCCAACCCCTTTCTGAAAAATAATAGAACCGAATCTTACTAATTGTTCTGTAATATTTGCTCCTTTATCGGTATCACGTAAACTATAGCCGATAGAAGCTGTCCCTAAATCAAGTCCTAAAACATTTGCCATGTGATTTTCTTATTTTTATTTTGTTACTATTTTATTCTTTATTATCTTTGTACTCAAGATACTTAAAGTGAAAGACTTTTCACAATAAGGCTATAAGCCGAAGAAATCTTAGCTCCGCGTACTCCGTGGAGCTTTTCTTTTTCTCAAATTTACAACATTTTTATATATTGTAAAATATTTCTCGTATTTATATTTATTTTTCTATCAACTAATAAATTCTCTCCCCAAAACTATTCCCCATATCTCTAAAAACTATATCTTTGTATGCCAATAATATTTCGTCCGACATTTGTTTCTCTTTCGTCCGACAATTGTCGGACGAAAGAGAAACAAATGTCGGACGAAATAGAAACAGTTGTTGGACGAGTACTTCTTAGTAAAGAAAGAAATAGTTTATCGCAGCAACTGAAATTATTCATCGTAGTAATAGAAAACATTTATCTTATGAGTGCATATTACGACCTTTATGAAACGCCTTCCCCGAAAGGAAAAGAAGATGAACCATCTCTCCATGCCCGCATATGCCCTAAAGTGACTTATACGCAGAAAGAATTTGTGGAACATGTAGCCACATTTCAACATCTGCCTAAAAGCGTTATAGGAGCTGCGCTGGATGCCTGCATAGATGAGCTTTGCGACCTGCTGGCCGATGGAAATATTGTAGAGTTAGGAGACTTGGGCTTCTTCAGTACCTCACTGAAATGTCTACGTGAAACGGATGATGAAAAAAAGAAAATCAGATCCGAATCCGTCCGATTTCAAAATGTAAACTTGCGCATCAGCAGCACATTCCGCAAGAAAATCAGACGTGCAATGACACTGGAACGGGTGCATTCCACGACCAAGAAGTCAAAAAAAATAAAGAGCACCGAAGAGTCAAGAAAAGAAAAGCTGATGTTGTTCCTCCAAAAAAATATATGCATAACCAAAACTGAATATATTCAATTGACCGGACTGACAAGACATGCCGCTATAGACGAACTGAACAAATTCATTTCGCAAGGATTTTTGCGTCGCCGCGGAATAAGCAGATCCACAGTCTACGTCAAGCAAGAAGAGGAAACGGACAAGCAGGATTCTTAACTAAAAAAAGATATAAACCAAGAAATTATATTCAATATTTAATATCAAGTAATGGAAACTACAGAAATCGAATTTCCGGTGCAGTGGTTCGTCTTTTTCAAAGACCAACTGCTGCTGAAAAAAGAAGAGAACAATACATACAGTGTACCTTGCGGAACAGAGCCTCCAATACGGCCAACGGCAGGACAAAAGATACAAGATGTAACACTCACGGATGGCAGGAAAGTAAAGGCATTTGCCGTAATGCAGCCAATAGCCGAGACGGAAGAATGGGTAATGATCGGTCTGCGTGCCTCTTACGACTGCCTTCCTTTAGACGACTATCAGGCTGCGGGAAAAGCATTTCAGATACTCTATTGGGACGAGCACAGTCGATTCTGCCCCGTATGCGGCATGCCGATGAAGCAGGAAGCGCCGATAATGAAGAAATGCTCCAACTGCGGCAACGAAATGTATCCGCCCGTTTCTACGGCAATCATCGTACTGATACGGAAAGGAAAAGAAATCCTGCTGGTACACGCACGAAACTTCCGGGGAACATTCTACGGACTGGTAGCCGGATTCCTGGAAACGGGCGAAACCCTTGAACAATGTGTACAACGTGAAGTATTGGAAGAAACAGGACTGAAAGTAAAAAACATCACCTACTTCGGCAATCAGCCCTGGCCCTACCCCAGCGGATTAATGGTGGGATTCATTGCCGACTATGAAAGCGGAGAAATCAAATTGCAAGACGACGAACTTTCCGCCGCAGGATTCTATTCCAAAGATAATCTGCCGGAGATACCACGCAAACTGAGCATTGCGCGAAAGTTGATTGACTGGTGGCTGGAAAATAATAATTAGTGAATAGTAATTGGTGAATCAATAATAAGTAGTAAGCAATAAATAATCACCGATTGATAATTAAAAAAGCAGATTGCGGAAGACACGCACTCACAAACGAACAACTACGAATGAAACGACTCTCATTCACATCAACCAATCGGCGTGTCTTCGCAATCTGCATATACTAAACTTCTCACGGGGCTCTTTGTTCATCGGCCCCCGAACTTTAATCCTTAATTTTCAATTTTTAATTCTTAAAGTCCCGCCTTGCCCATTGCCAGCAGTATCACGGCTATCACGGCACAAGCCGCGATGATCCATGCCAGCCAGCGTTCGGCATTGGAGAAGATAGGTTCGCCCTGCGCCCGGTTCTGTTTGCGCGCCACTACATAGAAGTAGATGCCGACCAAATAGAAGATAGACGTCACGAGCAAAAGTAGTAATCCGCCTGCATAGAGCAACCAAAAGCAAAACAAGGAAGACACAATACCGATGACACGGTATTTGTTGATTGTTTTCGCATCAGTTGTCTTCAACTCTCCTTTCATGAAACTTGCCCTCACAAGGTAAAGTCCACAGAAAAGATAAGCAGGAAGAATCATTACACCGGTAATGTCGATGGCGGCATCGTAAACGGACTTCGCCATGACAACCATTATCATAAACACCTGCATGATGATACTGGATATCAGCAACGCATAAATAGGCGTGGAAGCCTTGTTCTCACGCAAGAACGATTTCGGCAGAATCTTCACCTGAGCAGCCGTGTAGGGCACCTGCGCACACATCAACGTCCAGGCAATCCAACCACCGATGACGGAAACGATGACACTGAGCACCACAAACGTATAAGCCCAGTTGCCCACCGCATGCTTCAGGACGTATGCCACGGACGGATCGTCCAGCTTTGCCAAGTCAGGCTGACTCATGATGCCATAGGACAAAACGCTGATCAGCGCATACAGCACCAATGCCAGCAGAAAGCCGATGACACCCGCCTTACCCACATCTTTACTGTTGCGGGCATGGGCCGACATCACTACCGCACCTTCCACTCCGATGAAGCACCACAGCGTGACGAGCATCGTGCTCTTCACCTGCGTCCCGATGGAGCCCAAGTCGGTGGCATGTCCCCAGAAGTCAAAACTCAGCGCACCTACTTTAAAGAAAATAAAGAGGATAATGACAATTAATATCAACGCCGCGAACTTCACAACAGTAACCATCGTATTCAGTGCGGCAGCGGCTTTTACGCCTCTTGCGACCAGGAAATACATGGCCCAGATAAAGAACGATCCGAACAACACCGTCTGCCACCCATGATGCAGCAGCACGGGGAAGAACTCACCGAACGAGTCATTGAGCATCACGGCAAAAGCCACGTTACCCATTGCCGCGCACAGCCAGTAGCCCCAGGCGATGTTGAACCCCACATAATTGCCAAAACCCTCTTTTGCGTACTGATAGATACCTGCATTGAGATCAGGACGGGCATCGGCCAGCACCTTGAAGTTGAGCACAAGGAACAACACTCCCACTCCCGAAATAATCCAGGAGATGATAGTGGCTCCCAGCCCGGCTCCTTGCGCCATGTTCTGCGAGATATTGAAAATACCTCCGCCTATCATGGAACCGAAGACGATGGCGACGAGTCCGCCCAATCCTAATTTCTTTGAAGTATCAGCCATGACGTTTATTTAGCTAAAGGTGCATAACCGAAGTTCAAGAATCCGATAGCCGTCAGACAGTAGGCAAACGGATTATCAGAAGGTATATTGATGAAGTTATGGAACAATTCCTTGTCTCCGTCCTGCTCCATGCCGCGCATGGAAAGTTCGTGATTCAGCGATTTGTTCAGCCACATGCGTGCTTCGGCAGCAGCAATCTCGTCATCGATCTTCGAGTCGTAGAACTGTACGTATTCGGCCGCAAAACCGCCTACAAACTTACCGTCCTTCTTGGCCCAAACAATGCCCACACCTGTGGCGATGGCTTTATGTTCTGCATAGTTAGCACCCGTTCCGGCAATGATTACCTCGAGCACGGCACCGTGATGGAACTGCTCCTTGATGTCGGGACGATAAGGCAGATAATGGAATTTCTGATTCATCTCCGGGGTGATGGTCACCAGGTTACCGCGGATTTCGGGCGGCATGACGGAAGTGTAGGGAATTACATTGAAGTTCTCGATGCCTGCTTCGTGCAAAGCGAGGTCATAAGCAAAAGTTTCATACGGCTGAGGTGGAATACCATCGTTAAAAACACCTGTACCACCTGTTACAAATCCAAAAATAGGATAACGAGTTCCTTTCATTTCATCCATGATAATAAGAATTTTAAAAGTTAAAGTTTAGGTTTATAATCACTCAATCGTTGTCAGAGGTTCCAGAGCCAGTTTCTTTTCCCATTCGTCGATGGGCATGCCTTTCAGGTCGGAAGCCTTCATACCTTGGGGAATGGCATTTTGTGCCAGATATACGTAGGGGGCGCAAGTCAGGGCACAGCCCACTTGATGCGGCTCTACAAACGTGTATTTGTAGCCCACATAGATACGGTCGTACTCTACGGACTGATCTTGACCACACAGCACGATGCTGTTGGTGACTTTGCGGAGCGAGCCTTCCAGGAAACCGATCAATTCGGCTTCGGTGGTATTGTCGTCACCATACGTATTGGCGTCTTCGATGAAGAGGCAGGAGCCGTCGCTACGGTTTTTCAGGATGGCAATGCCGATAGCCGACCATACCCACAGCGGACCGTGAGCCGTAACGTCCTTATTGGCACAAATGACGTGTGCACCCGGCATGGGCGGAAAACGGCGTTGCTTCTCGCGTCCGAAAAGACGTTCGCTGGCTTCGAGCAACGGGCGAGCGTTGTAAACGGGGATAGCGGGTTTTCCGTCCGGTTGTTCCTGCATGTACATGGGTTTCTCCTTGCCGGTGGCGATGTCTTCGTGCACAGCAAGGTCATAGCCCCATACGGCACCATTCTGTCCGCAGAAGGAAGATACGGTCAGCATGTTGATTTGCCCGATGTAGGCGTCGTTCTTCTCGCAACGGTCGTACGAAACGATACCCTCGGTCACCGCATCGAGGTCTTTCACATCGACCGTACCCACAGAGAGTTTCATGGTAGAGATATATCCCTGACCATCCGGAGCACCGGGATTCATATACCCCATGCAGAATTCTTTACTTGGCCCTACGGCCTGTTCAATCACTTTGGCGGCATCGTACTTGATGCCTGCTACTAAATCTTTCATAATTACTTTATAGTTTAGGTTTAGATGTCCCTATAGAACGGGGTTTAACACTGAAAGATTTAGTGGTTGACTTAAAGTATACCAAAGAAGTTTAATGCAGAAAAATCGTCAGCATGCACTGTCTAAAAACAAGAAAGGTGTAACCCTTCGCAGAATTACACCTTTCTATTTGCTTTTTTCTATTATCTATTATTATCAGATACCAAGTGACTTGCGCACAGCTTCCACTTTCTTTTCAGCATCCGCATTGGCGCTGACATAACACTTCGGACAACCCATTTCGCCTTTCACTTCGATATAGAACTTGATCTTGGGTTCCGTACCCGACGGACGCACGGAAATCTTCGTACCGTCTTCCGTGAAATACTGAAGCACATTCGATGCTTCCGGCATATCCAGATCGCTTACTTTTCCCTGATCAGTCACTTTCAGCGTCTTGTAGTCCTTGATTACCTTCACGGGCGATCCTCCGATTTCCTTCGGCGGATTGGCACGGAAGTTATCCATCATAGCTTTGATTTCTTCGGCACCGCTCTTACCCGGTTTCACCACATTGACAGTGGTTTCTTTGGAGAAGCCGTACTCTACGTAGATGTCCATCAGCACGTCATACAGCGTCTTGCCCTGGTCTTTTGCCCATGCACAGATTTCGGCCAGCAAGGAGCAGGCAGAAACGGCATCTTTATCGCGAACGAAATCTTCGGCCAGGAAGCCGTAGCTTTCTTCACCGCCGCCGATGTATTGCTGCTTGCCTTCGCTCAGACGGATTTCGCGTGCAATCCACTTGAAGCCGGTGTAGCAATCGCGCATTTCAATCTTGTTCTTGTCGGCCACCGCCTTAATCAGTTCGGTAGTTACAATGGTCTTTACAATGAAGTCATTGGGCTGCATCTTACCCATTGCAATACGGTTCTTGATGATGTAGTACAAGAAGATCAGGCAAGTCTGGTTACCGTTGATAAGTACCCATTCGCCCTTATCGTCCTTGCAAGCCATACCTACGCGGTCGGCGTCGGGGTCGCTTGCCATTACGATGTCGGCATCGATCTTCTTTGCCAGGGCGATAGCCATAGAGAGGGCTTCGGCATTTTCGGGATTCGGAGATACAACGGTCGGGAAGTTACCATCCTTCACCATCTGTTCGGGCACGCAGTTGATGTTCTCAAAGCCCCATTCCTTCAGAGAATCCGGAATGAGCACACGGCCTGCACCATGAAGCGGCGTATAAACAATGCTGAGGTCTTTCTGACGTTTGATGACTTCGGGGTCGATAGAAATGGAATGTACCTTATCCAAATATACTTTATCCACTTCCTTACCGATAATCTGAATCAAATCGGGATTGCCGTTGAACTTGATGTCGGCAACGGTTACTTTGTTTACTTCGTCGATGATAGCGGTATCGTGCGGGGCAAGTACCTGGGCGCCGTCATCCCAATAAGCCTTGTAGCCGTTGTATTCTCTCGGGTTGTGGCTGGCAGTAATGTTGATACCGCTTTGGCAACCGAAGTGACGAATAGCAAACGAAACTTCGGGGGTAGGACGCAAATCATCGAAAAGATATACCTTAATACCGTTTGCAGAGAAGATGTCGGCAGAAATCTTGGCGAACTTGTCGCTGTTGTTGCGGCAGTCGTAACCTACTACTACTGAGATCTGGTCTTTACCGGCAAAGCATTTGTTCAGGTAGTTGGACAAACCTTGAGTAGCAGCACCTACGGTGTAGATATTCATGCGGTTGGTTCCGGCACCCATAATGCCGCGCAGACCACCCGTTCCAAATTCCAAATCCTTATAAAAGCTGTCTATCAGTTCGGTTTTATCGGGATTTTCCAACATGCGTTTCACTTCTGCCTGAGTTTCGGCATCGTATGCCGGGGTAAGCCATTTTTCGGCTTTCTCAGTTACCTGCTTAATCAGTTCCTGATTTTCCATAAGACTGTTACTATTTTAAAGGTTAATATAAACTTTTTGTTAAGACACAAATGTAGGAGATTAAGTTCGAATATCCTAATTTTTTTCAACAGAGATTACATAGATTACACAGATTTTATAAGAAAGATGAAGAACCTGTGTAACCTATGCACGAACTTATTCCGGCATTTTATATCTGTCTCCCGTCTGCTTGACGTACTCTTCAAGGAATTCTTTCGGGTATCCGGGACGAACTACGCCTGCCGGCTGGCCGATGGAATTACGCTCGAACTTACCGTCCTTCATACGTTTTACAACGCCATCATTATATTTTACGATAAGGAATTCGCCGAGGCGTTTCCAGGTATCGAAAGTACTTTGAGCCGTCATGTTCGTATAGTTGGTAAGGAATGCTTTTGCTTTGGCAGGATCTTTTGCCAGGAGTTTGGCAGCAGCGGCCTCAACACCTTCCTGGGCTTCGTTAAAAGTAGTTTCCAGTTCCGTCTGAGTAGCACGTACATCCCCTATCATCAGGTCGTAGCGGGGATAAACCATATTGGCAACCCAATTGAAGATCCAGAAAGCCGAGTTCCAGGAGAAGGTGATATAATCGGCACCATCTACGCGGCTATAGCATACGGGAATCTTGTCCGTACAGCAATATACAGGAGTAAACACGGTCATGTTGGCATCATCCGTACCGAACCACAGCACGCCACCAATGGCATCGGGTAATTCGGAACGCATCTGTGCCACAAACACAAAGCCGCTCTGCTGGGTGGAGATAGGACGTTCGTTGAAGTACTCCTGATCGCCTACCTTGAAAGAAAGAGGAGAAAGACGGTAGGGAGTATGATACGGGCCGGCACCGAAGTCCTTGCTGATATCAAGAGGAGTTCCTTCGTAATGATCGCGCATAGCGTTCTTGACGTCCTGCACGGAGATTTTACGGCTGGGCTTGAGGAACAGCGGCATCGGAGTATTTGTTTCACCTAATATATAAGGTAAGAATTCGTTGCCACGGTCGGTAAACATGTTGAAGTAGCTCCATACGCGGGCTTCGCAGTAGCGGCGTGCACCGAAATCGAGAGGCGCATACGCATTGGCAAAGCTGAAGTCCTTGTTTACGCCGTCAAAGTAGCCCTTTTCGCGAGCAAAGGAGACAACGTCGGAAGAGTACATGCAATTGTTCTTATCGTTCATATCGAACTGATGGATGCGGCTTTGGTTGGCATGTGCAGAGATGCAATCGTCGGGAACACGAACGGCTACCCATACGGCGCCACGCACACCGGGACCTTTACCTATCATTTCCATAATCCAGATTTCGTTGGGATCGGCAATAGTGAAGGATTCACCGCTGCTGTAATAGCCGTATTCCTGCACAAGGTCCGTCATCACCTTGATGGCTTCGCGGGCGGTGCGTGAACGTTGCAGGCCAAGATAAATCAGACTGCCGTAGTCGATAATACCGGTAGTGTCCACCAATTCGGGACGACCGCCAAAGGTGGTTTCGCCGATGGTAAGCTGGAACTCGTTCATGTTGCCGATGACGTTGTACGTCTGGCGTGCTTGTTCTATCCGGCCGAGGTATTTGCCGGTATCCCACTCGTGGACGTCGATCAACGTACCCTTCTTGTGCATGCCTGCGGGATAATGATACAACTCGCCGAACAGCCCGTAGGAGTCGGCAGAATAAGATACGATGGTAGAACCGTCTGTAGAGGCATTCTTGCCTACGATCAGGTTGGTACAAGCCAGGGCATTCACCACTGCTGCTACCACGAATAAGACGGAAAGAGTCAGTCTTTTGCTTTTCATACTTCAGTTATTATTGTTGTTATTAATGTTTTTCATTTACCAGACGAATTCAAATTGTTCGGTAGTCCGGTTGCCGCAGCCGTCTGTTACGGTCATCTCCACAATGTGCTTCCCGCCCTTTTCCACATGTTTCGGGTCGAGTTCGCAAACAATATCGCCGCTGATGGAGTTCGGCTTGCCAAACAAGGCATATTTTCCGTCAATCGTGCCGCGGTAGGTTTCGATCCCTGTTTCTTTATCCTTCGCTTTGAAAACAATGCGCCCCATGCGCCCCCATTGAACCTTATTTACCGGGATTATCTGAGGAGGAACGGTATCGACAGCTACTGTATACGTTCCCAGGTCGCGAATGCGGACTTTCATAAAACCGTCCTCGTACTTACCTCCTACACTGTATTTTCCGCCACGGGCGGTGACACCGGCCACGTAATATTTCGTCATATCTTCTACAGGACGACGGCGCAGACCGATGCGTAAATCACATGCACCATGCATCGGAATACGGGTGTCATTCAGCTGATAGGTAAAGGCAATATCACCGCTATCGGCACGTACGGCATAATTCAGCCAGGCATCATCGTAAAGCATGCCTTTGGGAATGACCAGTTCCAATCCCGGTTCTTGCAGATAATTCACCTTGTCCCACTTGAAGGCATATTTCTCACGATGTTCTACCGGACGGATATCCATCTTCCTGCCTTGCACCGTAAAACGGACTTTGGACGTATTGCCCAGCGCATCGCTCAGGGTATAGACAAACTGATAGGGACGTTCTTCGTTGATTTCCACCAGTCCGCGATTTCCATTAGATGCATGCAGCATGCGCAGGCGGTTGCCCGGTTCGATGAAAGATTTCATATATTGTCCGTGTGTCCACGAATTGATGTATCGGTTTTCTTCGTACGCAAAGCGGTCTACCACACTGCGGAAAACCTCTTTGCCATCGACTTCAAGAACAACGTTTTTTACACCATACTTATTATGCACTCCGTCCATATAGTCGTAGGCTCGGATGCCGGCTCCTATCAGTCCCCAGGCAGTAATGGGTTTCACCGGACGCGCAGGAAAGGCCTGGCGGGACTGCTTGCCCTCCACCACTCCTTTGCCGGGTTGCGGAAACAGCATGATGCCTTCGGCACGCGGGGCTGTATTGTCTTTCACTTTATCCATAAAGAAAGGCAACGGGTCTACATAATCTTCCGTCTCCGTTTCGAAGACGTCCAGATGCAGATGCGGCCCGAAAGAATAACCGGTATTACCGCTCAGAGCGATGACCTGCCCGGCCTTTACGGGATATTCATCGGGAGCGGGCGTGATTTCCACTTCCCAGCTTTCCTTTTCGTATTGCAAGGCTTCTACCCTGCGGGCTATATCTCCCACAAAGGCGCTGAGGTGGCGGTTTATCGTGGAGTAACCATTATTGTAGGTCACATCGAGCACATAGCCCGATCCATGAGTGACGCGGATACGGGAGATATGTCCGTCGGCCAGGGCACGCACTTGCTTGCCGATGGTACCGCCGGTCTTAAAGTCCAATCCGCCATGAAAGTGATTGGCACGTATCTCGCCGAAGTTGCCGGAAAAAGTGATGGGAAAATCAAAAGGAGGAGCAAATGTGGCCGTCTCTTGTGCCCGCACTCCACCGGCTACGAATAAAAGAGACAAGACAAAAGGCTTTATATATAGTTTCATTACAATAACTTCTTTCTTATTAACGCAGGCAAAGATAAAAATAATCCCAATCTTTGCCATATAAAAAAGTGAATAAAACAATAAGATATTGGGGTGGTTTCACCAGCCTTACGAAGCAAATAAGTAGCAAATAGAAAGGATGACACCCGTTTTATGCTCTAAAACATGGAGGGAGCGATAACAATGTGTTTTCCATTTTCGTATCTTTCGCCATGTTTAACCCATAAATAATAAGGTTATGATTATCGGAGTACCTAAAGAAATCAAGAACAATGAGAACCGCGTAGGAATGACCCCTGCCGGAGTAGCCGAGTTGGTGAAGCAAGGTCATACGGTGTATGTGCAAGCCACGGCAGGCGCAAACAGCGGATTCTCGGACGATGATTACATCGCCGTAGGTGCACGGACTTTACCTACCATTGAAGCTACGTATGCCGCAGCCGACATGATTGTCAAGGTAAAGGAACCCATTGCACCGGAGTACAAACTGATTAAAAAGGGACAAGTGGTATTTACATATTTCCACTTCGCAGCCGATAAATTATTGACCGAAGCCATGATTGAAAGCGGTGCCATTTGTATTGCCTACGAAACGGTGGAGAAAGAAGACCGCTCCTTGCCTCTCCTTACCCCGATGAGCGAAGTGGCAGGACGCATGGCAACGCAGGTAGGAGCCCGTTTCCTTGAGAAGCCTCAGGGCGGAAAAGGCAAACTGATGGGCGGCGTAACGGGAGTACGTCCCGCACGTGTACTCGTCCTCGGTGCAGGCATTGTAGGAACCAATGCTGCGCAGATAGCTGCCGGAATGGGTGCCGAAGTACTGATTACGGATATCAACCTCTCTCGCTTGCGCTACCTCAGCGAAGTGATGCCCAAGAATGTGAAGACGCTTTATTCTTCGACGCACAACATCAAGATGGAGCTGCCGAATATAGACCTCGTTATTGGTTCTGTCCTCATCCCGGGCGATAAAGCACCGCACCTCATCACCAAGGAAATGCTGAAGATGATGAAGCCGGGTACTGTCCTCGTGGATGTTGCCATTGACCAGGGCGGATGTTTCGAGACTTCCCACCCGACGACGCACAGTGATCCGACGTATGTGGTGGATGGCATTGTGCACTATGCAGTAGCCAACATCCCCGGTGCCGTACCGTTCACCTCGACCATGGCGCTGACGAATGCGACACTGCCCTATACCGTAGCCCTGGCGTGCAAAGGCTGGAGACAAGCCTGCAAGGACGACCCGGCACTGGCATTAGGATTGAATGTGGTAGAAGGTAAGGTGACGTACAAGGCCGTGGCAGATGTGTTCGGGCTGAAGTATGAGCCGATAGAGCTATAAAAGGGGAATTTAGCGCGCGCAAGCGCGCTAACCTACCTATTTATCATCAAACAAAAAGTCTTTCCTCCGGACATGCGCCCAACACATGGCTCCCACCGTAATGCAAAGATTAAAGATAAACGGAAATTCCTTGGAATTCGTATGAAATAATGATTGGAAGAAGTCTGTGATAAACGGAGACAGCAGAATAGCAAGGTAATTCATCACCATCACAAAGGCAAGCGCCAAGGTCGTTTTGGCAGGAACGGCAGTATCTACCGTTTTGTCGTAGACGAGCGGCTGAATAACGCCGTAGCCTAAACCTACCAGAAGACAACCGGGTATTATCAGCCACTCCCTGGGCGAAATCCATATCAGCAGCAGCCCCGCAGCAATAGACAGAAGACTATAGAACTTTGCATTTCCCCCCAAGTATTTAACGATATGCCCCAGGAAAAAGCCGGGCGCCATGATAGCAAGGAAAAACAAAGAAATCATCAGACCGGAATCTCCGCTGGAGAAATGATGCGCCTCCATAAGGAAAGGCAGATTAAAGGTAACTACCAAAACCACATAGGTAATCAGACCATAAAACAGCATCAGTTGTATAAGGTGACGGATATGAATGCCGTATCTGCCGCGGATATCGGGGACAGGAGCAGAAGGAAGAGAAGAGGCAGAGGCAGAAGAGGCAGAGACCGCCCCCTCCTCCTCTTGTGCATTCGCAGCAGCCGATTGATTACCGTCATCTTTAAGATAAGCACAAAGCACAAGCGACACCAGTGGTAAAAGATAAACCACGAACGGTAGATGCCAGTCAGCCTCAGCAAGATAGCCTGTCACTGCCGTTGCCACCACCAGCGTTGCATTTGTTATAGCCGAACTGTAGCCGAATTGCCGTACCCGATACGTCCCCGTGAAGTAACGTGAAATCAAACCGGTGGAAAGCGGAATGATCAGTCCCGAACCTATTCCGAGCAAGGCACTCACGGCCATCAGTTGCCACATCTTCGAAGAAAAAAGATAGAGTACTCCACTTGCTGCAAACATCCAAAGCCCTACGCGCAGCAGACGGACAAAGTCCCGCTTCTCCGCCAACTTGCCTGCCAGCAGGACGAATGGGATAATGAGTAGCGATGGCAGCGAAGTGAGCATCTGTATGTCCAGCTCCGTGGCACGCGGAAAGATGGTGGAAAGTTGCCCCAGTATGGGCGAAACCGCCAGTCCAGGCAGTGAAGTCAGTGCAGAGACAGACCAAATGCCGATAAGCGTAATAAGAGGGATTGTTCCCTGTCCGGTATTGATTCTCATATCCGAATGGTGTTAATTGGTGACTGGGAAACAACAAATCATTCTATAGAAAGTTTATTATATAAATGGGAATTTAGCGGAGTATCTTAAATTCCTCCGCCTGAAAGGGGAGGTGCCCGTAGGGCGGAGGGGGTTCACATCCGAAGGGACTTGCACAAAGTTACTTTCTATTTATGTAAGACCCCTCCGCCCGCAAGCGGGCACCTCCCCTTTCAGGCGGAGGAGTTTGAGATACACTTGTTATCACACGACGCTAAATCATCATTTATCCCCCACCCTTTAATAAACGCCAAAATATGTAAATCGCCGGAACTTTCCTCCGCAAACCTCGTTCTTGTGGGAAATTCGACGGGGAAACGCCCCGCCGCCTAAACCTTTAAAAACTTATTTATATGGAAGATTTGAATTTCAGAAAAGGAGATGCAAAAACTGACGTATTCGGTTCAAACCGTATGTTGCAACCCTCACCGGTAGAGAAAATCCCCGATGGACCTACCACTCCGGAGATAGCCTACCAGATGGTAAAAGACGAAACATTCGCCCAAACACAGCCTCGCCTCAACCTGGCTACGTTCGTCACTACCTATATGGACGACTACGCCACCAAGCTGATGAACGAAGCCATAAACATCAACTACATCGACGAGACCGAATATCCGCGCATCGCCGTAATGAACGGTAAATGTATCAACATCGTTGCCAACCTCTGGAACTCCCCCGAAAAGGATACCTGGAAAACCGGCGCACTGGCCATCGGTTCTTCAGAAGCCTGTATGTTGGGTGGTGTAGCCGCTTGGTTGCGTTGGCGCAAGAAACGCCAGGCCGAAGGCAAACCGTTCGACAAACCGAACTTCGTTATCTCCACCGGTTTCCAGGTGGTATGGGAAAAATTCGCCCAACTGTGGCAGATTGAAATGCGTGAAGTACCCTTGACGCTGGACAAGACCACACTCGACCCCGAAGAAGCCCTGAAGATGTGCGACGAAAACACCATCTGTATCGTACCCATCCAAGGCGTAACGTGGACGGGACTGAACGATGACGTCGAAGCACTGGACAAAGCCCTCGACGCTTACAATGCCAAAACCGGCTACGACATTCCTATCCACGTAGATGCTGCCAGCGGCGGTTTCATCCTCCCGTTCCTCTATCCTGATACGAAATGGGACTTCCGCCTGAAGTGGGTACTCTCCATCAGCGTCAGCGGACACAAGTTCGGTTTGGTTTACCCGGGTCTGGGCTGGGTTGTTTGGAAAGGCAAGGAATATCTGCCCGAAGAAATGTCATTCAGCGTCAACTACCTCGGCGCCAACATCACACAAGTCGGTTTGAACTTCTCCCGTCCTGCCGCACAAATCCTGGGACAGTATTACCAATTTATCCGCCTCGGATTCCAAGGTTACAAGGAAGTACAGTTCAATTCACTGAGCATCGCAAAATACATCCACCGCGAAATAGGCAAGATGGCTCCGTTCGTCAACTACTCCGAAGACGTAGTGAACCCGTTGTTCATCTGGTACTTGAAGCCTGACTATGCAAGAACTGCCAAATGGACGTTGTACGACCTGCAAGACAAGCTGGCTCAACATGGCTGGATGGTACCGGCATACACATTGCCTTCCAAGCTGGAAGATTACGTCGTGATGCGTGTCGTTGTCCGTCAGGGATTCAGCCGCGACATGGCCGACATGTTGCTGGGCGACATCAAGAACGCCATCGCCGAACTGGAGAAGCTGGACTATCCGACTCCTACCCGCATGGCACAGGACAAAAATCTGCCGATAGAAAGCAAAGTGTTCAATCACGGTTGCCGCGCTCACAAAAAATAGTAGAATGTGATAGAGTGATAAGGTGACAGAGTGATATCACCTTAACACCCTATCACTTTAACACCTTATAATGATATGGATAAGAAAATATCAATTTCTCAAATCAAAGAAGTAGCCCAGAAAGCCTACAACGAGGTGAAGGGCAACACCGGCGGAAAGAATGCCGACTATATCCCCTATCTTGCCAATATTGATTCTAAACTGTTCGGCCTCAGCATCTGCCTGATGGACGGAAAGACCATCAATATCGGCGATACGGACTACCGTTTCGGCATCGAGTCGGTATCGAAAGTGCATACTGCCATCCTCATCCTGCGCCAATACGGTGCACAGAAAGTGCTGGATATGATTGGTGCCGACGCCACAGGTCTGCCGTTCAACTCCATCATCGCCATCTTGCTGGAGAACGATCATCCCTCTACACCGCTGGTAAACGCAGGCGCCATATCTGCTTGCTCCATGGTGCAGCCGGTGGGACAGAGCGACAAGAAATGGGAAGCCATTGTGCAGAACATCACCGAGCTGTGCGGTTCCGCCCCGCAGCTCATCGACGAACTGTACAAGTCGGAAACGGCCACTAACTTCAACAACCGCTCCATTGCCTGGTTGCTGAAGAACTACGGCCGCATCTACGACGACCCGGATATGGCACTCGACCTTTACACCCGTCAATGCTCCCTCGGCATCACCGCCCAGCAGCTAGGTATCGCCGCCGGAACCATTGCCAACAACGGTGTGAACCCCGTCACCCATCAGACTGTATTCGAAGCCAGCCTGGCGCCTAAGATCACTTCCATGATCTCTACCGTAGGCTTCTACGAGCATTCGGGCGACTGGATGTATACCGCCGGCATACCTGCCAAGAGCGGTGTGGGCGGCGGCGTGATGGCAGTATTGCCCGGCGTAATGGGTGTATCGGCTTTCGCACCTCCTTTGGACGAAGCCGGTAACTCCGTGAAGGCGCAACAGGCCATCAAGTACATCATGAACAAGCTCGGACTGGGCGTGTTCAACGGTGACCGTGTGACGATTACAACAGACTAAGCTTTTTATCTGTTATGAGTTATAAAGTTATGAGTTATTCGTTGATTTGCAGTGCGTACAAATAAATAACTCATAACTTTATAACTCATAACTTTATAACAGGACATCATTATGAAAATGGCTCTATCAGAATTTGTATTGCGAGAGAAAGGCATTTATGGCATCTTGCATGTCATCATCCTGCTGCTTTCGCTATTTCTGGTCATCAGTATCTCGGTCGACACATTCGAGGGAATTCCTTTCTACGAGCAGTCGGTCTACATGAAAGTGCAGTTGTGGATATGTGCGCTGTTCCTGGCAGATTTTGTGCTGGAATGGTTTCTGGCAGAAAACAAGGGACGCTACGTGGCCACGCACTTCATCTTCCTGCTGGTGGCTATCCCCTATCAAAACATCATTGCCTACATGGGATGGACCTTCTCGCCCGAAGTGACCTACATGCTGCGCTTCATCCCGTTGGTGCGGGGTGGATATGCCATGGCTATCGTGGTGGGTTGGCTGACGTATAACCGTGCATCGGGCCTGTTCGTCTCCTATCTGACGATGCTGCTGGCGACAGTCTACTTCGCAAGCCTGGCCTTCTACGTGACGGAGCACGATGTGAATGCTTTGGTAAAAGGATACGGGGATGCACTGTGGTGGGCATTTATGGATGTAACGACGGTAGGGTCCAATATCATAGCGGTCACCGTCACGGGACGTGTGCTGTCCGTGCTGCTGGCAGCGCTGGGCATGATGATGTTTCCTATTTTCACAGTGTACGTAACGAGCCTGGTGCAACGACGCAACAAGGAGAAAGAGGATTTCTACAAGAAAATGGCGCAGAAGCAAGACAAAGCTACTGATGCGTAACTGTTAAAACCCTAACTTTCCTTTATGGGCGGGAAACAACTCCGCCGGGGTGTTGTTATAGACGCTGATTTAAAGAATATTTTTCACTTAAAACCTTAACTTATGGCAAATATTAAACAAACAGTGAAGCTGGGCGTGTTTACGCTGGCTATCATGAATGTAACGGCCGTTGTATCCCTGCGCGGACTACCGGCCGAGGCCGTATACGGAATGAGTTCGGCCTTCTACTATCTATTTGCAGCTATTGTTTTCCTGATACCGACGTCACTCGTCGCTGCGGAACTGGCTGCCATGTTCCAGGACAAGCAAGGTGGTGTGTTCCGCTGGGTAGGCGAAGCCTACGGCAAGAAGTGGGGATTCCTCGCCATCTGGGTACAGTGGATCGAGAGTACCATCTGGTACCCCACGGTACTGACGTTCGGCGCCGTGTCCATCGCCTTCATCGGCATGAACGACGTGCACGACATGTCGCTGGCAAACAACAAGTATTATACGCTTGTCGTGGTGCTTATCATCTACTGGCTGGCTACATTCATTTCGATGAAAGGTATGAGCTGGGTAGGCAAGGTTGCCAAAGTGGGTGGTATGGTCGGAACCATCATTCCGGCCGGGTTGCTGATTATCCTCGGCATCATTTACCTGGCCACCGGAGGACACTCCAATATGGACTTCCACAGCAGCTTCTTCCCGGACTTCACCAACTTCGACAATGTGGTGCTTGCCGCAAGTATCTTCCTCTTCTACGCTGGTATGGAGATGGGTGGTATCCACGTGAAGGACGTTGAGAATCCGTCGCGCAACTATCCGAAGGCGGTATTTATCGGTGCACTGATTACGGTAATCATCTTCGTGCTGGGTACGTTCTCACTGGGTGTCATCATCCCGGCCAAGGACATCAGCTTGACGCAGAGTTTGCTGGTAGGGTTCGATAATTATTTCCGCTATATCCATGCTTCCTGGCTGTCGCCGATCATTGCCATCGCTTTGGCATTCGGTGTGTTGGCAGGGGTACTGACGTGGGTTGCCGGTCCGTCCAAGGGTATCTTTGCCGTAGGTAAAGCCGGTTACATGCCTCCGTTCTTCCAGAAGACGAACAAGCTGGGTGTACAGAAGAACATTCTGTATGTACAAGGAATTGCAGTGACAGTACTGAGTCTGCTGTTCGTAGTAATGCCTTCGGTACAGAGTTTCTACCAGATCCTGTCGCAGCTGACGGTGATTCTTTACCTTATTATGTATATGTTGATGTTCTCAGGAGCCATCGCACTGCGCTATAAGATGAAGAAGCTGAACCGTCCGTTCCGTATTGGTAAGGGTGGCAACGGATTGATGTGGATCATCGGCGGACTTGGTTTCTGCGGTTCACTGCTGGCATTTGTGCTGAGCTTTATTCCGCCCAGCCAGATTTCAACGGGTAGTAATACGGTATGGTTCTCGGTGCTTATCATCGGTGCGCTCATCGTGGTAATCGCTCCGTTCGTGATCTATGCTTCGAAGAAACCGTCATGGGTAGATCCGAACAGTAGCTTCGAACCGTTCCATTGGGAAGAACAGCCTGCGGTACAAGTAGCCGGAAAGACTGCAACGGCAACGGTGAGTGCCAATGCTACTGCAAGTACAGTAAGCAATGCTGCTACAACCCATGTTACTGTTGGTAATGGAGATGTAACAAAGGGGACAGATACGCCTCCCAAAGAATAAAAGAGTATAAATGACTAAATTTAAAAAGGAATATTCCCGATGCATTCGGGGATATTCCTTTTTTATTGTATAAATGGGAATTTACGGAGTATCTCAAATTCCTCCGCCTGAAAGGGGAGGTGCCCGTAGGGCGGAGGGGTTTCACATCCGAAGGGACTTGCACAAAGTTACTTTCTATTTATGTAAGACCCCTCCGCCCGCAAGCGGGCACCTCCCCTTTCAGGCGGAGGAGTTTGAGATACACTTGTTATCACACGACGCTAAATTATCATTTAGACTTCTTATAGCCTTTCCAGCGCCCTTCTATACTCTTCTGTCAGTTCCAGCATCACTGCCGCTACGGATTGTATTCCTTTTCCGTTCAGCAACGCCGACGCCTGTCCTATCTCCAATTCTCCTTCTTCAAGGTCACCTTCAAGAATGCCCCGTTTGGCACGACCACGCCCCAAGAGCGTACGAAGTTCCTCTTCCGTAGCCCCTACCGCCTCGGCAGCCTCTACCGCATCGCGGAAATTATTACGTACCAGCCGCACCGGAGCAAGTTTTTTGAGTAGCAACTTTGTATCTCCCTCTTCCAAATGCAGGCAATACTCCTTGAATACTTCACTGGCCGAACTTTCTGCCGTCAACGCAAAACGCGTACCGATCTGCACCCCTTCCGCTCCCAGCGCACGGGCGGCAACAATCGCCGCACCCGTTGCAATACCTCCGGCAGCAATCAGCGGAAGCGTGGTAGCCGTGCGGACGGCAGGTATCAGGCACATCGTCGTGGTCTCTTCACGTCCGTTGTGTCCGCCGGCCTCAAAACCTTCGGCTACAATGGCATCTACGCCCGCCTCCTCTGCCTTCATGGCAAAACGCGAAGACGAAACGACATGCACCACCGTGATGCCCCGCTCCTTCAGCCAGCCTGTCCATTTCTTCGGACTACCGGCAGAGGTAAACACGATCTTCACCCCTTCGTCCACTACCATCTGCATGATTTCGTCTATCTGAGGGTACATCAACGGGATGTTGACACCAAAGGGCTGGCTGGTTGCAGCACGGCATTTACGGATATGCTCCTGCAACGTCTCCGGATGCATGGAGCCTGCGCCCAGCAGCCCCAAGCCACCTGCATTGCTTACGGCGGAAGCAAGCCGCCAACCACTACACCACACCATACCACCTTGAATGATCGGGTACTTTATTCCGAAAAGAGAAGTAATTCTATTCATCATCGTTGTTTCGTTTAAGGATTATTTTTAGACAGAAGAACAAAAGAGCAAAAAGAGAGACATAAATCAGATAATCTGCATAGAAAATATGTTCTTTTGTTCTTCTGTCTAATAGAAACAATGAGTAATCGAAAAGTGTTCGGAATTACTTCCGGTAACGCTTCAATGAAAGTGTATCATTTTGTGATAACCCGCACCGGCTCCTTTATCTGCACCGTCGTCGAGTCTCCATACGCCTTCAGCACTTCCAGCGTGCGGGCGCGACGCTTGCGACCTTTCACATTCCAGAAGTCGCGGGTAAAGGGTGTCATAAGATCCAACCCCTTGATTCCGCCGCCGCTTGCACCCTGCCAGCTGCCCACCGCCATATTGTTGGCACGGTCCGTCACCCGATAGCGCAAGCCGGTAGCCTCAATCTGTTCCACCGTTTCTCGCGGTCCGACATCAAACGGATGCTTCGCCCAGTTCGTGGGAATCATCAATATCTTCAACGCATAGAACTCGTCGCCGCGCCACGTATCCTTATCCACCTTGATTTTCTTCTGATACACCGGATCCCAGTTGTACTTCGTGTTCGCCGTGTAGGGACGCAATGTCAGCACCACCTTCTTCTCCGGTACCTTCGGCATCAGAGGCATGGAGTTATTGAAATCCATCCACGACTTGTCCGTTGCCGCTTTCGGAGCACCCAGGAAGTTGTTCATTTCCAATTCCTTCAATGCATCCGGATTCAGTTTCACCTCCCCTGTTCCTTTCAGTACCTGCTGCAACCGCAGTGAGTCCTGAGATGTCCAGTTTTGGGCACAGAGAGGGAGGGCTACTGCACTGAGCAGCGCCAAAAAGAGTATAAACAGTTTCATAGAATCACCACCACATATATCCACTTCCGCAAAGTGGTTCGTCATAACACGGGTCAATGGTCCACATCGTGCGCGGATACTTACGGCTCTCCCACCAGCGGCGGTAACGGGCGGCTGCGTCCAGCACATCCTCGTCCGAAAGGAAGTAGATGCCTTCGTAGTTCTCGGCATCAGCACGTACCATCTTGCACCCCATCGAAGCATTGTGTCCCAGGCGGATAGTCTCCACCGTCCACAAGATACACTCACCCAAACGAAGCTTGCCACCTGCCGAATAGGACACCGGAGCCAGCGGGAAAGAAGGTATCACCGTCAAGTCCTCGGCATACTTCAGCAGTTCGCCGATGTCTTCGGAAGTGAACTTAGGCACGTTACTCAACCCATCCGGACTTTGAGCAGAGTATTTGCCGGCTTTCAGCTGCTTGACAAATAGGTCTACGTCCGGATGGTTGTAGTCCAACGTTTCTTCGCTACAAGAGACCAAAGAGAGAACAGAGAGAGTAAAGAATACGAGCAGCATAGTCCGCCCGAATATATGTAATTTATCAGATAAAGTCTTCATCTTCGTATCGTATTAAGGTTAATAAGTTACGCGCACACCACACAAAAGATTCAGATTTGTAGGGCGCTCCGTACGCAACGTCCTCGTCTTAGAATCCGTATCGAAGTGATGAGAAACAGACGGCTCGGCAAACAAGGCAACGCGGTCGTTCATCTTATACCGCACTCCCACACCAGCCGCTACGGACAGTTGCACCGGTTCGGCACTGAAACCATTATCCGGTGCACCGGCAATGCACTTCTCCGCCGTTCCGCCTGCCATGGCATAGAAATCGACTTTAGAAGAACTTGCCAGCATCATATCCAGCCTGACGGGGATGCCCAACGTATGCAGGGTTGCATTATCGGCATCCAGACGATTGTATTGCACGCCTGCTTCCAGAGAGAAACGGTCGTTCAGACGGCGCTCCACACTCAGTCCCGCCGTCAGCGGCATGTGGTAGTCACCTTTCGGCAAAGAAGATCCCATAGCTGCTTTCACAGCCCAGTTGCGCGACTTCCACGCCGACGCAGTCTTGGCTGCCGATGCCTCGCCGACAGAAGAAGCGGAATTTGCATCGGAACCTGTCCCTGCATGGTCGGCTGTGGAACGATAAGTACCATTCTGGGCCGAATTATTGTAATGACCGTTACCCGCTTGCTGGCTGTTGCCATACACCCGCTGAGTAATCGTGATAGAGACATGGACGGAAACCGATTCGTCGTCATCTTCCGTTTGCGCGGTCAGTCCGGCAGGAATACCACTTGCGGGTTGCTTCGCGCCGGGCTTCTGTGCCGTAGGGTTCGCCTTATGGATAGAAGGAAAACTTTCCTGCACCACGTCCCCTTTCAGGCTGCCGTCCGGTGTCATGGTTGCCACCTGCGTGAAGGCTTCCTTTATCTCCTCCTTCGGAGAGAAGTACCAGAATGCGGCAGACGCTGCTCCCAGCACAAACACTACCGATGCAGCGGCAGCCACCCGGTAGAATCTCGGAGAAAGAGTAAGGCGTTTTCCGTTGACTGCGGAAGCGGACGGCAACGACGGTTCGGAAGCCTCCTCACCGGCCGGCACCATAGTCTGAGGCAGACTGCGTTGCAGTTCTTCCCAGAACCCCTCCCGCACGGTCATCTCTGCACCGGAGAGACGGTTGCGGAATATATCGGTTATTTTATCATTTTCTCTCATACTCAGTATATTCTTTAATTCTTTTTGCTAACAAATTCTTGGCACGATGCAGTTGCGAGGTCGACGAATGTTCCTTGATGTGGAGCAACTCGGCAATTTCCTTATGCGACTTCTCTTCAAACACATACAAGTTGAAAACGGTTCGGCATCCATCGGGAAGTTCTGCCACAAATGCCATCAGCACTTCCTCGGAAAGACGGCCGCCGGTCTCGGCAATGCTTGCTTCGTCCACCATATCGGGGAGTTGCTCCTCGTTCACCACCAGTTGGCTGAAGCGTTGCCGCTTGCGCAGGTAGTCGATGGACTGCGTCACCATCACCCTCGTCACCCAAGTGCTCAAGGCACACTCTCCACGAAAAGTAAAGTGGGTGAAGATTTTGATAAAACCATCGTGCAATACGTCATGGGCCGCATCGATGTCGCCCGTATAGCGGTAGCACACCGCCAGCATCTGCTTGGAATAAAGGGTATACAGTTCCCGACGTGCGGAATCTTTTCCTGCCCGGCAGCCCTCTATCAGTTCTATCTCATTTTCCAATGTCAGTGCTCGTTTTTACGGACGCCTCTTCGCGTCATTTGTTAGTTAGACGCAGCATTCCGAAAAATGCTGCTGAATTAATTCAAAAAAGAAGTTAAAGTATGGAGATTATTTATACTTGTCTTTCAATACCTTAATTTGCTTGTCAAGCATTTCATCCAGTTCATCAAACTCATCCCAATACAAGAAGCCGGGAACCATGATGACGAAGTTGATAAAATTATCATGTTTCAAAAGATAGGAGACTTCATCCTTAAAAGTACGGCCCTCACTCAAGACATTCTCTCTTCCCGCAGAAAAGGCAAGCCCCATCAGCACATCGTTCTTTATCTTATAATAATCACCCACATCCTTCTTTTTCCTTCCTAAATAAAAATAGACCTGCATCACATCCTGCAACATACGTTTCTCAGGGATATACTGCATTAATGAGGAACCTTTCAGCACATCCAATGCATCGGTTCTATAAGAGAAATCATCAAAATTATTAAAAAGCTTGCCATACTTCCATAAAGTATCTCCAGGTATTTTAGATACATCCATATTGTGGTCCGACAACACAGTGCTCATGTGTACGTCAATATCCAGCAACCGCTTTATTTTACGCAGTTCCTCCTTATTGTACTCCAGTTCTTCCGCTACCAGTTGCATCGTTGCGCGTACTTCCTTTTGGCGGCTATGCTCCGTTATTTTATCGCTTCCCCAAAAGGTAACGATAATACCTGCCGCTACGATGCTGAACTGACGGAAGTAGTCTCCCAACCTCCAGCCATGTACCGTAGCTTTTATTCTATCCCAAACGTTCTGTCCCATAATGTTTTATTCTAAATGATATTTTTCTTCAAGCATCTGTATCACCTTATCTATTCTTCTTCCCACATTTTCTACATAGTCGGGAGTGAAATACATCTGTGCAACCCTGACGAAGTTTCGTACCGATAAATTAGCAAGGTAAATATCCCATGCTCCATATCCTCCTTCATAGATCCGATGCATTTGTTCATCGGTCAAGGCCAAATTGAAAGGTGTCATAATCTGGTCTTTCATCTCATAATATGCATCCATAGTCAGCTTAAATCCATTCAGTACATCATAAACCTTAGTCAACTGCAACAGCAAATCTTTATCCGGGATTTTCTGCATCAACATAGAGCTTTTGAGTATATCCAATGCATTCTGGGTATAACTAAAACCACGAATATGTCCCAATACATTGGCATACTGCTTCAATGAATCTTCGGGTATAGTCCGTATCTTCAAGTCGTGCTCCGCCAATAAAGTGGAAAGAGCCTCATCCTCACTAAACTCCGCTACTATATCTTCATATTTCTCCCGATTGCTTTTCAGTTCATCCCTAATCAGCGACATGGTAGACCGTATATCCTTCTTTTCGGAATTCTGAGTAATCAGATCACTCCCCATAAAGGTAATCACCACACCAATCACCACCACAGCAATTTGCCGCACAAAGTCTCCGAGCCTCCAGCCTTTGACAATCGTTTTTACTTTGCTCCAATTTATATTTTTCATATCTTCCTAATGCATTATCTATCGCGTCGAAACGCATCATCTGTTTGCCCCAAACGCATGGTCTGTTTGCCTCGAACACATCATCTGTTTCGTCCGAACAGACCATCTGTTTCGCCGACGCAGATACTCCCCTGATTATTAAGCAGAAAGCCTTTCATAAGGATTGCAATATCATGGCAAACTTATGAGAGGCTTTCCTGTTATGCTGTAATGAAGGCTTGCGGCCTTTGTCAACATGCTTTAAAACTCATGTCCAGTCCCTTTACGGAATGGGTCAGAGCACCTACCGAGATAAAATCTACGCCACATTCGGCATAGTCGCGCAGCGTATCGAAGGTGATACCGCCGGAAGATTCAGTTTCGTAACGGTGGTCTACCATCTCAACAGCCTTCCGGGTCATTTCGGGTGTGAAGTTATCGAACATAATGCGGTCTATGCCACCCAGGTCGAGCACTTGCTGCAACTCGTCGAAGTTACGCACTTCGATTTCTATTTTGAGGTCTTTACCTTTCTCTTTGCAATACTCCTTGGCACGGTTGATGGCCTTGTCGATGCCGCCGGCAAAGTCCACATGATTGTCTTTCAGCAGAATCATGTCGAACAAGCCGATGCGATGGTTCACGCCGCCGCCTATCTTTACCGCCATCTTTTCGAGGATGCGCATGCCCGGAGTAGTCTTGCGGGTATCGAGCACATGGGTATTCGTGCCTTTCAGCTGCTCGGCATACTTGTGGGTCATGGTAGCAATGCCGCTCATGCGCTGCATGATGTTCAGCATCAGGCGCTCGGTTTGCAACAGAGACTGCACCTTGCCTTCCACAATCATAGCCACGTCACCCGGTTTCACTTCGGCACCGTCGTTGATGAACACCTCCACCTTCATAGTGGGGTCGAAGCGGCGGAACACCTCTTTGGCAACTTCGATACCGGCAAGGATACCGGCTTCTTTAATCAGGAGTTTGGACTTGCCCATCGCCGTGGCAGGGATGCACGAGAGGGTGGTATGGTCACCGTCGCCGATGTCCTCGGCAAAAGCCAGGTCAATCAACCTGTCTATCAATTCTTCTTCTTTATTCATTTGTCTTATCGATTCTTATTTGATGTATCACATATTGGTTCTGTACTTTTCTAAAGAAACAATTCACCCGAAAGTTTCCGTTCGCAGTCGTCAAGGTACCGACGATGAAACCTGATTCATCGCGCTTGCCCTGATGATTCACATTGAAATTGCCGACCTTGTGGTTGGAGAAGAAAGCAGCCATGGTTCCTTCCGCCGTCCGCTTGTCGGCATGGGTCGTTTTATTCTGAATAATCAGATCGACCTTGTCACCCAGATACTTGTTAAGTTCCTGAGAGTTCCCTTCCTTGAAGGCACTGATCACTCCTACCGGAGCGTCCTGAGCCGAGAGCGAGGACACCCAAATGAGGAGACCGGTCAACAACAAAACTACTCGTTTATTCATTTTCACAAGTATTAATGATAGGCAAAGGTAAGCATTTGTCGCAAAATACAATAAAAAAATGCTAATTTTGTGCGCTAATCAAAACGGAACCAGCATGAAAACGACTCTACTCGTCGTAGGACGAACTGTAGAACAACACTTTATAACGGCCATCAACGACTACGTGCAGCGCACCCGGCGCTATCTTTCGTTCGAGATGGAAGTCATTCCCGAACTGAAAAACACCAAGAGCCTCTCCATGGAAGTGCAGAAGGAGAAAGAAGGCGAACTGATACTGAAGGCACTCCAACCGGGCGATGTCATCGTGTTGCTGGACGAGGGTGGAAAAGAAATGCGCTCCATAGAGTTTGCCGACTATATGAAGCGCAAGATGAACACCGTGAACAAACGGCTGGTCTTTATCATCGGAGGCCCCTACGGATTTTCGCAGAAAGTATATGAAGCCGCCCACGAGAAAATGTCACTCTCCCGCATGACTTTTTCGCACCAGATGGTGCGCCTCATCTTTGTAGAACAACTCTACCGGGCGATGACGATACTGAATGGAGGGCCGTATCATCACGAATGAGTTATAACTTTTTAAGAGCGTGATACCTGAAATCCCTTATCCGACAAAGACATTTCCACAAACCGGGCCCTTGGGTTCGGTGCGTTCCGTGTCAGTATCTCACGAATGCGGAGTGCTGCCTGCGGGTCTTTCGCTACCATATACAAGTAGCCTCCGCCACCGGCTCCCGGCAATTTATATCCTAATGTATAGTCCTTTATCTGACGGATGATGTCCTCCACGGCGGGCGGATTCGTTCCGCAATCCAATGCTTTGTTCTGCATCCACGTTTTGCCTGTCAATGCACCGAAGCTCCGGAAATCGTTCCGTTGGATGGCTTCTGCCATATCGAGTGCATGGGCTTTCATTTCTTCGAGCAGACTCAGGTGCAGGGAAGAGTTGAGGAACATGGAGCGTACGATTTCGGCAAGGATTCCTTTTGCCGTACGGGTGATGCCGGTGTAGTACAGCAGATGGCAGTCCCGGTACTCGGGATGCGTAAACAGATGTTCGGGCAACCAGCGCACCAGCGGTTGCTGGGCAAAGCCGGTTTCTGTTTGCAGCAGTTTGATGCCTTGCAGTACACCGCCGTACTGGTCTTGCCAACCGCCACCGGTCGTCAGCAGTTGTTCCAGGGCAAGCGTGCGACGGCATATCTCGTTCTTATCCCACATCAGTCCGCAAAAGTCGCTCAACGAACCCAGCACGGTTGACGCCAATATGGAGCTTGTGCCCAAACCGGAACCGGCAGGTATGGCAGAGAGCAGCGTAAGTTCGATGCCCGTGCCGAAAGCCTCCAACTGCTTCTCCAACGAAGGATAGACCGTCTCGGAGAAAGCCGGAAGAAAGCCCGCCAACGCCAGCGCAGCTTTCGGAATGGAGAAGGGAGAACCTATCTTGCAGTAATCCTGCAACTCTTCGAATGTATTCACCACTTCCATAGCGCCCATATCGATGGAGCGCAACACGATGCGATGTTCGGCACAAGGCTTCACATATACCTGCAAAGGAGGCTGACCGTTCAGTTCGATGGCAATGTTCACTACACTTCCGCCGGCAAACAAGGAGTATGGAGGAGTGTCGGTCCATCCGCCCGCCATGTCTATGCGCACGGGGCTGCGTCCCCATACTATCTGGTCGCTATATATATTCAGGCGGGGAGTGCTTTTGTGTTCATACAAATCGGCAAGCAATCCTTCGCGCAACAGGCCAAAGGCGGCTTGTTCGTCTGTCTTGAAATCTTTTCCGTTCAGTTTCTCAATCTGTGCCCGCAGCATCCGGTTATGAATGCGCTGCATCAAGGGGGCATCGGCAGGCAGGACTTCGGGTTTGTCCAGCCCGAATTTATGGAACTCGCCGGCAACGTCTGTCAAGTCGAGCTGATAGAAGACGCTCTTTTCATGGTTGCGCGCCAGCACTTCCCAGTTTCCCCGGCAGAAGCGCTCCCGCTGTGCGTACAGCAAACGCAAGTCGGCCCGTGCGGAGATTTCATCGGCGGAGATTCGCCGGCTGTTCAGCCAGATCTCTTTTCCTTCGGCCAGGCCGGGTTCGGACACCATCCAGCGAAGCACTTTTCCCATCTGCCCCTCGTTCTCTACTATCGGAAAGATGGCGGCAGCCTGCATATCGTCCTTGCGTCCTGCAATATCCTCCGTTGTCAGTCCTCTTTCTTCCAACCAGACCCGGAAAGGTATTCCCTGGAACAATGTCTTTTCTTCGCGGATATCTCCCTTGAAAACGTCATCGAAACCATAAGGACGTACCGCCCGACGTTTGTCGTCAAGGGGTACTATATCGATACAGACTCCATCGGGAAGGGCCAACTGCCAGTCGTTCCGGGGCACACCCGTGATAATCTGCCGGGCGCCAAGAGTCCATGAGGCTCCTACAAAACTGTTCTCTATCCAAAGGCTGTCGTTCTTCGGGGTAAGGGAGACGCGTACTTCTGCATTCTGCACAAAGATGGCGGGATTAGGTTTCACCTTGCGGTGCATAATCTGCCGTTGGTCGTGGACCTTGTTCTGCAAGGTGACGGTCGAGGAGAGCAGTTCGCGACTCGTTCCGTAATGATAGAATTCGCCTCCGGGCAAGGGAAGTATGGCAACGGAAAGGCTGTTCAGTTCTTCATCTGCAATGCGCGGATGATTTCCCAAAGACAAGCCGAAGTCGGAGTATAAATCGTAATATTTGAGGTCTGAATACGGGATGTTCTTGTCCGAAGCACCGCCCTCTTTTTGCGAGCGCTTCATCAGCAGCTCCACTGCACGGTCGCTCAGCAGCCAGATGCCGATGTCCATAAGGAACAGATGGGACTTGGAGAGATTTTCCAATTCTTCCAAAGAAGGCTTTTGCAGCATAAAGTCCAGCGATTCCGGTTGCTTACGGTCCGAAACGAACACGCCGTGGTGCGTGGCCAGCACCGGGTCTACCCACAAACCGTAGCATACTACGTCTGCATCGGGTATTTCCTGCAGAGGTTTCTCGGCACGGATATATACATCGCCGCTGGCAATGAGCGTACGTAACTTCTCCGGCGCCCGCTCCATTATCTTTTCGTAAAGCGGCAGTTGAAGAGAGAGTAGATTCTGCCCCAGCTTTTGTCCCCGCGCCCAACGGAAGACCGGTATCGGCGTCAGTATCTTCCCCGAAGGTGCATACCCCGGCAGACGTCGGCTTTGCCCTCCGGCATGGAGCAGGATACGCTTTTCGGCCGGTAACATGGGGGTTGCGGCAGATAGAGCATGCTCTTCTTTGATAATTCTTGCTTCCCGGCTCCTCTGCCATTCCCGCAAGAGCCAGGTTGTTCCCCCACCCGATCCGAGTTTCATCCCTACCGGGTCCGAAGTACAGAACCATTCTGTACGGTCCACATCTTCCAGTTCATAGAATGCCGACACCAGGTTAGGCGGCAAAGACAATAGTTTCTGCATATCTTGATTACTGTATTGCTTTATATTTAGCACAAAGGAAAGCAATCTTGAGCAATTGACATAAAAAATAACAGTTTTTATTTGCTGCTATTTAACAGATACCACCTATAATCATTGAACTTTACAGATTTCTAAAAAGAACAGGAAGACTGATGTGATTTTTACACACATTCAGCCTTTACCTGTTTCTTAGATCTATTAATTATACTTCCATTGTCATCGGTCTTTTGATGTAATTTTCCATGTGGATTAGCGGGAGCGTAATAAACGGCGTTTGCCATCCACCGATACGTACATTGACATCAGCATATTGGGCCAGAAGTTTTGCAGCTTTGTCCTCCGGCATCTCCACAGCTTTTCGGGCTGCTTCATAGATTTCTTTGTATTTTTCGGTGGTTCCTATGGCTACTGTCATCATGGCACCTCTCTTTTCGATAAAGGCCTTGACTATGTTTGTAACGGTATCGTGATTGATACTTTCATCTTGTAGGCAAATGTCGGTAATAGTTCCGGCTGCAAACCTGTCCAGGCGCAATTTGGACAGAGATTCTATTGTACCCATGATTCCTGAGTGGACAGTTCCCGGTACAGGAGAAAAGTTGGGTGCGATAGGTGCTCCTTCCAAGCGGTTGGCAGAAGCAGCCGCTCCTCTTCCTTGCCAGTTGTATTGCTCGAAAGTACCCATTCCGGCTGTTATTTTCATCTTAATATTATAGGTCATTCCTAAAGGCAATCCATAATATCCGGCCAATGAACGTAGTGATGCTATTTTTCTCCATTCTGTTTCGTCAGCTTTATCCTGGAACAGTTTTTTGCCGAAAGCTGCGGATTTCTGTACGCATCTTTCGAAGGCATCTAAGATGATGCAGGTAAGTGCATCCGCTTCTGCGTCATTATTGCCGAATTTAGGAGAGTTGGTATCAAAATCTACCCGGATATTGAGATATAGCAATGCTTTTTCTTCAGGCAATGAGGTTTGGTTAGCACCGAAGTTTTCGCGGATAGCCTCACACACCTGTTCAATAGTGTATTTTTTCTTCTCATACACCCAGCGTTTGATTCCTGCCAGTAAATTTACCATGTCGGGAACTGCTCCTAATACGATTCCTCCCAAATTATGATTGGCACCTCCGGCGGCTTTGTCCGCTCCTTTCTCCATACATCCTTCCAGATAGGCGGAGAATAAAGGAGACGGTGCGGTATTCTCGTCTATCATATAATACATGAACAGAGACATGACGGATTGGTCAACAAAAAATTGCAGATGTAACTCCATGTACTTTAAGATGTCTTCAAAGCTTTGAGGGACGGGCGTAGTGGGCGACACTTTTGCTCCCCGGAACATGGCTTCTTCTTTTTTCAAGGACGCACCCTGATTGAGTGCCGATTCTATGGCTTGCATACCGACGAGCATGGCAAAAGTCCAGTCGGACTTGCCGTTCAGTATGGGTTCCCAGCAACCATCCACACAGTAGTCGTTGGCCAGTTCCATCATCTTTTGTTGAACATCCGGGGTCGGCTCTTCATCCTGCATCAGTGCAGAATACATAGCCGGTATCATGATATCATCATTTATAACAGACGGGTTGTTTTTGGTCCTATAAATGGATGCTGATACTTGATTGACAAACTCTTCGGGACTGTCTTTGTGCAAACGGACATAAATGCCCGGTGCAGACAGGTTCACATTTTCAATAGCCTGAAGAATCAGGTAGGAACATTCATTGGTGGCATCCGTTCCATCCGGTTTCTTTCCGCTTATAATTATGTTTTGGAGGAAATTGTTTACACCGGCTTTCTGGTCAATATAATAGGGATGCGTACCGAGCGCATTGGCATAATCCACATGGTCCTGCTTGATGAGGTATTTAGAACTAAGGTTCAGTCGTCCTGCACATTTCAGGATGAAGCATTCGAATATTTCCAAAGCTTTGTTCTTATCTTTTTCGCGTTCCAAATAGGGTTGGAGTACTTGGTCAAGGCGTCCCAATGAAATAAAGTTCATGGATGCGTGCAGAGCTATGTGAAAGAAGCAGATGCTTTGCATTGCCTCGTGGAAGGTTTGTGCGGGAGCTCCCGGAACTCTTCGTGCTATTGCGGCCAATGTCTTCAATTCATCTGCCCGTTCGGGATACTTTTCCGCTTCTT
This sequence comes from Bacteroides sp. GD17, assembly GCF_038448625.1. NCBI lineage: Bacteria > Pseudomonadati > Bacteroidota > Bacteroidia > Bacteroidales > Bacteroidaceae > Bacteroides > Bacteroides sp. GD17. Next base: position 52,247 of record NZ_JBCEZS010000016.1, read on the forward strand.
CTTCTGCCAGTTCTGCAAAACGCTTGGCGTAGTTGATGACTGCTTTACAAGCCAGCTTAACAGCCCAATAAAAATCAAACTTCTTTTTGTCACTGATAAGTGCCCCATCCATATTGCGCAGGATTCTCAGGTTTTCCGCTATTTCATCTTCCGATGCAGAAGGATTGTTCTGCAACTCTTTATAAATAGCATTCTGCCGCTTGACATCTCCTTTCTCTTTCTTGATTTTAGGAGATAGCTCATTCAGTTTATCGCTACAGAATTTTATTTTCTTCCACAGTCCGTCCCTTAACAGCTCTTCATAATTCATGGTATTGTGTCCGAAGAGGGAGGTGGCATTACGGTTTGTGATGGAACCGGCTCTCAGCTCGTCGTCCGTCAGGAAACGGGGGAATACTTTTCCAAGCCCGTTAGACCCCATCGGCATGTTGCCGAGCAACAAGTCGCCGGGAAGAATGTCGGCTGTGTGAGTTTTGATGTTGTTCTTTTTATCAGTCATTGCTTCGAGCATACGGTCAATAGCAATGGCACGACGCACGATGACCGAACAATTCTCAAAATTATTCCATAGCGGGAATGCATCTTCTGAATCCTCGTATTTGATGACATCATTAAACATTTCGGGTGTAAACCATTCTTCTGAGCGGTCTCCTAATGCCTTCTCAATAAGATTATCGTAGAGTCTCTTGATTCTTGGACTCATCTGCAGATCAAATTTGTGTGTTTTCATACTCTTCAAAATTTAAATGAAAAAAATAAGATTTTATTTTAGTCTCACATTCTTTTATTTCCTTATCGGATGGTTTTTCCATATTTAAAGGAATACCACTTTGTATATAATGGGTATCATAGTCTTTATTCCATTGGTTAAAGCAGATGGTGGTTATTGAATGCTTTGTCAGTAAACCGGCTATGCTTTGCATAATATCTTCTCTGTCATAAAAGGAAGGTACTAAAGGAACACGTGGAATTATATTTGCCTTACCTGCGATTAATGCATCGAGCACTTGGTCAATATGTTGGTCGTACCGTACATTGTTTTTTCCTGTAATGATACGCGTCCCGAATAACCAATTATCTACCAGTGGAATTACTTGCCGGTATGTTTCCAAGGAAAGCAAACCTGATGTTTCAACGGCTGTGTTATATCCATGTTCTTTGCAATACTGCAATAATTCTTTTGCTGCCTCCAGTTGCAATAGGGCTTCTCCTCCAGATAGAGTGATTCCGTTGCATTTGGGATTGAGCTTCAGGTAAGGTTCGATTTGCTCAAAGAGAGAGCATACTGTCACTTCTACGGTAGGTAAATGCAGTGCGCTTCCTTTTACGCTGCTTATACTACTAGGGCATTCTTCAATGCAAGTGCCACACTGCTTGCACAACTTTCTGTTGATGATATGTTTTCCGTCTTGAAAAGAATGTGCTCGGGAGGGGCAACTATGCTCACATCGTCTACATTGAATACATACGTTGGGGTTGAGCAGAAGTGGGGCACATCCAGGTTGGGAGTGAGGAGAATGACACCAGTCACACCGTGCATTGCATCCCTGAAAATAAACGACAGTCCGGATACCTGGACCATCATGGATAGAAAACTCTGCTATATCAAATAACTTGAGTAGATGAGAGCTCTTTTCGTTTTTCTTTTCAGCTCTTATTTGCATATTGTTTTCAATTATATAAAGAGAAAATTACTTTTTCAGCATCAAATCCATTTCTCCTACATAGATACCACTTTTACCGGTATGCATCAACGATACATTCTGTCCATCCATGTTGAGAATCGTTTTCGGACCCTTCATAAAAGTATGTGTATGGCCTCCAAGCACTACATCAATATTACGTGTTTTAGGAATTAACTGATCTTCATCCTCTTGTACCCCCAAATGTGAAAGGCAAACCACAATATCGCATCCTTCTTTCTCTTTCAAAGTGGCTGCTACTTCGTTAGCTGTAGTGACCGGATCTTTATACACTACGCCTATACATTTATCAGCCTGCACCATTCCTTCAAGTTTGCACCCCAATCCCAATACACCCACCTTGACGCCACCTCTCTCAATAACCACATAAGGCTTCACCAAATCTTTAAGTACCGTAGCACTTACATCATAATTGGAGCATACTACCGGAAAATCAGCCATCCGAAACAAGCGTTCCATATTATCCAGATTAAAATCGAACTCATGATTACCAATGGTCATGGCATCATATTTCATTTCGTTCATCATTTTTATTTCCACTTCACCACGGAATTTATTATAATAAGGGGTTCCCTGCGAAATGTCACCACAGTCGAACAATAATACATCCGGATTTGCATTACGAAATTCTTTAGCAAACGTGACAAGGCGTACGAAGCCCCCCATATTGTAGTTCCGGTCACCCTCCTGATTGATAGGCTCCACGCGACTATGGATATCACTTGTCTGCAAAAGAATCAGCTTCTTGCTTTGCGGGCTACATGCTGTAAAAGAAAGGCAAAGAAAAAGAAGGATTATATTATTTTTATTTTTTGATTTCATAAGACATTCATTTTAAAGGTTCTACTTATTTTACAGTAATTCTGCCATCCAACTTAGAAGTGATCTTCTTTCCTGCAGCAGTCTGGGTTTTCACATATTCAATAAATATATCTCTTAACGTAGCGTTTTCAGGACATTCCCTTTTTTCTGCTTGCAGAAAAGCATCCATGCTACCGTTTCCGTCGGCCAAGTAATCAATCGTTGCCACTGTATATAGTTTGTTGTCATCAATAGGACTCCCTCCAATAGTGGCATTCAACAACTTTCCTGCTTCTGTGATTTCCATACGGATGCCACTTACTCCCTCGCCATTCAGCGAAGCAATGCTTGTCAGCAAATCTTTCATATAGACTCCTTTCATAGTCATCACACAAAGTGAATTTTCAAAGGGCAAGATCTCATACACATTTGCTTCCGTAATATCCCCTGCCGGCAAAATGCTACGCAATCCTCCCATATTTACCAATCCCATATCGGCCGGTTTCTTCAGTACTTTCACCGCTGCTTGGCGTACCACCTCCGCTACCAGATTGGAAAGCAAGCTTTCCGGACGCCCCTTATCCATTTTTTCCGTACTGACCCCTATCACATCATACATTTTATCAATCACTTCCTTGTAAGGTGCCAATAATGCCACTGCATTGGAATCCGGATGGGCGTCCCATGTCGAATCCATACCTATCATTTTCCCTCCTACTTGGGCAACCCGGTAACCCGCATTACCACCTTTCTGCTTCAACTGACAGCCAGCCAACATTAATATTCCTGTCAAAGCTACTGCCAAGAAAATCTTTGTGCAATTTTGTTTCATCTCGTAAAAATTTTAAATATATATTCCATTAATAGGATTCATTTATTTTCGATAAATATAAGGATAAGAAAATTCAAAAAAAAATCTTTTTCCAAACGACATGAATCGTATTATGAACGACACTTTTAACCTACCGAACGTAAAATTCAACTGCTGTAAAAGATCCAACTCATTCCGACTACAAACAAAAAAAACAGCCTCATGGAAGCTGTTTTCTTTAATCAATTTTTTAATTAGAGATTCTATACACATTTATGTAGCCTAAAAAAAGTCTTCATAAAGCAGATATAAAGAAGACTAAGCGCTAGAATCGTCCCTGCCAAATACCGGTAACCATCATTCAGACATATTATATATCCTATTATTATGATTGCTTGCACTAGCATATAAACAGACGAAACCATTACATGAGGAACCTTCAACTCATTCGCCATTATCTGATACAAATGCTTCCGATGTGGTAAACCGATATTCTCATGAAGCATCAGCCGATGGATGATAGTCAGAACACTGTCAACGCCATAAACAGCTAATAGGACAATCCAACTGAAATCCTCAGTCTGAATGATCAATTTACCAATCAGGAAAAGAAGAATGAAAGCGATACTAACAGAACCAACATCACCCGCAAAACATTTCGCTTTCTTACGGAAGTTGAAGAAACAAAACACCAAGACAGAACAAAGAACCGTATAGATAAAGCCCTCTTCTACAAAAGGAACTATTTCTCTATTGATATAAGCCAGCGCAACAAGGATAACCAAAGAATAACCACCTGTTATGCCATTAATCCCATCCATGAAATTATAAGCATTGATGATACCCGTACAAACTATTAATGCAACGATTATCCACCACCAGGATAAAGAAAAAAGTCCCCACTGATAGAACATCAAAACCATAGCAGAGAAATGGAACAGCAACCGTAACTTCTGAGAAGTAGAACGGATGTCATCCACAAAACTGATAAACGAAACCAAAGTTAACGCCAACATAAACCAAGGATATTCAAAACCGCTCGTCAGAAAATAAGACAATGCTCCAAAATAGAAGATAATTCCACCACCACGAAGAGTTATTCGTGTATGAGAACTACGCTCATTAGGCTTATCGATGATATTACATCTATCAGCTACCTTAAAATAAAAAAGTTCTGCCAAAAAGAGCAGAACTATTACAATCAAATAATACATCATTCGTTTCTATTTATCCAATAAAACCAAACTTGAATACAAGTAAACAAGAAGGCTGCAATACCTATTACAGCCAATATAATCCAAAAGAAGATACTCATTCTATCCTAAAACTCTCCAATACACTTGTAGGTTTCCAGCCCAATTCACGTACAGCTTTCTCATTGCTGAATGTCAAAGACTTCGTGATCTTCTTTAACTTTAAGGAATTAATGGGAGCTTTCTTACCTAAGCAGTCTCCCAGTAGAGCCATACATTTAGCCATCCAATAAGGAATTGACATAGGTAAAGGCTTGCCCAGTTGATTACAGACAATCATTTCCAGATCTCTGAATGTCAGCTGGTAACTGTCACACACATTATATATACCACCTTTTTCTGCCAGAAGAGGAACCAGCGTTGCAATATCCTCCACCATCAAAACGCTTTTCCGAGCCTTGCTCCCGGCAATACTCAAATACCTCCCACGACGAATGCCCTTTATCATCGCTCCTAAATTACCAGGAGGATTAGGACCGGCTATCAACGAAGGTCGGATAATGCCCAATATCACATTATGTTCATAACACCATTTCTCCAAATACTCTTCAGCCAAACGTTTACTCACAGCGTAAGGGGTGGTTCCATTTAAGGGATGTTCTTCCGTTATGTTCTCCCCGTAATCACAACCATACACAGCTACTGTAGAAATGAAAACAAAAGCCCTTGGTACTCCAACTTTCTCCAGTGCTGCACAAAGATTCTTTGTTCCTTGCAAATTCACATCAAAAAAGACTTGTCTTTCTGCTTCCGTCTTGGGTACAGAATGAGCTTTACCGGCAGCATGAAGTACAACATCATACCGTTCACGTAACTTCGGGGTTTCTTTTGCTATGTTTACAGTATAATCATCTTGTGATGCTAAACCTACTGTTACAACTTCATATGTCCTCGCCAAAAGAGGGCGTACACTATTACCTAAAAAACCGGAGGCTCCCGTAAATAGAAGTTTCATAAAAAATAATGCTTGACTATCTGTTATGCGAATAATGAATAATACTCTTCTAGAATCCTTTCTTTAGCAAAAACAGTATTTGCTATTATTCTTGCATTATTCCGGATTGAATCCAAATTATCCCTATTCTCATATATATATTCTATCATATCCTTTAGAGCATAAGGATCATCCGGCACTACCACCCAGCCCAAAGAATATTCTTTAATACACAATGCTATCTCGGAGTTCTCATCGCCAATATATAATATAGGCTTGCCCGCCGCCATGATATTGTATGATTTAGAAGGAACTCCCAAACCATACATACCATCACTCAATGTCACTATGCCAACATCACACATATTGAGAAAATCATTCTGGTGTGAACGGTCCTGAAAGCCCAAACAGATCACATTCTCCCTATTTCGGCTAAACTCCCTTATAACATCAGCTTTAGCACCACCACCAATAAATAAAAAGCTTATATCTTCATTATCAATTAACGTAATCGCAGACAATATATTATCCAATCCTTGCGCATGTCCCAAATTACCTGCAAATTGAAATATAAAAGAAGAGATATGCAGTTTCTTATATAGGAAGGTTTCTTTTTTACATAATGGAGTAATATCCTCATTATCGGCCCAATTAGGAATTAAGACAATATTCGTCTTTCCTTGCGTCTTCTTCCTAAGAATTTCCCGCATATCTCTACCAATAGAAATGCAAACATCCGCATTTGAATACGACTTGTTAAAAATCACTCTAAAAAAATGATAGGCAAAAGAGGAATCTTTCATTCTTCGTATAGCCACCATATTCTCTGGAAAAATATCATGTACTAACAATTTATAACGGATGCCTTTTAAGAATGAAATTAATGGCATAAAAACCAATAGAAAAGCAGGATTAGTCACCACAAGCAATTCATCCCCCTTTTTCACTTTTTTCAATATTAGAAAAAAAAGGCACATACTTGAAGCTAAAATTCGAAGTGCCCGCTTAATAAAATCATTCTTATCAATTCCCAATGCCAAAACACGATGAATAATCACACCATTATGTTCTTCATACTTTTTCATCACATAAGATGCTGTTTCATTATATTTTGCTCCAGTACATATAACATGTACATCCATTCCTTTACGAGACAAGAATTCAGCTATCTCCGTCATGTAGAAGCCAGTGGATGTCACTATGGGATAATAATATTCAGAAACAATCCAAATTCGCCTTTTCATCGCATCTCAATATTGCTTATACAAATTTCTATACTGATTCATCCATTCAACCAGATCTTCTAACATACTACGATAAGTAGGAGCTTCATAGATAAACCGTCTGGATTTTGCCATTGATTTATCTATTCCGTTAGTGACATATGGCAGCACTTCCAAGTCCTCCCTTTTCCACAACTCCTTGAATAAACATAACAAGTCATATTTAGATATTCCTATCCCATTACTCAATTGGATCAATCCAGTCTTATGCTGTTCTATAGCCGTGTTCATTGCTTTAGCCAATTCCAATGTAGTTACACCACTCCAAATTACTGTTTTGAAACCATTTATCTGCCCATGCTGCTGCATGAACCAATGGAATAAGCCCTCACCATTCCCTTTCAGTTCAGGCCCAATAATAGAAGTGCGAATTGTCAGATCTTTGTCATTAATAATTTCACCCAAAGCTTTACTACGACCGTATATATCGTCAGCATCCCGAAAATCATCCTCTGTATAATTCCCCTTTTTACCCGAAAATACACAGTCCGTACTTATATGTATAAGTTTTGCTCCAACCTCATCTGCCATCTTTTTTAGCAAATGTGGGAAATATGCGTTTATCAATATCGCATTATCAGGATGTGTCTTCGAACCTTTAATCAAAACTCCAATACAATTGATAATAATCTCCGGTCGGACATTACGGATCACTTCCGTCACAGCATCACGGTCTATGACATCAACGATTATACTATCTTCTGTTAGTGGTGTACGATAAACGACATTGAACATATCATACTTACCCGTACTCCGCAGATAATAGTAAATAACATGCCCGGCCATTCCTGTAGCCCCGAACAACAATATCTTTTTCATAAATAACTACTTAAATCAGAAAGACTTATGCCAAACAATACGGTTCACATAATCCGTATAAGAGAGAATTAAACGGACAACCTTTTTGGAAACATTATCTGATACATAATCAGGAATAGAATGGATCACATTCTTATCTTCGGCATATTGAGAAGTAACCACATCAATAGAGTCTAGAATACGTTCACAATCTAAACCAGTCATTATCAATGTTCCTTCGTCCATACCCTCAGGGCGTTCGTGTGCTTGACGAATTGTAATAGCTGGAAAATGCAGGATAGAAGATTCTTCAGTAACTGTTCCACTGTCTGAAATCACACAAAATGCATTTTGCTGAAGTTTTACATATTCAATAAAGCCAAAAGGCTTCATGAATTCAATCATCGGATTAGAATTAACAAAGCCGATAGCTTCCAACTTCTTGCGTGTACGAGGATGGGTAGATACGATCAGTTTCTTATGGTATTTGTCTACAATTGCATTCAAGGATGCAAGTAAATCTGAAAAATTCTTTTCCGAATCCACATTCTCTTCCCGATGAGTACTCACAATAAAGTATTCCCCTTTTTTTAGTCCTTCCTTTTCAAGAATATTATTCTGTTCAATCTCATCCTTGTGGTAAAGAAGCACCTCAGTCATAGGAGAACCAGTCTTTATTACGGTTTCAGGCCGTAGCCCTTCATCCAGCAGATATCGCCGGGCATGTTCGGAAAGCGGCATGTTTATATCACTCAAATGATCCACAATCTTACGGTTTATCTCCTCCGGTACACGCTGGTCAAAACATCTGTTACCTGCCTCCATGTGAAAAATAGGGATTTTCCTACGCTTGGCAGAAATCACAGAAATACAGCTATTAGTATCACCATACAGCAATACTGCATCAGGCTTTACTTCATCCATCAATGCATCCGACTTTTGAATTACATTCGCAATGGTTTCCGCAGCATTTCTGCCCGCAGCATCCAAAAAATAGTCTGGCTTACGGATATGAAGTTCCTGGAAAAAGATTTCATTCAATTCATAGTCAAAATTCTGTCCCGTGTGCACAATGATGTGCTTAGTATATTTATCCAGTTCTGCCATTACCCGACTCAACTTAATGATCTCAGGACGAGTTCCGACAATCGTCATTATTTTCAACATAGCTACAAGTTTACCTGATTATTCACTTTTTATTTCACGAGCTTTGGCCTTTGCCTCCAACCCCATATCTTCACGTACAAAACGAAGTTTCAAAAGAAGTTCCTTCATCCCTTCCACATCCAAACGGCATGTGTTGTGACTATGATAATCCTCTATCTTTGAAATCTCCTCATTACCTTTAGTGAAGTACTTGTCATAATTCAAATCCCTAGTATCACAGGGAATACAATAATAATTACCCATATCGACCGCACGAACCATTTCTTCACGTGTGACCAAAGTCTCATAGAGTTTTTCACCGTGGCGTGTACCGATGACTTTCACTTCTGTATCAAGAAATCTTTCATCTACCTTGGCATAAGTTTCCTTCAGAGCCTGCGCCAAAATTTCCAAAGTTGCTGCCGGAGCTTTCTGTACAAAAAGGTCGCCGTTATGAGCATGCGTAAAAGCATATACCACCAAATCCACAGCATCATCCAACGTCATCATAAATCGGGTCATGTTCGGATCAGTGATAGTAATTGGCTTGCCGTCCATCATCTGTTCCACCCAAAGAGGAATTACCGATCCGCGGCTTGCCATAACATTACCGTAACGTGTACAACAAATTGTAGTTCCTGCATCTTCACCCAGTTCACGGCCCTTCGCAATGGCGACTTTCTCCATCAATGCCTTGCTGATCCCCATCGCATTGATCGGATAAGCGGCCTTGTCGGTAGAAAGTACCACTACGTTTTTCACGCCATGCTCAATGGCTGAAAGCAGCACATTCTCCGTTCCCAGCACATTGGTGCGGGTGGCCTCCATCGGAAAGAACTCGCAGCTCGGAACCTGCTTCAAGGCTGCGGCGCTGAACACATAGTCCACTCCACGCATGGCAATATCAACGGAGGGTTTGTTGCGTACATCACCAATATAGAATTTTACTTTCGGATTTTGCAAGGCATGACGCATGTCATCTTGTTTTTTTTCGTCGCGACTGAAAATGCGAATCTCTTTGATATCGCTATCAAGAAAACGACGAAGAACGGCGTTACCAAAACTGCCGGTACCTCCGGTTATAAGGAGGACTTTGTCTTTGAATACTGACATAAATATATCGTATAAGAAAATGAATTATCTGTTTATTAATTTGAAGAATTTTCCCCAACTGCTTTCTTTAGGAGTTAGAGGCTCAAATGTGGGTGTTTCTTTACAGGCGCGTGCCATCAAGTCTGCCCACCTCTGCGCATCTCCCACTTTAGCAAACATCACGCCTTCATATCCGTTTAGAACTTCACGCGCATAATCCAGATCGGATGCAATAATAGGCAATCCGAAAGCAGCTGCTTCCAACAACGGAAGACCAAGAGTTTCGATACTACTGGGAAAAAGCAAGCCCTGCGATGCTTTGTAAAATGAAAGCAAATTCTCATGGCTCATTACCCCATCAAATACAAACTGTTCCTCCACACCGTAATCAGCAATCTGCTGCTCTAAAAGAGGATATCCTCCAATGGGAATAGTAAAGTGAATACGAAGTTTTACAAATAACGACGGACTATTCCGGCGTAATAGATTTACTGCTTCTACCAATGTCTTATGCTTCTTATAAAGTAACGGAGTCGCGGGATAGATAAAGTGAATGAAATCGGCAGACAGATCCGCAGCAATAATCTTATCCGTTTCTATTCTTTCCACATCAGGAAACAAAATATGCACCTTGCTTTCTGCGAATTTATATTTCTTGCAAAACCCTCGCTTGATAAATGGTATCTGTACAACCACATCTGTTTTATCATTCAGCGTGCTACTTACAAAGAGAGGGTAAGTGTTTTTATAAAGCCACATAATGCGCTCTTCCGCCTTGAACAGATTCCACTTATTCGCATAGAACGGAAGGGACTGATGATAGTATATCACTTGTTTACAGCAAGTTACACACCCCGTATTCTGCAATGAGACTATGACATCCGGATTAATGTTTCGTTGCTTCAACCATTTTTTCAAGCCTCCATGTTCCCATGAGATACGATGTCGCCAACTATGATTATCATCATGTATGTAAGTGACACCCTCAATTACAGGCTGGTCAACCGAAGAATCCACAAAAATATAATATCGATTCCCATTAACGCCCTTAGGCAAATGAGTGATAAACTGACGATAAATAGAAAGCGCTCCGCTACTACGCAAGGCAGCAGCATTCACTATGACTGTCTTTTTCTGAAAAGACACCATTAAACAATTCTTCACCTCTTGCATAGAATATCAAATAAAGACGGGAGAATTCTATATATACAAAATAATCATCCTCAAGCCTTCTTAACACAACTTATCAAACAATTGTGTCCACTGTTGCATTACAACCTCAGAAGAAAAACACTGAGATATCCGTTGATGAGCATTTTTCCCTATACGCTCACGAAGAGATTTATTCTCAATCAACTGGCAAGTTCTTTCAACATAAGTATCAATATCACCTTCATCTACTAAAAAACCGGATTCACCATCGACAACCAAATCTTTAGGGCCACATTTACATGCCATTACCACTGAGGCTAAGCCATAATTCAGAGCTTCACATAGCACTAATGGAAACCCCTCATATCGAGAAGAAAGAAGATATATAGATGAATGAAGATACTCTTGAACAATCATAGGAGTAGGGTTATGGATCGTGACATGTCGAGAAATAGAATATTGCTCAATCAGCTCCTGTAACTTATTTTTATCTTCTCCACTACCAAATATATCAAGATGCCAGTCAGAATGACGTTGAACAACTTTTGCCCATATAGGAATAAGTATATCATACCCTTTCTGATATGTAAGTCTCCCTACGCTAATAGCTCTTTTAGCATCTTGCTTAGAAATATCATGTGTGATTAACGTAAAATTAGGAATGATAACAATATTCTTTAACTTAGACCAATGCTTTGCATCTTCATTCGTAAGTAATACAAGGCGTGAATACTTCGACACATGCTTTTTATCGCAAATGCTACGAAAATAGTCCACGAGCCTAAACATTCCTTTACGCCCCTCTTGCATTCGGAAAAAACGAGAAAAATGAATTTCTGCAATCTTTTTACTTCCATCATTTATTGAGGGGAGTAAACCAAGTTCGTTACCAAATGTAGAAATTACAATATCAGCTCGTACATTATTCAGAAAAGCCATAAGTTTACGTTTATGTAATTTTCTCTTTGCTAAAAATGCGACAAACTTTCGGATAAAGGAAGCTTTATTGTAATCTGAATAATTAATACCCAAATCGAACTGTCTTATAGAGGGATGTATAGGGAAAAAAGCAGTTCTCCCATGTTGCTCTGTTGTAACAATTATCACTTCATAACCATGATCGGCAAGCCAATTAGCCTTTCCTAACACAATTCGTTCCATACCTCCTGAATTGAATGTGCTATGCAAACAATAGACAATCTTCATTACTAAATTATTTATAATCCAAATACAGACAATAACTCTGATTTATATGGGATGTAATCTTCATGCCATATTGAAAAAAAAGAAATCTGACGATACATGCCGACACTAAGAAAGAAAATCAGATAAAAAAAACTACTTCGCCTTTCTCTACTCATTATCATAGCGGAAAGGATTAACTCCATAAAATAAAAATATATACTCCCTCTCCCTCCAAGTTGTGGAAGGAATCCAAAGCCTAAATAAATAAATAGAGATACAAAATATAAATTCAAATAAAAAATTCCATCTTTGTATTGAGAAATGCAATACCTTTCCTTATAAAAAATAAGAAAGATGATAATTCGCAATAGCATTGCTAAATTAAATCTTAATATCGTTCCTTGCTCAGTCTTTTGGTATACATTCAATTTGGCTGCCACGAAATCTGGCATAGAATCTATCATGCTTAAAAATATGTCATAGCTTCCAACATTACAAAGCAATGCAATGATTATGATGGCCAAATATTGTTTTTTGGTCAACAGTTTATCAGGCACAAATAAAGTAACCAAAGTAAGCAATATGGAGACATGAAGAAAACTGCCACAAACTATTATTGTACAAAATAAAATCTGATTCTTACGATATAATAATGCAAGCAAGAAAAAAGCGATGGCGGCACCTTGACGATATTGCCCCATTAGGGTTGGATACAAAAAAGTACCTAACAAAAGGTATAAAGAAAGAAATGGATAGGGTGATTTCTTATAAATGAAAGTACTATATATTCCCATTGTCAATGCTGCTATGATAATCAACAACGTGCGATAGCTACCAACCACATTGTTAATCCAGGCATATCCTATTTCTATCCCCATAGTTACAGCGTTATTCTTCCAATAATCCGACTGAAGACTATTAAACCAATATAAATAGTTATCGTAATCAAAGCCACATTTTCTGAAAGCTACAATAAGAAAAATTGTAAAAATCAGTATACAATAAAAATATGGTTTGGCATACTTATTCCCATTTTTAAGAGTTACATAAGGATGTGCAATAGCAAGCCCCCCAAATAGTAAACCTACAAATAAATAGATAAACATACGTAGTGTTCGTTCAACCAGTAAGCATTCCCAAAAGACGTATCCTATATGGGGTTGCATCCGACTTAGCCTAATCTATCCAACCGACTAACATTCGATATATTACAATCTATATCAGTCTGGATTAATATCTGATAACTTAGATTCTTTTGAGAGAATTTGAATGTTTACTGTCATCATGTGTCAAAAAATGAACTTTAATTTTATGATTCGTTCTATCATTTTCGGGAGGAAGTTCATTAAAATTTTCCCCATAAAATCCAATCAACACTTCTGAAGCATGATTAGGAACACAAAAAAAATTCTTTTCAAATTCAAGCTTTGACAAAGGAAATAAATCTTCTTTCTTCTGCGGATAAAAAAATTCACATCCTAATGAACGATTTAAATATACTTGCTCTTTTTTTACAATCCTATTTATCAAACGAAAACATGGAAACAACATAAATTCATTCAAATAGTAGCGAACATTAGCAAAAAAAGACATACTGTTTTTAGTTATCAAAAAACGTCTGCCACGCGTATTCGTGTAAAATGCCAATTTCTGCACATGAACATCGATTTCCTCAAATGGGAAAATATCTATCCAAATACCTTTATATTTAAACCTTTTTTCTTCAATAACATCAGATTCACATACAGAGTATTTATCCCGTATCTTTGGAAACGAATAATAATAATGCGAATCGGTTGTATGATCTTGAAATACAAAATCAGAGTTGGAATCCTCTTGCATAATCTTACGAAGCTTTAGCATGTCCTCCCGCATCATACCAATATCCAAATCATCATCCCATGGAATGAACCCTTTATGACGATATGCACCTAATAAAGTCCCATCTGTCAGCCAATACTGCAAACCGTTCTCATCACATAAATCTGCGACATAACGCAACATTTCAAGCATACGCAATTGAACCCTGCGCAAAATCGTTCCTTCCGCATTATATTTTAATCGTAAATTTTCTATCATAATTGGTCTTCATTTTAATTCTACATGCGTTTTGAAAGACTATGTTAAGGATAATTTCTTGTCTCTACACTTTTAGAATCTTTCACGAACCAATATAGGCTGCCCTTCCATCGGGTCAGCGACATCCGACAAACAAAAAATGATTGTTTCGGCTACTGTTTCTGGCTGCATAATAGTCTTAGGATCTTCCGCTGGAGCCAAAATACGTCTTAAAGGAGTAGCTGTTCTTCCCGGACAAATAACAAATATCTTTATATTATAAGATGAAAGTTCCTCTGCGATAGCGAAAGAGAAGTTTATCACACCACTTTTTGCAGCCGCATAAGCACTCCATCCGGGACGTGGAGTTAAACCTGCCGTAGAAGCAATATTTATAATTTTCCCCCCAAGCTCCTTCATCATCAATGAAGCATATTTACAACACAAAAAAGTACCTGTTAAGTTTACACATAAAGTTTTTTCCCAATTTTCAAGAGAAGTAAAAAACATACTCTCTGGTTTCACATAACCTGCACAATTAATCAGAACATCTATTTTTCCATATTTCTGTTTCAATGAAAAAAAGAAATTCTTGACTTCATCCTCTTTGGTAACATCCAAATTCATGCAGCAAGATTTACCACGTATCATGCAAAGCACCTCTTCCCTTGACTCTATATGTGAACTAACAGCAATTACCGTAGCACCCAGTTCTTGCGCTTTCAATGCTGTTTTTAAACCAATACCGGAGCTTGCCCCTGTAATTACTATAACTTTGTTTGTAAGTGTCATGACAGTTTTAATAATTTATTTACCATTTCAACATCTAACATAGTAGTAACTTTAATGTTAGACTCTCTCCCTGGAACAAAACGCACCTTATTCCCATAATGAAAAACCAACATACCATCCTCTGTAGATTGATAGCCATCTATCGCAGCTTTCTCATGAGCTTCCTTTAACACACCAGTATCGAATATCTGAGGTAACTGAACATTATGCAATTTTTTCCGTACCAATTCCTTTTCCATATATTCCCCTCCTTCCAAAACCGTAAACTTAATGGGAATAGTCGGAACTACAGCTACTTCATTCTCTACGACTAATAATTCTTTAACAAAATCCACTGATATCAAGGGACGAGCTGATTCATGTATCAGTACACGAGAAGAATTCACTCTTTTCAGCCCCATTCTTACAGAATCTTGTCGAGTCTCCCCACCCAACACGCATTCAACATCAGAAATATGATACTTATCAATAAATTCCTGACATAAATCAATTGTTTGTTTATTACATGTCACAATTATTTTATTGATTTCGTCACACGAACGAAGCACCTCCAATGAATAAACAATCATTGGCTTGCCATTCAGTAATAAAAATTGTTTAGGATATCCTAAACCCGTCCTATGGCCTACACCTGCAGACAAAAGTATTGCATCCATAATTTTATTTTTTATTTATATACGATTCATTGGGTTCAGACAAATTCAATACATAAAAATCATGCAAAGAATATCTTCTATCTGCTGGAGGAAGTTCCACATAGTTACCATATAGCCTTGTAAGATACAGGTCATATTGTTCTGGGATCTTATACATAGAACCTTCAAATTCTTTATTTACAAAATTTCCAAAGATACTTTTCTCCATTACTTCTTTAAAACCATATTCTCCTAAGCAGTTAGCCACCCACTCACATCTATCATAGTGATACAAACCAAGTAATGAGTGAATTAAAAAATGCAGTATCGACCGGCAATTCTTTCTATGGAAAAATTTTACAATCCATCGTTTTAAAAATCTTCCTTCAAACGTTTCAGGATCAACATATGCAATGCCAAATATTTTCTTTGAAAAGAAAAACAACGTGTTCAAATGAACTTTTCGCAAGAAATCATTTTTAGGCAATCCATCCAAAGGGAACAAATCAATATAGATTCCTCCTGCATAATTCAAATATTTATGCCAATTCATTACTACAGTTGTCCTTTTATTTTCTATTTTTGACCATGGATAAACATGTCCTTCCGGATGTGTCTTATAATTACGGACTTCATAATGTTCTGGCAAGTTCAAATGAGATATTTTCAAAAAACGTTCATAATCGGGACGAGGCATTGCGACGTCAATATCATCATCCCAAGGAATAAAACCTTTATGCCTAATAGCCCCTAAAGCAGTCCCACCTATTAAATAATATCTAATATTATTTTCATCGCAAACTTTAGCTACAGCTGAAAGCATCTCACTTAATCTCAACTGCAATTCTCTCAAATCAAATTGAATTTCAGACATATAATCAACTATAACACAAAATTATTTATTTCTATTACAAAAATATAGCTTCCTGAGAATGAATCCTTTTTCTTTTGTCTTCTGGTGGTAACTGCATATAATCTCCATAATACCTACGCAAGAATTCATCTACCTTGTTAGGAACATAAAAAGAATGTCCTTCAAAATTCATTTTTTTTAATGGGAAAATTATATTCGCATCCATATTCAACCCATAAAAATCAAGTCCATATATACTAAAATCAATTTTAGACAATTTAAATAAATTACCCATTTTCATGTACAACCAAAATACTAATTGCTCCATTTTAAAACAGAGCAAGAAAGGATAGTATTTGATCACAGGGCTTATATTAGATAAAGTACCCCATAAATAAATCCGTTTCCATTTTAATAAAAACGAGACTTTTCTAAGCGATAAGAATCGAAAACCTGTATAATCAACCGGAAGAATATCTATAAATGCACCTTGAAATTTATAATCTTTCCAATCACCTTTATCACTCACTATTAGCTTAGAATTTAAATCCCGAATTCGAGGTATATGACGAAGATAATACTTATCCGTTTTATGTGTCTGAACCGCCATATTGGAAGGTAACTCTTTGGGTAAAACCTTCAACAATTTTTTTACATCGCTTCTCAGCATTTGGACATCCAAATCATCATCCCATGGAATAAATCCTCCATGTCTTACAGCACCAATCAAAGTTCCGCCTTCCAACCAATAAGGCAATTGATATTTTGTGCAAATCTTATCAAACACCATCAATATATCCAGCATTCTATATTGCAATCTACGTAATTCAGACCCCTCTGGATTATATTTTTTCCTCAATGTTTCATTATCCATTTATCTATTCCTCTTTATTAATTGTAAAAAATTCAAAACCAAATTCCTTTGAAAAATATACATGGCAGAAAAATAAAAAAACACTCCTCCAATGAAACCAACTAACAATTGCAAGTAACTATCCAAATCTGTCCGATTAATAGGATAAACTAGGCCGCCCATTAAAAAAGCTATAAAAAGAGATGGAGCAATATCTTTCATTTGCATCCAAAAACTCAGACCAATAAGTTTTTTAGTATAATATGCATTCAAATAAACCGCAATTAAAGAATAGAGAACACGTCCCCAACACATTCCTATTATCCCAAAAGGAATTGAAAGAAATAATATAGTAGTAGCTATAGTCTTCTTGATGATTTCTACTTTCAAGGCTAAATCCGAACGCCCCTTCACATATAGTAAGTTCTGATTTATTACACTTAAATGATCAAACATCCAATCCAAACAAAGTATTTGCAATAAAGGAACAACCATCATCCATTTATCAGTAAGCAACAAATCAACCAGAGGAGAGGATAATGCTGCTAAACCTACCATCAATGGGAAAATTATGAAAGAAGCAAAATTTATATATTTCCTATAAGCTGATGATAACCGTTTATCATCATCCTGAATGAGACTTAATATCGGATACATAACCCGAGAAATCACCGCATTTATATTAGAAGAAAGGAAAAAAGCAAATTGTTCAGCTCTGGTATAATATCCCAAATCTACAACTGAAAATTTGCGGCCTATAACAATTCCATATAAATTATAATAAATTTTGTGTATCAATCCTGATATTAAAAGTTTAGAACCAAACGAAAATAGCTTCTTAAAAGACATAACGGAAAATCCACAGGTTGGCATCCAATGCAGATAATAATAAAGAAAAAAAGTCTGCAATGTAACATTTATCAGCGTCTGATAAACTAAAGCCCACACGCCAAACCCATTATATGCCATGATAATGCCAATTCCACCAGATGCAATAGCCGACAATAAAGAGACCTTAGATTGCGTCCTAAAATCTATGTCTATCGTTAATTTTGTCTTATGAATAGCAGATAAAGAACTTATTATTAGACTGACTGCCACAACTCTAGTCACAGGAACCAAGGCTGGCAAATAATAAAAAGAAGCTATCAATGGCGCTCCTAAAAATATAGCAATGTAAAAAAAAACAGATAAGACAACATTAAAATAAAAAACAGTAGAATAATCAACTTCCGTACGTTCTTTCTGCTGAATCAACGCACTTGTAAAGCCACTATCAATAAAAGCTTGAGATATTTGAAGAAATACTGCCAACATTCCAATCATTCCATAATCCGAAGGTTGCAGAATGCGAGCCATAACTATGTTAATAAGAAATTGAACACCTTGCAACGAAAAACGCTCAATTCCGCTCCAAATTACTCCATTTATAGTTTTCGCCTGTAAACTCTTCTCCAATTTTATTATTGTTTTATGTTAGTAAGAATAATCTTGTCAACAATAAACTGTCCCACTTCATCTATTTCATCAAATCTCACTTCCTGTGGCAATTTTACGCCAAAACATCTTTGCACTTTTGCAACAAGATCCGCTGTATAAAATAAGCTGCCTCCCTTTACATCCGCAATACCATCACAATAGATAGATATACGGTTTGCCTCACGCATTTGTTCTATTGTCCAAACAGCCTCATCAAATCTTGCCGTTCCTGCCACTCCATCTATAATAACAGGATAACCACCAATTTCTCCATCAACTCCCGGTGTATGGATCTTCACTTCCTTTTTTTCGCGTAAAGCTGTAAGTATAGAATATATGATATCAAAATTACTTGAAGCGTTCATCATATTACGCTTTTGGTCAACCGGCATAGCAATAGAACACGTCTTAAGAAGTTCTTCTTTGTTGAATTCAATGACCTTTCCTTTATACTTTATATCAAGCAAAATATCCTGTCCTTCCGCATGACCTTCTTTGGAAATTACGACATCATGAAAATGAGAAACTGCAAGTGTCACGTCTATATCATTGAGATTAGAAAAGCCGTACTTCTCAGCAATATAGAACTTCATTCGTGGAATAAGGTGATTCAAATTGCCACTTCCAAAATCAAAATAGGCTTTTCCGGCAGACTTCAGCCATGGAATCACAGCATCGGAATAGGATGTGTTTATGGTAATAGCATGGCAATCCGCTCGAGCGTAGGCATCCATAATATTACGTGCATATCTGACTGACAGAGGAGTCCAGATGCCATAAGCCCGTAAATTGCCCCACGAAATGCTACCATATTTCAAGCCCGAATAGACTCGACTGCTATTTACGATAAAATCAGGAGTTTCTGTTTTAAGAACCGATGCAATGCTATCCACATCATTAAGGTCACAATTTCCTATAACCTTAATTTCACTTCGACATTGCCTGCGTATGGTTGAAGCGGTTCGGATAATATTTACATCCATCTGCATTTTTTCCGCGTTTCGACCGACAACAACCAGTCTGAGCTGTGAATCGCCAAGAGAAACGAGATAATCCAAAAGATAACATCCAACACTGCCTAAGCCAATAATCATAATAGTTATTGGCTGGTTATTATTCACTTTTTGCTTTATAAGCAATAATTTTTTATTCAGTTGTTCCATTTTAATATCGAAGTAATGGGGTTTGTGATAAATTTCGAATCGACATATCGCAACAATATTGTTGTAACAATTATTACACACAAGCCAAGCAGCAAAGCTTGAACGAAATCAGGCTGGAGATAGTCGGCCAGAATATGTACGAAAATTCCTTGCACAACATAATAAGCCAATGTCTTTGAACCTAATAAACATATACAAGAAGGCATCTTAACAATCACTAACACACATAATGACGTGATAATTGAGCCTATAAAAACCAATACTTTAAGAGATAATAGCATACCGATATCCTGTTGATATAAGGAAGACATCCACCACACATTTGCATTATTGAATTCCAAAACATGAAGGATTCTTCCACTATATAGTGTGCAAAAGATAAAACATATTATTGATAAAAATATGATGACATATTTTTCTTTCCCTGAAACTTTCGGAATAATAGACAGCTCTTTTTCTTTTTCTCAGAAGCCCCATCATGAAAAAGGGGAAAAACATAAAAGTACGTTGAAAAGACAGTAGATTTCCATATTGCCTGAGCGGAAGCGAATATACAACAAATGCGCATATTATACTGATTACCAGTATAATACCACCACTGAGCCACTAAGTATTTTTCCATGTTTCAATGTATAAGCAATAACATATCACAAAAATAAACTTACAAGATACCAACCCGAATTTTCCGGATTGAGGAAGACATAAAAACTCTTATAACAAAGAAAGTGCGGAATCATCAATACCAGAAATGTTTCCAGCACCAAAACTCCCTTGACTACTATTTTTTTTGCATTACTTACACTTACAAAATAGCCACTGATATAAATGAACAATGGCATATGGAAAAGGTAAATAAGAGAATAGAGCTTGTTTGCGGTTGGATTACTCAATGCAGGTTCTATTGCATGACCGATAGTAACCAGGACAATAAGTAACCATTTAATGCCATCAACTCTGCCATCTCTTTCGGATATTCCCATAACGTAATGGATTTACATCAATTTACGAACAATATTATAATCAGCTACGGTGTTGCAGTTATACCAATCATTAAAAGCCACCACATCATATTCATCATCATTCATATCGCCAAAGTAAGCCTGGATGATTTCAAGATTAGTACCTTGAAGCTGAGCTTCTGAGAGATTATCTACCGCTTTCAATAAATTTTCCGTAGAAACAAACTTCCACATCTGAGCACTATTGAATATCGCCTTGAACGGTTCAGGAACCATCAAAGTCTGATGGTTTGTATCGTAAAGATACCGAGGCTTTCCATCTGCATTGATATATAGCGCAACCGCCTTGTTTGAGTAAATAGGTTCGCGATTGATAGTAATAACATTCTTCAAAGAATTATATACCTGCTGAAATGCGGAAGCATTAAAGAACAAGTCACCTTCTACAAAGGTCACATCACCCCTCTCTTTTATGGCCTCTATTCCCTTGTATAAGCTATAGCCCGAACCATAATCCTTAAAGTGCTCATTATATACCAGCTTTACCTTATCCCCATAACTTGAAAGTTCCTCTTTCACAAACTTCTCCAGTCGCTCATATAGATTACCTCCAACGATAATGTATTTATCATACGTCCCACAATTTTTCATTAGTTGAATAAGAAGAGAATACTGCGGATTGTCAGTATAATAAAGACATTTTAAAGTATCTTCGTCCGTGTCGCGATTGAAGCGGGTTGCCGTTCCGGCAACTGTAATAATCAGATATTTCATTTTTCAATGCTATTAACACACATCGTGAGCCCCTCTTCAAGTGTAATAATTGGCTTCCAGCCAGTACGAGTCCGGATTTTATCCGTATTAAGCAGCCTGCGCTCAGGGTCAGACTTTCGATAGCCTTCAAAACAAATATCCACATCATTGATTCCCATCTTGTCTGCGATTTTCTTGACAAGGTCTATAATGGTTATCTCCTCTTCTGTGGCCACATTATAAACAGTTCCATCCAAGGCATTTTCGGAAGTGATAAGTTCCATTACAGCACGGCAACTGTCTATGTTATGGAGGAACGTACGTTTGTTGACCTTGGAATTTTCAAGCAGCGTTACGGTATGGCTCTCAAGTAGATTATCAATGATATGTGGAATGACATGCTCCGCAAAACGTTCATGTTTACTATAGACATTAGCAAAACGGATAGAACAGCCCTTGATCCGTCCTTTATCCACAGCGTCCTTCATAAAAAACTCGGTCATCAATTTACCACAGGCATAGCTGGTTCGCTGGCTGTGTTCAGCCGTTGACATTGCCAAATAATCAGATTCCCGAACACCACCATTCTCATTCCAGGATTGCATCGAATAAACTTCAGATGTTGAACAATTGATGTACGTGTCAGCCTTTATTGCAATAGCACGTTCCAAAAAATTCTTCATGGCAATGACATTTGTCTGAAAAGTACTCTCCACCTCGTAAAAATGCTTTGTATGCACTACTGCGGCACAATTGATAAATACAAGCCGGCCATTGCACCCTGCCTTTAGTGAATTAGCCTTCTCGCATACTTCATCCATTTGAGCAGCATTATTGATATCATAATTGTAGAAAATAAAAGAAGGATTATCTACAATATCTTTGACTATATCAATCGAACTTGCAAAGAAATTATCAAAGCCAATGACAATATCTCCTTGTGAGACAAACTGACGTGAAAGTTCGTTTCCAGTCATGCCAGTGGCACCGCTTATCACATATAGATTTTTCATTAAATTCCAAATTTTAATCGTTCACTATAAAACTTATCTATCTCTTTGGGGAATAAGACCTGTTCCGCATCAACATCATAAGGAACAGCATTAAAGTGTATCTCACCTGTCTGAAAATCCATATACACATATTGTGCATAAGGATTATGATTTCGAGGTTGGCCAACAGAACCGGGATTTATGAAAGTGGTCCGCTTCTGATTACGCATTAATGGAGTTTCCGCCTTGAAAAATACATCTATCTTATAAGACTGGTGGATATGCCCACTGATTACGTAGTCGTAATCCTTATATTTTTCGTCATCAACTTTAGACGGTGTCAATTTGCCCCAATAAGGGTCTTCAATGCTGCCATGCAAAAGAAGTACTTTATTGCCATCTATCTCCAGCGTTTGCTTAGGTTCTTGCATCACATTCTTTATATAATTCTGAGATGCTTGATTAAGATGATTCCTTGTATAGGTTGACATTACACGCCCCCTCTCTGACGAAAAATGGGAAAGGTCACTATCAACCAAGGCTTTCTCGTGATTGCCTTTTAGATTAGCAACTATAGGAATCTGAACTTCTTGAATGCGCTCTATAATTTCGTTCGAACGCATGCCATAATCTATAAGGTCTCCCAAACTAATCATCGCATCGGGCTGATAACAAGTATTGATATCAGCAAGGACAGCCTCAAAAGCTGTCAGATTAGCATGTATATCAGCAAACAAAACAACTTTCATTTTTGAAGAAACGCCATAAGTGAGTCCTTGTTCTGAACAGGAGTGGTCGTTGGGCGGCCAAGGTCCTTCCGATTACCCTTCTTTACACAAACCTGAAGAAAAACAGGACCTTCGACATCTTTAAGTTTCGCAAGGGTCGCTTCGAGAATTTCCATCGTACAAACTGAATAGGCGGCCTTATACCCCAAAGCCTTTGCCACTCCACAGAGGTCAATCCGGAGACCTACCGTAGGCTGGCCACCCACAGAATCGTGTGTGCCATTATTGAACACCACATGCACGTAATTCTTGCACTTCATGCTGGCAGTAATGGCCATATTGCCCATATGCATAATGCTGGCGCCATCACCATCAAAACAATATATCCTACGGTCCGGCTTTTGGAGAGCTATGCCGAGGGCTATCTGCGAAGCATGCCCCATGGAACCTACTGTCAAGAAATCACGTTCGTGTCCCTGATTCCAAGCCGTGCGTGCCTCAAAGAGCTCACGAGAAATCATTCCGGTGGTAGAAACGATACAAGCGTTATCCTCAACACAGGAAGCCACTTTCCGTACGGCTTCTTCACGGGAGATAGTAAAGCCATTGGTTTCCACCTTCTGAAGTGTATAAGCATCAAAAGTGTCTTTCTCTATCACAAGAGCATAACACTCGTTCGTTGCTTTCATAAAATCAGCAGCCATCTTAATTTGTTTCGCCGCCCCTTCTTCGTCTTTAGGAAGAATGGCATAGTTGATGCCCATTGTGTTAAGCAAGCCGGTTGTCACCTTGCCCTGCTTTACATGCTGAGGTTCATCATGGACTCCAGGACGGCCTCTCCATCCGATGACGAGGAGCACTGGAATGTTATAAACCTCTTTATCGGTAAGGGATGCAAGCGGATTGATTATATTGCCCTCACCGGAGTTCTGCATATAAACGGCAGGCACCTTACCGGTTGCCAAATGATAGCCGGCCGCAATACCCATCGCACCGCCTTCATTGGCAGCTATGATGTTCTGCTCCGCAGGAAGATTGTCAGTTATGTAAGCGCAGATATTCTTTAGCAATGAATCAGGAACTCCCGCATAGAAATCAATGCCATACTCCTTGAGGGTATTTACAAAAAACTCAGGTCTTATCATAATTATTTACATTTCAAAATTTACAACGATTACTTCTTCTTAGTTCCGGGTATAAGGTTAAGAATCTGCTTGATTGGCATACAGTACTGTTTCGAAGCCTCAAGCGAACGGCTGGTACGAAGGATAGTCTCTGCACATTTGACCATAGCCGGATAAGCCGAACGAAGCATGTGGTTAGCATAAATCACCACATTGACACCCCACCCCGCAAGTTCCTCCTCTGTAAATTGATTATAAGTCGTAGGAACAACAACAATCGGAGTATGATCGTCATACTTGCGGAAACGCTGGCAGAACTCTTTTATGTCCTCACCGTTCTTTTCCTTCGAATGAATCATAATACCATCCGTTCCAGCATCAACATAGGCATGACAACGTTCAAGGGCATCATCCACCGACTTGCCCGCGATGAGAGATTCACAACGAGAAACAATCATAAAGTCTCGTGTAATCTGGGCTTCCTTACCCGCACGAATCTTTGCCTGAAAACCTTCAATGGTATCCTGAGTCTGAACGGCATCAGTTCCAAATAGCGAGTTCTGCTTCAGACCTACCTTATCCTCAATGATAACACAAGAGATGCCAAGACGTTCAAGGGTACGTACTGTAAAACCAAAGTGCTCAATCTTGCCTCCCGTATCACCATCAAAAATAACAGGCTTAGTAGTGACTTCAAGAGTATCGTTCAAATCATGGAGACGGGTAGTAAGGTCAACAGCCTCAATATCCGGTTTGCCCTTAGATGTAGAATCGGTAAGAGAAGATGCCCACATCCCGTCAAATTCCCGCTCCTGACCATTCACCTCTACTTTGGTGTGTTCAGCAATAAGACCGGTAAGTCCATTATGAGACTCAAGAATGCGGACTATAGGCTTTGCCGCAATCAACCTACGGAGAGAAGAAAGGCGCATTTGGGGAGTCACCCCAAGCGAATCAATCTCCTGTTTGATTCCTGATGCAGAGATATTCTTTGTGTAAGGTATCTCGATAACTTCACCACCCAACTTTTCCATCACCTTAAAAACTTCATCGCGTATGTATTTATCCGGACCTGCCAACCAATCATCTCCATGTATGATATAGTCAGGCCTATATTCAAGAAGGTTAGTCACATAACTCCAATCCTCCTGCGGAACGACCTTAGATACATTCTTGATATTCTCCACAACATTCTTCCTCTGCTCCCATGTAAGATAAGGAAGACGGCGATGATTAGCAATCGCCCTGTCTGTGAACAAGCCTATCATCACATCACCATATTCAGCAGCCTTATTGATGATGTTAATGTAACCCGGATGCATGATATCACCAATCATGCCCAAATAAACTATTTTTGCCATAAAACTTTATTTTTAGAAGCTGTTTAAATTTTGTTCAGCATTATTTTGAAAGTTCTTTTTGAGGATGTTTTTCTGTTTTTAAGAGGAGCATAGTGGGCTATGTGACGAATAAAAAGAGGGAAACAGACCGAAAAGAGACTCAAAAGAAGCTGAATAAAAACTTTTTGAACAGAATTTAAACAGCTTCTTATATTGTAAACCACCACTACAGCGTAGCCTTGTCTATCAACAAGTTACATTCATGGTAAAATTAAAAATTTTGTTTGATATTAGATTCTGTCCTATCAGGCCGCTTCATTTGCTTCCCCCTTCGTTAGCGTCCAAAAATGACATACCCGATAATGAAAGCCGTCAAAAGACGGTTCCACTATAAAAGATGTCAAAATCAGGATTAATTTTAAATTTTATTAGGTTTAATGCCTATTGTCATAGGGAGTAAGTTCTCATAATCTCTACGTCCAAGCATGATTTCATGAAAGAATTTCTTGAAAAATTCCAATGCCGAGATGCCATGCATCTTGCAGGTTGATATGTATCTTCGACTTGCAAGCATTCAATACGCTGAAAGGATTAAAAACCCCTTCGCTATGGGGGCAAAAATGATAGCCGTCATACAGCTTGGTCATCCGTTCTAAAGTGGTATCGAAATCCATGCCGTTGAAAGCACCCAAACGTTCTATCTCCGGAGTAAACGTCCGGACCAGTTCTTCCTGGGTAATGCCACACAAAGAGGAATAATCGGGCCATGTACTGATGTCCTGCAACTGATTTAAGTCGCTGAATACACTGACTTGGGCAAACTTCGTCACACCGGTCAGGAAAACAAAGCGGAGATAGCGGTCGGCACTTTTCAGCACGCCATAAAAGGCTTTCAAGATCCGGCGGTACTCTTCTGTCAATTGCCCATCCGAAAGTGCTTGAAGCAAAGGCTTGTCGTATTCATCAATCAAGACTACAACTTGCTTGCCCGTTTGAACGTACGCTTGCTCTATCACGTATGCAAAACGCTCCTCGGGACTACGTTCCTGCTTTTCCGTGCCGCACTGCCATTCCCACTTTTCCAGATATTGATTGAGCATGGCAATCAGATCTGTAGCTGTCTCGTACTTCCGGACGTTCAGGTCCAGATGCAACACCGGATATTGTTCCCATTGGGTTTCTAATTTCTCTATGGCAAGCCCCTCGAACAAATCCTTACGTCCTTGAAAATAAGATTCGAAGGTAGAAAGAAGCAGGCTCTTGCCGAAACGACGCGGACGACTCAGGAAATAAGGAGTGGAATTGGATGCTATTTTATAGACCATGGCTGTTTTATCCACATAAAGATAATTTTCTTCACGCAGCTTTTCAAAAGTCTGTATACCGATAGGCAATTTACGCATCTGTTCCATCTTGTCTGACCGTTTTTAGAAGTGATACGCAAATATACGCTTTTTCTAAAAACAGGAAATAGCTTTTGACCGTTTATTCCAGATTATTCGTCCACTTCCTCCCATGGATAGGGATTACCCACCACATTCTGAAATTCTTCGATGACCTCCTGCTGCTCGGCGGTAAGCGAGGCTGTGTCCCAGGCGGTGATGATAGAACGGGCTTCATCCGCCAAGGGTTCGTCATACACCTCGCCATAGCAGGCAGTGAGCAGACGGAGCTTGAGAAGTGAAGCCGGAAGGGCATCAAGGATATCCCAGCAACGGTCCAAAACGGCCTGGACACACTGCTGCTTCTCGCCGTGGTCGATGAACGAGGCGTTATAGCCCATCAGGAGGGCCAGGCAGATGTTAGCCTGTTCTTCCAAGGTAGAGCCATAGAGGCCGGAATTATACAGAGCCGTAGTCAGCCGATAAACTTCACCGTTGCGGCGAGACAGGTCATCGCTATAGATGGGGCTCCCGTCCATACCCAGATACAGCAGGTCGTGCGCCGCAAGCTGGAGGGTGATTGCTTCTTGTAAAAGAGACATAATTAATTATTGTAGATTTATGATTTCAGATTAAAAAAGAGAGTAGATGCTTCGCTACGCTCTGCATGACAGATTGTGCCAATCGGCTGTTATTCTATTACTTCGATCAGATCCGGATGGATGGTGGCCATGGCAACAGCGATGACGCCTTGGATCTGGATGACGACACGGCGGTCGCGGGCACCACGAACCTTCAGGAAAACGCCCTCCTGACCTTCGAATTCACCACCGATGACACGAACTTTGGTACCTTTCGACAAGTTCAGTTCATCGGGTTGAAAATACAAGAGATGGTCATTATAGGTGCCGGATACGGCGATGAAACGCTGCATATCCTTGTCGGGGACAATGATCTTCTGGCCGCTGCGGGTATCGGTGATATATTGCAGGTAAGTGACCTGGGACTTGACACGCTTCAAATCCGAAGGGCAGGCATGGACAAAAAGCAAATTGTGAATGACAGGAACCAAAGAGCGGATTTTCTTCCCTTTCTTCATGCTGATCTTGTATTGCATGGGAACAAAACAGCCCAATTTTTCCTTTTCGAGTAAACGCATGGCATCGGGCTCTCTACGGTATGTGGCACGCATCGCATACCAGATTTCGGTCTCTTTATCCGCTTCCATTCGATGTTTTATTTCAGAAAAAGGCGTTCTTTCGGGGCTTTGAACTTCTTGCATATAACTGAAATTCAATTACTTGTGAGCACTTTATATGAAATACGACAAGCTTTGTACTCCTCTTGTCAACAGATTTTCTGTAGTTGTTCATTACCTTGCAGGTAAAAAGCTATAAACGAAGTAATTACAAGCAAAAAGCGTTCAATAGACGTTCGTTTTTTGGACGTCAAGATTTAGAAAAATACAAGCACCAAAGTTTAATAAAAGAGAACGGAAATTTAAATTATAAAAAGCAAAGTATATTGCACTAAATATCAACACATTATACGATAAAAGAAAATAGCATTCAAAATATTTTTATTAAACATTTTGCAGATATAAAAAACTACCTTATCTTTGCGTCCATTAAACGAACGTTTAAAAGTCACCTCTATCACAAACAGATACCCATCTGTATTACAACTAATTAAATCCAAATATTACATTATCATAAACTTTTCATCAAAGGATCAGTTCCTAATTAAATGAGTTTACACTACCTTTGCGCCTTTTTTACATTTCACATATATTAAATTATGAACTTAAAAAATGAAAATTATGGAACAAGATGAAATGCTGAAGAGCTTCCAAAAAAAGAGTTGGAAAACACATGTAAAGATGAATTAAAAGGCAATGATTCAAGTACTAAGGGACAAGTGGGACGTCCCCCTTGCGGAGTAGTAACTGGAGTACTTCCCGAATACAGAGAAACTGTGATAGAGCAATTCATTGAATGGTACGAAGAGGGATGTTTTCATCAAAAAGGTCCAACAGGAATGAAGGCGTTGGCAGACTTCTTGTATAAGACTAAGATGTTACTATCAGATGAAGGAAAGCCATTGTCAGCCAAAACAATAGAGTTAGAAATCAGTGAAGTATATAGAAAATTACATGCTAAAGAGATAAAAGGGAAAAAGATGGAAAAGACCTGCAAAAGAAAGAATAAAATACACAATAATTAAATTTATACACCCTATTGGAATACTATTTATCTTTGCCGCCACTTTAGCAAAGATCAAGCCACAACTGAAAAGATGCCGCTTCCTCAAGAAGAAGGCATCTTTCTTTTTATACCTGATTATCTGCTGAATAAACAACAAATTTATTAATTCAAATTGAACAAAATGAAGAAAATGAAAAAGCCCGCTTCACTTCACGAAGCACTCAGAAATCTATGGAAAATACGTATCATGCTTGAAAAGGGGTACACGGAAACGTGTGCCTCTTGGATGGCAGAGAGAATCGAAAGTCTTATCGATCACATGCAATACGGCTACGCGCTCATTGCCTATCACAAACAGGACGGGACATTCAAACTGGTGAAGGCAACACTTCGGTTCTACGAAACAAGCTTCCAAAGAGAGTATGACATCACCAAAGTAACAAGTACCGTCGTCTACTGGGACGTGGAAGTGCAAGCATGGAGAAGCTTCCAAATGGAAAACTTTCTGGAATGGAGACCGATTAATTGAGAATGAAAAGTGAAAAGTGAAAAATGAAAAGTCAAAAATTAAAAATTAGAAGAAATGGCAATGACGTATGGGGGAATGCTATATTTCCCGTTTAAAGTAAGCTTCATGGACGAAGTACCGATAGAATTGGCGGAAGCTAAATTCGGATTGAAAAGCACAGCAGCAATTATGAAGCTACTGTGCAAGATACACAAAGAGAACGGATATTACCTGAAATGGGATGAAGAGCAATGCCTGCTCTTCACCAATAAAGCAGGAAAGGACATCAACGAGCAAGAAATGCAGGGCATTGTGGATATTCTGGTGGAAAAGGGATTCTTCGACCTGAAAACATACCGGGAACAGCAGGTACTGACTTCCATTGAAATACAGAAAGTATGGCTCGAAGCCACCAAGCGGAGAAAAAGGGACTTACCCTCCCTACCCTACATGCTGGTTAAAGCAGAGGGAAGCGAGAAAGATGAGAAAGATAATAAAAGCGATACAGGCAACGAAAGCGGGAAAGATAATGAAAATGGTAAAGGTAATGAAAATGCTAATTGTACGCAAGAACAGGGAAATTGCACGCAACATGCAGACAATTCCTCCGAAAATACATGCAATCCACAACAAAGCAAAGAAAGCAAAGAAAGTAGAGCAAACGAAAGTAAAGCAAACGAAAGTAAAGCACTTCCCCCTCTGACTCCCCCGGGGGAGAACGGAGGAAATCTGACGGGTAATTCTGCGATAGAAATTCCGGGATATGCCTACAACAAGCAGACCCATAACCTGGAATGCCTGCTGCTGGACATGGAGCAACTGCACATCAGCAATCCGGACGAGCAGAAAACCATCCTGCGACTGTCAGACTACGGCAGGCTAGGGCATCCCGTATGGAGAATCATTCACGATACACGATGGAGCGTAGTAAACACCAAAGGGAAATACCTGATTGCAGCCCTCGCCAAGGAGAGAAGAAACGTCAAGGGAACAAATTAACTTCGTGTCTTCCAAAGTATTAATATCGTGTCATACAAGAAACAAATATCGTGTCGGCAGGAAATTAACTTCCTGCAAACACGATATTAACTCTTTATTCTATGCCAACGAAAGCCGGTAAAAGCGCCTATACCAGGCTTACAACCTGCTGCAACAGCTCAGGCATCTCGAAAGTAGCATTCTTGATATCGGTAATCCGGCTCTTTCCTTCCGCAGTCAGGGAGAAACGCATCTGGCGCTTGTCTTCTTTGCCTATCAGACGGGTAATGAGTTTCTTCTCCTCCACAGAACGAATGACTTTGGAAGTATTGGAGGCTGACAGTCCTAACGCTTCGGCTATCTCGCTGGAAGTAAGTTTAGGACTGTTGAGCAAAGTGCACAACAACATTCCTTCGTTCAACGAAAGATCGTACCTCTGCGTAAACTGTACCTCAAACTCGGCTATTGCCCGATAGACATCACGGATTTTGCATAAAGTCTCCATTTTCTTCTCCTTTTCTTTTAATGGTGCAAAAATAAAGAATATTCCGCTTATAAACTATTTCTAAATGAAAAGGTTCACATTAGCCTTGTCCGCACGCTCCATATAGGTAGCGACACCGCCTATAGTGACATCGGTGAGCAGCTCTTCACGCTGGATGCCCATCATATCCATAGACATCTGGCAGGCTATGAACTCCACTCCCTGCGCCAATGCCTGCGAACGCAAGGATTCCAAAGAATCTACTCCTTTACGCTTCATCAGGAACCGCATCATACGGCTGCCCATACCGAACATATTCATCTGCGACAACTTCAATTTCAAAGAACTGGACGGCAACATCATGCCAAACATTTTTCCGAAGAAATCTTTCTGCACTTTGGGTTTCTGTACCTTCTTCAAGACATTCAGTCCCCAGAAAGTGAAGAAGATGGATACTTTCTGCCCCGTAGCAGCCGCACCGTTTGCCAGAATAAAAGTGGCCAATGCTTTGTCCAGATCATCACTGAACAAGATCAGGGTCTTTCCCCTGCCCCCACCCGAACGGGTATCGGAAGGGCATGCACAAGCCGGATCGCCTTTCTCTATCACAACCGTATAGCGGCCTTTCTCTTCATGTTGTCCAATCAGTTTATTTCCGGTAGTGTCGCACCACGCAGAGGCATCACGGGCAAAGCCGGCATCGGTTGCTACAATCTCCACCCGCTCGCCGGCGGCAATGCTATCTATCGCTTTCTTCACCTGCATGATAGGCCCCGGGCACTGCAATCCGCATGCATTAATCTTCAACGGTTCTTTTTCAGAAACAGGAGCAGAAGAAGTATCTGCGTTTGATGAAACCACCTCAGCCGAAGGACGCGGAACAGGCGCTATCGCCGTAGAATAAGTCTTATAACCGCCAATCAGATTACGTACATTCCGGTAGCCGCGTCCCATCAGGATGCGTTGAGCCAGATAACCGCGCAGTCCGACGGCACAAAACAGTACAACGGGCTTATCCGTCGGGATTTCGGCAAGATGTTCGCGCATTTCATCCAAAGGGATATTGACAGCCCCCGGAATGGTGCCGAAAGAGAATTCTTCGGGAGTACGGGTATCGATCAACATCACCCCGTCTTTCTGCTCAACCAGTTCGCGCCAGGAGATGGCAGGCATGGCGCCACTGATAATATTGGAAGCCACATATCCGGCAATGGCAATAGGATCTTTTGCCGATGAGAAAGGAGGCGCATAGGCATGCTCCGTTTCCATAAGGTCGTACACGGTACCGCCATTCTTAATGAGTCCGGCTATCTGGTCGATACGCTTGTCCACTCCCTCAAAACCTATACATTGAGCACCGTAAAGCTTACCTGTTTGAGGGTGAAAGGTCAGCTTTAGCGTCAAGGGCAATGCATCCGGATAATAACCGGCATGCGAAGCCGAATGGGTGACTGAACTCTGATACTCCATGCCCCACTGCTTCAGACGCTTGGCGGCAAGTCCCGTAGAAGCTACGGTCATGTCGAAAACCTTGGCAATGGAAGTGCCGATAGCTCCTTCATAAGAAACTGTATTGCCGAACGCCATGTTATCTGCCACGATGCGCCCCTGGCGATTGGCAGGATTGGCGAGATAATTCAGCCACGGCTTTCCGGTCAGAGGATGAGGATATTCGATGGCATCGCCTACGGCATAGATATCTTTTTCGGAAGTTTCCAGATGTTCGTCCACCCAAATGCCACCCGTTTCGCCCAGCTTTAAGCCGGCTTGCTGTGCCAATGCCGTGGCAGGACGCACGCCGATGGAAAGCAGTACCATATCGGCAGGAATCGTCTTTCCGCTTTTCAGAAAGACGGTGATGCCCTGGTCAGTACGCTGAAAGTGGGTAACGCCTTCTTCCAGATAGAGCGATACACCCTTCTGCGACAGATGCTGATGGATGTAAGCCGCCATAGAGAAGTCGATAGGGGCCATTACCTGATTGCCCATCTCGACCACGGAAACAGCGATGCCGGCATGATGCAGGTTTTCTGCCATTTCCAGTCCGATGAATCCGGCACCTACAACGACGGCACGCTTCACACGCTTGTCTGTGATATAAGCTTTGATATGGTCGGTATCTTCGACATTGCGCAAAGTGAAAATACCTTCGGAATGAATGCCCTCCAAAGGTGGCTTCACAGGATTGGCTCCCGGAGACAGGAGGAGCTTGTCATAGCTTTCCTCGTACTCTTTTCCTTCCGCATTGCGTATGGTGAGGGTTTTGGTTGAGGGATGAATGGCAAGCACTTCATTCTGTACCCGCACATCAATGCGAAAACGCTTGCCAAAGGATTCGGGTGTCTGCACCAGAAGTTTTTCACGCTCTGCAATGACACCGCCTATATAGTAAGGTAAACCGCAGTTAGCATACGAGATATGGGGGCCTTTTTCCAACAAAAGGATATCGGCTGTTTCGTTCACTCTTCTCAGTCGCGCGGCTGCCGTGGCTCCACCTGCTACACCGCCAATAATTACATATTTCATATTCTTTATTTTTAAGTTTGACGGTACAAAGAAAAGAATAATTTCTCTTATTTAATAATTTCCATTGGAAAATAATGTTAAGCAACTTATTTTTAATGAGAATAGCGATAAAAAAGAACGGATTATCTCAGATAGAAATCATCTGAAATAATCCGTTCGGTATGTTGTGTATGAACCGGCTTTTACCAACCAAGCTTGGAAAGACCGGCAGCATTGTACCATGCGGTAGAGCGATAAGCGGCATTGGTAGCTCGAGCAGCAGAAGTAGTGGAAGCGGAAGGGATATAGTGGGAAACACCATTTGCCCGCTCCATGGAGAACATACCGACAGACATAGAATAAATCATCGGTGTTTTGTTCCAACAAACAGAAGCCGCATTATACGCCTGCTTCCATTTATCTAAAATGGTTCTATCCGTCACAAGCGCTTCCATCATTTCCACAAAATCATAATAACCTACATAAGAGGACGAGGCTATACTACGCCGATCATAGTCAAAAACCGATGAACGAAGAACTGATCTGTCTACCACAACTCCCGACAAGGCATTTGCCGTGGCAGCTGCTAAGGCATCAAGTTCGGATGATTTCAGTACATCTATAGCGGTACCCATTGTCCAATTACTATTACTTCCTATTTTTCCGGTATAAATTTCATCATAAGCTGAAAAAGTACCGACAGCCATTTCCACTGCTGCACCTTTCTGAAATATATAAGGAAACATTCTATCATAAGCAGCACCAGGACCTGGATTCTCTGCAGGGAAACCAATGTAGTAATCGCAAAAATTACGCAACTCGTATGCTACTTCAATCGATTGCATAAAGCAAGCATCAAACATAATGAAATCAAAATGAGGAGCATTCTGCAATACAGACTTCAAGTCCTCAATATTCATATAATGTCCTCCTCCAGTCTTATCATTTCCTATCCAGCGAGTAGAAGGTAATGGAGTAGGTATCCACCCTTCACCATGTGACCAATAAATCAAGCCATAACTTTCTGCTTTATACAGAGAATTTCCAAACACATCATTGAACACTTCTTGTGTCTCACTTACTCCACAAGAATTACGGTCTTCATACTCTTTGATGATTGTTTCACAAACATTACCACCTTTATTTTCAATTTCTATCAACCGAGGGGATCCCGTATCTATATAAACCAACAAATGCATACCGGATGTATTGCTGATTGAACTCATCCCTGCTTTCAGTTCATCCAAATCCCCATCAGTAAATCCTGCCAATGGATTTATACTATTGTCTGCAGCCATATATACCAATACAGTACGTTTCCCGTCCACTGAAGGTTCAGGAGTCGGGTCATCGCCACCACACGCCGACATTAGCAAAGGGAAAAAGAAGAAAAGAATATGATACAGCTTTGTTTTCATACTTTAAATTATTCCTGAGGCTTCTTAAACATAAATCCCGCCGGCGGCAGTACCTGTAGCACCACTCCTTTGCTCTTTCTATACTTTCCCCGCACTTTTGAAACTTCTTTTTCCAGTTTGCTTTTGTTCTCGGAGAAATAAATCATGCAAGTATAGTCGGGTTTCTTCATCTCATATTCCAGAAAATTTTTCAACTGGTATGTATATAAATCGCGTTTGGGCAAGAATCCGCTCTTATCCAGTTCCACACTGTCCAGCATCTGGACTTCCGTAAAATATACCACTGAATCATTGAAGGAAGCCCCCACACCGAAAGCATAAACCGCTTTTTCCTTCTTCTCCTTGTCTTTGAGAGTAAATGCCGAGCAAAACACAAAGGCCAGCGCAACGGCAAAAAGTATCCGAACGTATTTCATAAGTTGTTAGTTTTTGGGAGCAAAGATAACAAAAAAACCGGCTATCTATAAAGACAGACCGGTTTTTAATACCTTCTATTTGTCGGAAACTGATATTTCTTATTTATCCCAAATAAGATTTGAGCAATTTGCTACGATTACTTTGTCTTAATCTTCTGATTGCTTTTTCCTTAATCTGACGTACACGTTCACGGGTCAAGCCGAATTTGTCGCCGATTTCTTCCAATGTCATTTCTTGTTGTCCGATACCGAAAAACATCTGTATGATTTCTTTTTCCCTATCGGTTAACGTAGAAAGTGCTCTATCAATTTCCCTCGCAAGAGACTCGTTCACTAAAGAGCGGTCGGCCATAGGAGAGTCGTCGTTGACCAGCACATCGAGCAGGCTGTTGTCTTCTCCTTCTACGAAAGGTGCGTCCACCGAGATATGGCGTCCGGAAACCTTCAGCGTATCAGAGATCTTGTCAACAGGGATTTCCAGTTCATCGGCAAGTTCTTCGGGAGACGGACGACGTTCGTTTTCCTGCTCGAACTTAGAGAAGGCTTTGCTGATCTTGTTCAGCGAACCTACCTGGTTCAGCGGAAGACGCACGATACGTGACTGCTCTGCCAAAGCTTGCAAAATAGACTGGCGTATCCACCATACTGCATAACTGATAAACTTGAAACCACGTGTTTCATCGAACTTTTCGGCAGCCTTGATCAGTCCTAAATTTCCCTCGTTAATCAAGTCGGGCAAACTCAAACCTTGGTTCTGGTACTGCTTGGCTACAGATACAACGAAACGCAGATTGGCACGTGTCAGCTTTTCAAGCGCAATACGGTCACCCTTGCGGATGCGCTGAGCGAGCTCTACCTCCTCTTCGACAGTAATGAGGTCTTCGCGACCGATTTCCTGCAAATACTTGTCAAGAGAAGCGCTCTCTCTGTTAGTGATACTTTTGGTGATTTTTAATTGTCTCATTCTTCTAAAACAGATTTGGGTTGCAAAGTTACGACAAATTATTCTGTTACGATAGTTTCGTCCCAACTTTTTCACCTAATTTATATCTTATCTATAATAACAAAAAGGATGCCGACAAATGTTTTGCCGACACCCCTTTTTCTCTTTTGTTTGCTTAAATTACAATCTTCTTACCTATCTACCTGTTTTCTGTTATTCTTGAGTTAAATCAACTGCATAGCTTGCACGCTTGCCCGACGGGAACATACCCGTGATGAACAATACCTGTTCGGGAGATTTCGTAGCTTCCTTCAGAACTTTTTCCAAATCATCTACTGTTCTCATCTGCTGATTATTGGCTTTCAAGATGATGAAACCTTTGCGAATACCGGCATCGGCCATCTTGCCATTGGAAACACCTGTCACTTCCAGACCGTAGCCTAAGTTGAGCTGTTTCTTCAATTCGGAAGACACCGGCTTGAAGGCTGCACCCAAGATATCCATTCCGGCATCTTTCATCACCTTTGTGGTACCTTGCTCGTTCTTCAAGGTAATATCGAAATCTTTTTCCTTCTTATCGCGAAGAACCGTTACTCTCACTTTATCACCCGGACGCTTTTTGGCAAGAACTTCCTGCATGTCGGCAAAGCGATGTATCTTTTTACCGTCGATGCTGATAATGATATCATCTACCTTCAATATGCCGGCAGCCGAACCGCCTTCCACGATTTCTCTGATCCAGATACCTTCTTTGATACCCAGTTCTTTGGCCTTGTCCTTGATCTCCTTCACGCGGCTATCATCATCATCCATCTGCAAGCTGGTGTTCAGATCGGTGCACGAAACGCCCAGCAATGCACGCTGCACAGTACCGAATTGCTTCAAATCGGAAATTACTTTCGTCATGATGCTGGTGGGTATGGCAAATCCATAACCGGAGTAAGCTCCCGTCGGTGAGTAAAGCATGGCATTGATGCCCACCAGTTCACCTTTTGCATTTACCAACGCACCACCACTGTTGCCTTGATTGATGGCAGCATCTGTCTGAATGAAAGACTGGATATTGGCAGCTTGTCCGTTA
The DNA here is from genome assembly GCF_038448625.1 of Bacteroides sp. GD17. Taxonomy (NCBI): domain Bacteria; kingdom Pseudomonadati; phylum Bacteroidota; class Bacteroidia; order Bacteroidales; family Bacteroidaceae; genus Bacteroides; species Bacteroides sp. GD17. Next base: position 90,053 of record NZ_JBCEZS010000016.1, read on the forward strand.
GAGGCAACTCCACCAATGGAGCGGGCTTTCGCACTGACAATACCTGCTGTTACCGTAGAGTTCAGATTGAACGGATTACCTACCGCCAATACCCACTCACCTACCTTCAGTGCGTCAGAGTCTCCAACCGGAACAGTCGGGAAATCGTCACCTTCTATCTTAATCAGAGCCAAGTCCGTGCCGGGGTCAGTACCGATGATGCGTCCTTTCAGCTCACGGTCGTCGTTCAGCTTCACGGTGATTTCATCGGCGCCTTCCACTACGTGATTGTTTGTCACGATATATCCGTCCTTAGAGATGATGACACCGGAACCAAAACCTACACGCGGCTGGGTTTGGATCTGACGTTGTCCGCGACCACCGAAAAAGAATTCAAAGATATCGTTCGGCATCTCCTGAACGGTCTGGGTTTTACCTAATTGCTTTGCACGTATATGTACCACAGCATGAACCGAGTTCTCTGCTGCTTGCGTCAAGTCCACAGGCTGGGCATCCGTAGCATGGAAAGCCGCCAACTGCAGATTGTTTGTGTTCTGTTCGAACAACTCGCTGAATGCGGCAGGTTTCTCCTTATTCAGCATCTTATAAGTGGTTAAACCAGCTACTCCTGAGCTAAGGAGTACGATTGCTGCAACCCCAAGGATGTTTTTTGTTGTCTGTTTCATACTATTTCTTCTATTCATTTAATTGTTAATATTCAAGTCTTGTTTAACATTACGACGTTAAAATAACGACAAAAAACGTTCAGTTATTCCGCTTGTCATCTATTTTTGTTCTCTTTTAACAGTGAATATTTGGGGCTTAACAGCGGTTAACGGCAGGGGCTGACAAATTAGCATTTGTGCACGATTACTGACTGTTAAAAGACTGACAGATAGGGCATAAAAAAACACATCATCTGTTCCGATAAAACAGATGATGTGTTTTCATCAAACGGATGATGCGTTAGAGTCAAACAGATGATGCGTTCGGCCTGAACGCATCATCTGTTTCGATGGGGTATATGCTACTTAATAATTCAAGTAATCGATGTCCATGTGATAGTCCCATTGCGGGAAGTAGAGATTGCCTCCCTCCCATTCCACTTCGCCACGTTGGAAGTCGACGGTTTCGCTGCGCGGGTACTTCTTCTCGGGTACCAGCGGCATGCCGTAATCGGAGTTTACAATCATCCGCCAGGAGTCGATGCCGCCCAGAAAGAAATACTCTTCGTCGGCATTGCGGGCAAAGGTAGGAATACCGAATGACTGGTCGACGGGCACCCAGCCGACACCTTCAAAATACACTTCCGCCCAGTCGTGCAGGTTCCAGGCACGCGGATGCATCATGAAGCCGCTCTGGAAATGGGCGGGAATACCACTGATCCGGCACAGCGTGATAAACAGCAGACTGACCTGGCCGCAATCGCCATGACGATTGTCCAAGACGTATTCCGGAATATTCTCGATCGTGGAGTACTCGCGTGCAGACGCCCAGGGGAAGTTATCGTTCACCCAGCGGAAAAGGCGCTTGGCTTTCAGGTAAGGATTGGTTTCACCGGCTGTCAATTTGGCAGCAAGTTCGCGCAGACGCGGGGAGAAAATGATGTGTTTCTCGCGTTCGGCAGTATATTCCTTGTAGAGAGCGGTGGTGGTATCATAAGGCTGCACGTCTTCCGGCTTCAGATTATGCCACTCGCCGTTAGCGGTGAACTCAAAGGTTTCGGAAAAGACAGTGGGCTCGCCGGCGGCGGCACGTTTCTCCATATAGAGGGTGCTATGGTGGCAGTTCAATGGAGAAAGTGTGTACTCGGATTCGCCCGTAGAAATGAGCTTGACATCCTGCTGGCGGGCTTCGTCGGTACGAGGAAATGGCAACCAGCAACGGATGATCTTTCCGGCAGGCACGGCGTTGGAGTCCACCGTCAGTGTATAAGTGACGCGCATACGCTTGGGGGCGACAATGGGGCTACCACTTTCTTTGACGGCAGAGATGATTTCAGGCAGGTTCTCCATATTCACCTTTTCGCTGCCGCTCGGTGCAGTGCCTTCTTTAGCTACTTTGATGTTATAGCAGGCAGAGTCTACGCGGAAAAGGTTGGGTCCGGCATTGCGGAAGTAGCGTTTCTCACCATCCAGCACCATGCATTCCAGTGCTTTGGACTCTTCCCACTGGCGCATTTGTTCGTCGGTCACATCGGGGATGTATTTACGGATGTAGTCCTTCACCTGGGATTCTGTCAGCCGAAAATCGGTGAGCAGGCGCTGGTGCAGGTCTTCGTCCCAACTATAAGGTTTGTTCTCCAGCTTCGTGCTGCACGCGGAAGCGAGAATAAACAAGGCAGTGATATATAGCAGCTTTTTCATAAATACGTTATTTAGATTTTTACGACTCCAATACCTGGCAGGTCGGGCAACGTAATCTTGCCTTTCACTACTTCCATGCCTTTGAAGCGATCATTAGCTATCAGCAGATTGCCGTCGAGGTCGGCAAAGTCCACAGCGGGAGAGAATTGGGCGGCAGCAGAGCAGGCACAGGACGTTTCGGTCATACAACCCACCATTACCTTCATGCCCAGGGCACGGGCCAGGGTTACCATCTTCCAGCCTTCGCGCATGCCGGTACATTTCATCAACTTGATGTTGATACCGGTAAAGGCATCTTTCAGACCTGCCACATCTTTCAAACGCTGGATGGATTCATCGGCGAAGACCGGCAGCGGGCTTTGTTGGGTTACCCAGGCAATGTCATCCAGTTGTTCTTTGGGCATGGGCTGTTCTATCATGACGATGCCTTTTTCGTTGAGCCAGTGTATCATGTCGAGAGCGTAATGCTTGTCTTTCCATCCTTGGTTGGCATCGATGGCTATCGGAAGATTGGTTACGGAACGGATTGTTTCGATCATTTCCTTGTCGTTCTCGCGTCCCAGTTTCACTTTGAGAATATTGAACCGGTCGGCACATTCCCGGGTCTTCTCGCGCACTACGTCGGGGGTATCGATACCGATGGTAAAGGTGGTAGAAGGAGCCTTATCCTTGTCCAGTCCCCATATCTTATACCAGGGAGCTTGAAGCAATTTGCCTACAAGGTCGTGCAGGGCGATGTCTACGGCAGTTTTGGCGGCAGCGTCTCCTTCTGAAAGGCTGTCGACATAGGCCAAGATGTCTTCCAGTTGGAAAGGATCGGAGAAGCGGTCGATGGTATCTTGCACTTTCTTCAGGAAAGCCAGTACGCTGTCCATCGTACCTAATTCGTGTTGCAGATAAGGGGGCATAGAGGCTTCACCGTAGCCGATGATACCGTCGTACTCTATCTCTACCTGTACATCGGGAGTGGTGGTACGCGAATAAGTGGCCACCGTAAAGACATGGCGCAGTTTCAGTTCATAGGGGAAGAAACGCAGTTTCATCTTCGGGGTCACTCCGGCCTTGCTATTGATATTGAACAAGGAAGGGGCGCCGTTTCCTCCGGCAAATACATGATTGGCAACAATGCCTGAGCCAAGTGCGGCAAAAGCGGCGGTTTTCAGGAAATCTCTTCTGTTTGACATAATATATAGGGTATTAATTAGTTCTAAATATGAACACGCGTATCTGTTTTTAATCACCACTGATAATACGGATTCGTTGCTGTCGTATTCAGCGGTTTCTCCTTATTTATATAAGGTATCACGCGCGCGACAAACAGCAAGCGACCGAGGTTGTATTCATCGAACAGCTCATCTTCGGGGGCAAAACTACTGACATGCACGTCTCCCTGCGAATGGATGAAACGCTTGTTACCGATATACATACCGACGTGCACCACCCGTTCCTTGCGTTCCGGCGTTGCCTTACGACCGAAGAAGATCAAATCACCCGGTTGCAGATTGCTGAAATCCGGTGCAATATCGATATGCTCGCCCACGTAAGCCTGCTGGGAAGCATCGCGCGGGATAATGATATCGTGCATGAAAAGAACAGTACGCATAAAGCCGCTGCAATCCACACCTTTGGAAGAAGTCCCCGCCCAAAGATAAGGAATGCCCATCATCGTGTGCGCCGTGCGGATAATGCTGGCAGCATCTTGCTTCAAGCCTGCACGCCACTTGCTTTCGGGCATGGAGATCGATTTGGAGATATATCCCTGGCGTCCGTCGGGATAAGCTACTTTATAGAAAGAGCCTTTGCTTCCCTCCCACTTCAGGCGATTGCCGGCTGCAACATCAGAAACGGTTTGCGATGTCTCGTTCGGTTGTGAATAAACAAAACCATAGTGAGAAGTCACCACAATCTTTTCTGCCTTGTTCCAAGCAGTCAGTTCCTCTTTGGTCACGGGATGGATACCGACACGGTGTACCCATGCGATGTAGTTATCGGGTGTCTGGATGCGATACCAGCCATCCCGCTGCAACACCCGTACCGGCATACCCATCAATCCTTGTGTCATCATCTCCGAAGAGAAGTCCGGGTCCACACGAAGATTGCATACCGACACGTTGACAATGCCATACGTCTTGCCTTCAAGTCCGGCTTCGTCAGGAAGCACTTGCAGGCAATCCATCACCGTATAGCCTTTCTTTGCCAAGCCATTCAGCAAAGCAGCCTTTGCCTCGGCCGAAGTAGTGACACCACGCAACATGACGTTCTTTCCGGCGAAAGAGTAGTCTACATCAAACAAAGCCACACGTTTGTCCGGCGCAAAGCTTTGTTTCAAACTGTCAGACAATTGTGCCACTTCTGCAGGGATAGTACGGTCTCCTACTTCCGAAGCGAGCGCAAAAAGAGGGATTAAGAGCACAAAAGAAAAAAGGAAGGTAAGCTTTTTCATGGAATTAATGGATTTGGGGGTTATTATTATTAGCAAAGCTACGAATTATTTCCAGAAGAGATACATTTTTTCAAATATTTTAAGCAATTCATTCCAATCACATCAATTCATGCAGACTCATTCTATCTGTAAGAAAACGAAAAATCTACATTATTCCATGTAATCTGTGGCGAATTTCGTATCTTTGCACCCATAAAGCAGTTGGTCGGTCTGTCGCTTGCGCCTCGTGCGTATGAGGAAAGTCCGGGCAACATAGAGCATCCTACTTCCTAACAGAAAGCTGTCCGTGAGGGTAGAGTAACGCAGAAGAAAATAACCGCCGCTGCCTTCGGGTTGCGGTAAGGGTGAGAAGGTGGGGTAAGAGCCTACCAGTCTTGTGGCGACACAAGGGCTGTGCGTCTTAGGAGTTGTAAGGTCATGTATACCGACGTTATGAGAGTTGCTCGCTCCATGTCGGAGGGTAGACCGCTAAAGCCAGTATGGTGACATGCGGCTCAGATAAATGACAGACACCTTATTATATAAGGTACAGAACCCGGCTTACAGACCGACTGCTTTTTCTTTTAATTATAGAAATTACCGCCATGAATAAACGTATTGCCACCCTTTGGAAATTCCTCACCTACGACATCTGGCGTATTACGGAAGATGAAGTCAACCGAACGACTTTCTCCTTATACAATATTATCAAAACCATCTACCTCTGCATCAACCGCTTCACCAAAGACCGGATTGTAAACAAAGCCTCGGCACTGACCTACAGTTCGCTGCTTGCCATCGTACCTATCCTTGCCATACTGTTTGCCATAGCGCGCGGCTTCGGATTCGATAATCTGATGGAGAGCCAGATTGTCAGCGGCTTCGGAGGCCCGACGAAAACCACGGAAGTGATCTTGCAGTTCGTAAACTCCTATCTGTCGCAAACCAAGAGCGGCATCTTCATCGGAGTGGGTCTGATTATGTTGCTGTGGACAGTCCTCAACCTGATCAACAACATGGAGATAACCTTCAACCGCATCTGGCAAGTAAAGAAAGCACGCAGCATGTACCGCAAAATCACGGACTATTTCTCCATGCTTCTGCTGATGCCTATCCTGATTGTTGTGTCCGGCGGTCTTTCCATCTTTATGAGCACGATGGTGAAGAACATAGAAGACTTTACCCTGCTCGCCCCTATCGGCAAGTTCATGATCCGCCTGATTCCCTTTGCACTGACATGGGTGATGTTCACAGGCCTTTACGTCTTTATGCCGAATACCAAAGTTAAAATCAAGCATGCATTTATATCGGGGATTCTGGCAGGTACGGCACATCAGGCATTCCAGTTCCTCTACATCAGCAGTCAGTTATGGGTGTCGCGCTATAATGCCATCTACGGTAGCTTCGCCGCCCTTCCGATGTTTCTGTTGTGGCTCCAGGTGTCCTGGACCATCTGCCTCTTCGGTGCCGAACTGACTTATGCAGGCCAGAACATCAAGAACTTCAGCTTCGACAAGGATGCACGTAACATCAGCCGGCGTTACCGCGACTTTATCTCTATCCTGATTATGTCTCTCATCGCCAAACGCTTTGAGCAAGACAAACCGCCCTATACCGCCGAAGAGATTTCCGAAGAATGCCAGATTCCGATACGTCTGACAAACCAGACCCTCTACGAATTGCAGGAAGTAAACCTTCTGCACGAAGTAGTGACCGATGAGAAGAGTGAAGACATTGCCTACCAACCCTCTATGGACATCAACAAGCTGAATGTAGCCCTCCTGCTGGACAGGCTGGACACACACGGCTCGGAAGATTTCAAGATTGACAAAGATAATGAGTTCAATAAACAATGGGGAGCTTTGCTGAATGCACGGGAAGAATACTATAAGAATGCAAGCAAAGTGTTACTGAAAGATTTATAAAAAAATGGCGAAGCAATTGCTTCGCCATTTTTTATTTATATTGTATCATACGGCTGATATACTTGCCGATAATATCAAATTCCAGATTCACCACACTTCCTATCTTAAATGCATGGAAGTTGGTATGCTCGAATGTATAAGGAATAATGGCTACCTGGAAAGTATCATCCGTAGGATTGCACACCGTCAAACTGACGCCATTTACGGTTACAGAACCTTTGTCTACCGTTATATAGCCGCGTGTTGCCATTTCCTTGTCAAAAGCGTATTGAAAAGTAAAGTAATAACTGCCTTCCGCATCCTTGATGTCAATACAAGTCGCAGTCTGGTCTACATGTCCCTGGACAATATGCCCGTCCAGACGGCCGTTCATCATCATGCTGCGCTCCACATTCACTTCATCTCCCACCTTCAGCAAACCGAGGTTGGAACGGTCCAGTGTCTCTTTCATCGCCGTCACCGTATAGGTATCGTCCGCCATACTGACTACCGTAAGACAAACGCCGTTATGAGATACACTCTGGTCTATTTTCAACTCATTTACAAACGAGCATCGGAAGGTGAAATGCACATTCTCCTGCTCTTTGACCATCGCCACCAATGTGGCACATTCTTCTACTATTCCGGAAAACATAAGCGTATTTACTATTAAATTATTTACTATTTATCATGGGTTGCAGGTGACAAAGATACGAAAAGCCTTGCATATAGGCATAAAAAAATGGAGCTTTTCACAAAGCCCCATTTTTCAGTTTTCAATAGGTATTAGTTTTTTTTTAAGGTAAAAAGATTGTTTTCAGGATAACGATGCAAATATAGGCGCTTTTCGTGATACTAACCAAATTAAAAAACATGTCTTATAACATCTTTTCGAAAAAACTTTTGATTTTATTATCATTTCAAAGCATTTTTCTACATCCGCAATCGCTTTCAGTGGACAAATATAGGGCTATTTTCCATGAAACACTAAATTTATCATAAAATTTTGTTTATTTCTTATCATTTGGATAATGCTCATCCGTCCTGCCACTATGTTTTAACACTTTCGCATCGATGAAGAACACGATTTCCTCTGCAATATTCGTGATATGATCACCGGAACGCTCCAACTTACGGAAGACACTCACCAGATTCAGGCAAGACAGTGCGCTCTCCGGATGGTGATCCACATAATCGGCCAAAACAGTAGTGGCATCGGCATTGATTTCATCCAGCAGATTGTCTTTGGCAAATACAGCGGTAGCCAACTCCAGACTCTCTTCCTGAAGTGCCTGCTTAGCCAGTTCGAGCATGGAAAGTACTTGGGAAACCATTTCTTCGATGCGGAGTTTCTGTACCAGTTCTGCGTCCAAAGCCGGCTCCTTGCAGTTGATGACAAAACGGGCAATTCCTTCGGCAAAGTCGCCCAGGCGCTCCAGGTTTGTATTGATCTTCAGCATGGCAAGTACGAAACGCAAGTCTATGGCAACAGGATTGTAAAGGGCAATGACATCTTCTATATCCCGGTCTATCTTCAACTCGAAAGCATTGACACGACGTTCGCACACCAGCACTTGTTGTGCCAGTTCGCGGTCCAAAGTAAGTACAGCGTCGCCGGCACGATCGAGCTGATTGTATACTAAAGTCCACATTCCGTCTATTTCCTTTTTCAGCAAGACGAGTTCTGATTCGATAAACTTTACCATAATGATTCTATTTTAAGATTAATAATTGCTTTTATTTAAAACGATAAATAAGAATTTAGCGCAGTCCTATCTCTATTTTTTCCTTTCATATCATTGCTGCAATGAATTCAGAAATCATTGCAGTAATGATTTCAGGAATCATTGGAGCAATGATTTCAGAAATCATTCAAAAAGCCCGATAGCCCTGCTTAACCGGCATCTACCCGAAACGCCCCGTAATATAATTCTGCGTCTCCGCTTTTTCGGGATTTGTAAATATCTTCCTCGTATCACCGAACTCCACCATTTCGCCCATATAGAAGAAAGCAGTATGGTCACTGACACGCGCAGCCTGCTGCATATTGTGCGTGACGATGACAATGGTATATTGCTTCTTCAGCTCATGAATAAGCTCCTCCACTTTGGCAGTAGAGATAGGGTCGAGGGCAGAAGCCGGCTCATCCATCAGCAGGACCGAAGGAGACACGGCCATGGCACGGGCAATGCAAAGACGTTGCTGCTGTCCGCCCGAAAGGGCATAAGCAGAAACTTTCAGTTTGTCTTTCACTTCGTCCCAAAGGGCAGCACCTTTCAAAGTTTCTTCTACCCGCTGGCGGATAAAGGAAGTATCGGTCACACCATTCACGCGGAGACCATAGGCTACATTCTCGAAGATACTCTTCGGGAAAGGATTGGGACGCTGAAACACCATGCCTACATTCTTGCGGAGTTCGTCTACTTGCACACCTTTACCGTAGATGTTCTGTCCGTCTATCTGTATTTCACCGGTCAGACGGGTATCGGGTATCAAGTCGTTCATGCGGTTCAGCAAGCGCAAGAAGGTGGACTTGCCACATCCCGAAGGACCGATAAAAGCAACAACAGACTTTTCTTCTATATCCATACTAATGCCTTTCAATGCCTGAAAGCTACCGTACCAGAAGTTCACATCGCGGGTTTGTATCTTATTCATCATGTTCTTTTTTCTATCTACTCACTAATTTGTCTTTATCTTCTTCTCGAAGTATTTCCGTAAGGCATTTGCCAGGAGATTTACCAAGAGAATAATCACAATCAGCACTAATGCCGTGCCGTAGGCAATGGGAAGCTGCGCCTCCATATCCGTGCCGCTGGTGGAGATGACGTACAAGTGATAGGGCAATGCCATGCACTGGTCGAGGATACTGGTGGGTAGCTGCGGCAAGAAGTAAGCGGCGCATGTGAAAAGGATCGGTGCCGTTTCACCCGAGATACGTCCCAATGCCAGAATCAGCCCGGTAATGATGTTGGGCATGCCCATCGGCAGAATGACGTGCCAGATTGTTTGTAATTTGGTTGCTCCCAATGCTCGGCTGCCTTCGCGCATGCTATCGGGAATAGCTCTCAAAGCCTCCTCCGTAGTACGGATCACCAGCGGCAGGCTCAACAATCCCAACGTCAATGAACCGGCAAGGATACTGTCGCCAAAATCCATATAGTTGACGAACAACGCCATACCAAACAGACCGAAGACTATGGAAGGAATGCCGCTCAGATTGTTCGTCATCATCCTTATCAACCGTACTACCCAGCCTTTCGGAGCATATTCGTTCATATAAATGCCACTCATCACGCCTACCGGAAAAGCGAACAGCGCGCTGCCTATCATCAAACAGAAAGTTCCGACGATGGCTGGCAGAATGCCTCCGGAAGTCATGCCATCAGCAGGAGCCGTCGTAAGGAACTCCCAGTCGATAACTCCTATGCCTTTATATATAATGAAGCCGAGAATAGCGAAGAGAATCCCCACTACACTCAGACTCAACAAGCGGAACAACCCGAATGCTATATTCTGTTCAAGATGTTTTCTATCCATCATATTCCTTATTCAATTATACTTTCCGTGCCGAGACTGCTTCCACCGTAAGATTTATCAGCAGACTGATGAAAAATAAGACTACACCCAGAAGGAACAGCGCCTCATAATGAGGTCCTCCGGCAGGTGCCTCACCCAGTTCGGCAGCAATCGTTGCAGGTATGGTACGCAGCGGTTCCAAGATGGTATGGGGAATGACGGCAGCATTGCCGGTCACCATCAATACCGCCATCGTCTCGCCTACTGCACGGCCGATGCCCAACACAACACCTGATGTGATGCCCGATATGGAATAGGGTATCACTACCTTATATATAGTCTGCCACTGCGAAGCTCCCAGCGCCAAGCTGGCTTCGCGCATGGCACGGGGACAATTGCGCATGGCATCTTCCGTCACCGTAATGATGGTGGGTAATGCCATAATCGCCAGCACAATGCTTCCCGCCAAACCACTCTCGCCCACCGGCAAGTCAAAGACTTTCTGTATAAACGGCACAATCACTATCAGCCCGAAGAAACCGTAAACCACCGACGGAATACCGCTCAGCAACTCTATTATCGGCTTCAACAGGTTGCGTACCTTGTAGTTGGCAACCTCGGACATATAGATAGACACCGACAAGCCGAACGGCAACGCTATGAGAATGGCAAACAAACTAACCCACAACGTACCTGCAATAAGCGGCAAAAAGCCGAACTGTGCAGCAGGAGTTGCCGTGGGAAACCATTCGGCTCCGGCAAACACATCTTTTACCGAAATAGTGTTGTCCTTCAGCAGATGCACCGAGTCCGGACGGACGATGAACTGCTGCGGTACAAAAGCGATAATGCCCGGAGTGCGCTCCACCAATTCAGTGATGCAAGCACCTGCATGCTCATAAGAAGCGCCCAGTTGTTCCTCGGAATAGTATTGCGTAATATCCTCCAGGCGGAACAACCGGACAGGAAGATTCTCTCCCCCTACTTCATCCCAATTCGTTATCTCTTCGTCGAAAACATCTTTTATCTGAGCCGGAGTCAGCTCACTTACCTTATTATTTTTATTCAATGCCAATACATATCCTTCTTCGATAACCTTGCTGCCGAACAGCCCCAGTGCCTCGGAAAACAGGAACAAGACGATGAGTACAATGGTGAGGCTTGTTACAAAGCCGCTACAAGCCAGTACACCTTCTACTATTTTCTCAAAAATCCTTTTCATGCTACCTATTGATTTCTGCATGCAAAGAAACAGGCTACGTGTTAAGAGAGTGTGACTAACGTTTGAAAGAAATATGTCAAAAGTGTTACAAACGTGTTACAAAGCGCAAATGTCCAACACCTGTAATACTTTTGTAATATCCATTACCTTAATTTGCAGCGTGCATAATTACAACCAATAAGTAAATATGAAAGCTAAAACAATACTATCATTCCTTGCTCTGACAGTTGCCACTACCGGCATGCAGGCACAACGCATCAAAGGCAGTGACACCGTGCTTCCCATTGCACAGCAAACTGCCGAACGCTTCATGGCCCTGAATCCCACAGCACGTGTCACCGTCACCGGTGGTGGAACGGGAGTCGGCATTTCCGCTCTATTGGATGAGACTACAGACATAGCAATGGCCTCGCGTACCATCAAGTTTAGCGAGAAGATGAAGGCTAAAGCTGCCGGAGAAGATCTGGAGGAAGTTCCCATCGCCTACGATGCCCTTGCTGTAGTAGTACACCCCTCCAACCCTGTGAAACAACTCACCCGCCAACAATTGGAAAGCATCTTCCGCGGCAAAATTACCAATTGGAAGCAAGTGGGCGGAGACGACCGTAAAATAGTAGTATATTCCCGGGAAACTTCTTCCGGAACCTATGAATTCTTCAAAGAAAGCGTACTGAAAAACAAGAACTATATGAGCAGCAGCCTTTCCATGCCTGCTACGGGTGCCATCATCCAATCTGTCAGCCAGACACGAGGAGCTATCGGCTACGTCGGCCTTGCCTACGTATCACCGCGCATCAGGACACTCGCCATCTCTTACGACGGAAAGCATTTCGCCAATCCTACACTGGAGAATGCCGTCAACAAAACATACCCTATCGTACGTCCACTATTTTACTATTACAACAAGAAAGACTCGGTTTCAGTAGCCCCTTTGATCGATTTCATTCTGTCTCCTGCCGGACAAGAAATCATTAAAAAGAGTGGATATATTCCCATGAAATAACGATATACAAAAAAATAGTCGTACTTTTGTGCCACGATACGAATAATAGATAGCATTATGGCAGAAATTAAAAACGAAGAAACAAGCGAAAAGAAGAGCTTGAACTTCATTGAGCAAATAGTAGAGAACGATCTGAAAGAAGGTAAAAATGACGGAAAAGTACAGACACGCTTCCCGCCCGAACCGAACGGCTACCTTCACATCGGTCATGCCAAGGCCATCTGCCTTGATTTCGGCATTGCCGCTGCACACAACGGCATCTGCAACCTGCGTTTCGATGACACCAACCCTACCAAGGAAGATGTAGAATATGTAGAAGCCATCAAGGAAGATATCCAATGGTTGGGCTACCAGTGGGGGAACGAATATTATGCTTCCGACTATTTCCAGCAACTTTGGGACTTCGCCATCCGCCTCATCGAAGAGGGTAAAGCATATATTGACGAGCAGACGTCCGAACAGATTGCCGCTCAAAAAGGTACTCCCACCCAAGCGGGCGTGGAAAGCCCTTACCGTAACCGCCCCATCGAAGAAAACCTGGAACTGTTCCGTAAGATGAACAGTGGCGAGATTGAGGAAGGTGCCATGGTGCTGCGTGCCAAGATTGATATGGCAAGCCCCAACATGCACTTCCGCGACCCTATCATCTACCGTGTGGTAAACCATCCGCACCACCGTACAGGCACTACATGGAAAGCTTATCCGATGTATGACTTCGCCCACGGACAGAGTGACTTCTTCGAAGGAGTAACCCACTCTTTGTGTACGTTGGAGTTTGTACCCCACCGTCCACTGTACGACCTCTTCGTCGACTGGGTGAAGGAGGGAAAAGACCTGAACGACAATCGTCCCCATCAGTACGAATTCAATAAACTGAACCTCAGCTACACACTGATGAGCAAACGCAACCTGCTGACGCTGGTCAAAGAAAACCTCGTCAACGGTTGGGACGATCCCCGTATGCCGACTATCTGTGGTTTCCGCCGCCGCGGCTACTCTCCGGAGTCCATTCATAAGTTCATCGACAAAATCGGTTATACCACCTACGATGCACTCAATGAATTTGCTTTGTTGGAAAGTGCCGTACGCGAAGATCTGAACGAACGTGCCACCCGCATATCAGCTGTACTGAATCCGGTGAAACTTATCATCACCAACTACCCCGAAGGGCAAGTGGAAGAACTGGAAGCCATCAACAACCCGGAACGTCCGGAAGAAGGCAGCCACCTCATTGAGTTCAGCCGAGAACTGTGGATAGAGCGCGATGACTTCATGGAAGACGCTCCGAAGAAATATTTCCGTATGACTCCGGGACAAGAAGTACGTCTGAAGAATGCTTACATCGTGAAATGCACCGGCTGCAAGAAAAACGAAGCCGGCGAAATCACTGAAGTATATTGCGAATGTGACCTTGACAGCAAAAGTGGTCTGCCCGGAGCAAACCGTAAAGTGAAAGGTACCATACACTGGGTGAGCTGCAACCACTGTCTCCAAGCCGAAGTACGCCTCTACGACCGTCTGTGGAAAGTAGAGAACCCACGCGACGAGCTTGCCGCCATTCGTGAAGAAAAGAACTGCGATGCGCTGACAGCCATGAAGGAAATCATCAATCCTGACTCCCTGCATGTACTGCCCTGCTGCTACATCGAGAAATATGCGGCCGGTATGACGCCCCTCTCCTACCTGCAGTTCCAGCGCATTGGCTACTTCAATGTCGACAAGGATTCTACACCGGAGAAAATGGTATTCAACCGTACGGTAGGTCTGAAAGACAACTGGGGCAAAATCAATAAATAAAGTATTCAGTAGTAAGTAAAAAATAGATGAGTAAAAAAAACCTGCTGTCCGGAAGAGACAAAGAACTACAAGAAATTGCAGAACAGTATGAAGCTGCCAAAGCCGAAAACAAACCAATCTATCTGGACGCAGACGACTTAGCTGACCTCGCTGACTGGTATGCCATTCGCCATAAATACGAAAAGGCTACCGAGGTCGTAGAATACGGTTTAGGTCTGCACCCCGACAGTACAGCACTGTTGGTGGAACAGGCCTACCTCTTCATGGACACCCAAAAGAAGGAAAAAGCCAAAGAAATAGTGGCACGCATTGCCGAAGATTCTTCTGAAGTAAAAGTATTGAAAGCCAATCTGCTGTTTGAAGAAGGAAAAGCAGAAGATGCGGAAGCGTTGCTCGAGTCTATGGACGATAAAGACGACTTGGCCAATATCGTTGACGTATCTTATATGTACATTGACATGGGGATGCCCGAAAAAGCATTGCCATGGCTTACCAGCGGACTCGAGAAGTATGCCGAGGAAGAAGCATTCCTGGCTGTTACCGGCGATTGTTATTATACGCAGGGACTGCATGAAAAGGCGACTTTCTTCTTCAACAAACTGATAGACAAGAATCCATATTCGGCTCCTTACTGGTTCGGACTGGCCCGTTGCTACTTCGACCAACAGATGTTTGACAAAGCTATCGAAGCATGCGACTACGCCATTGTGGCCGATGACGAGTTTGCCGATGCTTACGTCATGAGAGGGCATGCCTACTTCCAGTTGGGCAATGAAGAAGAAGCCATGGACAACTATAAGCATGCAGAAAAACTCGAAGCCGTGTCTCCAAGTTTTATCAACACCTTTATCGGCTTGAACAAAGTGACCCAAGGAGAATGGAAAGAAGGATATGCCTACCTGGAAAAAGCGATTGCTGCAAAAGGCGATGACGAAGACGCATTGACGCTGCCCGCACTCTATGCCAACGCTGCGCTATGTCTCCACAAGATGGGCAAAAAGCGAAAAGCGCATCAATACTGCCGGAAAGCCCAAGAACTGGCTCCCGAAGAAGTAGACCCGTACTTGGTGGAAGGCCGTATTTATCTGGAAGAGGGCAATTATGAAAAGGGAGTAAAGCAATGGGCAACAGCCTTGGAATATGCTCCGTATGCAGACACATGGCACGAAATAGGCATGTACAGCATGGAAATAGGACAATTAAGCTATGCCAAGCTTGCCTTTGAACATGTCAAAGAGATGGAACCGGACTTTGAAGGCATCAACGAGAAACTAACTTCTCTGTACATGCTGCTCAAAGACAAAGAAAACTTTATGAAGTACAACCAACTCTGCGAACATCCGTTCAAACTGGAAGAACTGGAAAAATTGCAGCAGATGCTGAAAGAAGAAGACCAGGAAGACTTGGCCCAGGTAATGAAAAACATTTTTGATGCATTACACTAATATTCAGTAAACTGTAAATAATAAAAAATGGAATCGTCAGCAGAACTTATCAAATGGGTATTGGAAAACCTTAACTATTGGGTAGTTACCATCTTTATGGCTATCGAAAGTTCTTTTATCCCTTTTCCGTCCGAAGTCATTGTCCCTCCCGCTGCATGGAAGGCTATGGCAGACGAAAGCATGAATATCTTTCTTGTAGTTATTTTTGCAACTGTAGGGGCAGACTTGGGAGCACTGGTGAATTACTATCTGGCCCGCTGGCTGGGGCGCCCTATTATCTATAAGTTTGCCAACAGCCGCTTGGGACACATGTGTCTTATCGATGAAGAAAAAGTACACCATGCCGAAGAATACTTCAGGAAGCACGGTGCAGGCTCCACATTCTTCGGACGCCTCATTCCTGCTGTGCGCCAGCTTATCAGTATTCCTGCAGGACTTGCAGGTATGAAGTTAAGCTCTTTCTTGCTTTATACAACGCTTGGTGCCGGAATATGGAATTCGATACTTGCCCTGTTAGGCTACCTCATCTATCGGTTTACCGATCTCAAAACAACAAACGATGTCTACATTATGGCAACAAAGTACAGCCATGAGATAGGATATATCATTATTGGCGTAGCTGTGCTGGTTGTAGGATTCCTGGCATATAAGGGAATGAAAAAGAAAAAGTAACGCACATATCCAGACGAACTGTAAGAAAAAACGGTGAACAAGGTATTCTCTTGTCCACCGTTTTCTTCATTATTAACTGATCTTATTTATCACTTTACTGCTGCGATAGCCTTGTCATAATCCGGTTCTTGTGTTATTTCCGGAACAAGTTCCGTATAGGCAATCTTTCCATCTTTGCCCACAACCACTACCGCACGTGCCAGCAGGCCGGCAAGTGGTCCGTCTGCCATACGTACCCCGTAGTTCTCATCAAAATCGGAGTAACGGAAATCAGACAATGGGATTACATTCTCAATGCCTTCCGTCGTGCAGAAACGTGCATGGGCAAAAGGCAAATCTTTAGAGATTGCCAACACCACCGTATCGGGCAAACCTGCCGCCAGCTTATTGAACTTGCGCACAGAAGTAGCACACACGCCGGTATCCAGACTGGGGAAGATATTCAGAATCACATTCTTTCCATTCAACTCTTTCAGAGAAAACGAGGATAAATCCGTTTTCACCAATTCAAAATCGGGAGCAGCAGCTCCTACCTTTATAAACTCACCGATAAGCTTTACCGGTTGTCCTTTAAAATTTGTTGTAGCCATAGTTTTATCAAATTATTTAGAGATATAACAAATAAAAAGAGCGAAAGGTTCATCAGAAACATTTTTCAAAGCCGGATTGTTATCTTATCAAACGAACTTATGATAATCACTAAAAATTAAGATTCACATGAAAACTATTTTTGACGAACTCCAGCAGGAAGTAAAGAACTGGTGGATTTCACTTATCCTTGGTATTCTTTATGTCGTAGTGGCTTTATGCCTGATGTTTGCTCCCTTCAGCGGGTATGCAGTTCTGAGTATTCTGTTCAGCATTTCCATGCTGTTCAGCGGTTTGCTGGAAATATCTTTTGCCTTGAGTAACCGCAAGTCCGTGTCTAGTTGGGGTTGGTATCTGGCGGGAGGTATTATCGATATGATTTTAGGTTTATACCTGATAGCCTACCCTATGCTGAGCATGGAAGTCATTCCATTCATTATCGCATTCTGGCTGATGTTCCGGGGTTTTTCTTCTGTGGGCTATGCCATGGACCTGAAAAGATACGGGACAAAGGACTGGGGATGGTACGTGGCTCTCGGCATACTTGCCATCATTTGCTCGCTTATTATCTTGTGGCAACCGGCTGTAGGCGCCATCTATGCTGTGTATATGATTTCATTTGCTTTCCTGATTATAGGTTTCTTCCGCATCATGTTGTCATTTGAACTGAAGAACCTGCATAAGCGCGGCAAAGAATGGAAAGAGGCAGAGAAACGAAACAGAGAAATACCGATTGAATAAAAAAAGTTCTGACGAAGTGTGTCAAAAGGTTCTCAACTCTTGACACCTTCGTTCAGTCAGGTTATTGGTTAATAACGACTCAGAAAGCGGGACATCGTCGTTCGGGAAACTCCCATCTGACGAGCAAGTTCGGCACAAGTAATGCCTTTCCGATACTCTCTAACAAGTTTTCTTCTATTCTCCTTGAGCACCTTCATTTTCGGGGTATCTCCCTTTTTGCGTCCTAAATGCTTACCTTCATTCCTTCGTCTTTCCAGTGCCTCCTTGGTACGCATTGAAATCAAATTACGTTCGATTTCGGCCATCAGCCCAAAGGCGAATCCAAGCACTTTACTGTTGATGTCATTCTGGAAAACATACCCTTCTTTGGTACTGTACAGCACCACTCCCCTTTTGATACAAGAATTCAGAATGGTCATAATCTCGAGTAAGGTACGACTGAGACGGGAAATCTCTGTGATAATCAAAGAATCTCCGGGTCGCATCCGGTCCAGGACTCCTGCCAGTTTACGATCTTTACTGCTCACTTTACCGCTGACCGTCTCCATGTACCATCTGTCAATGATCAGACCATTCTTTTCTGCGAAGCGTACAATTTCTTCGCGCTGGTTTTCCAGAAATTGCTTTTCCGTACTGACCCTTAAATAAGCTACTACTGCCATAATTGATAAACGTTATATTGGTTATTATTCAATACCAAAGAACGGTTATTCAAATAAGAGTGGCAATACACCTCTGTGTCCGCTTATTAGGGCTAATAGTCATTTATCTTTAAAGACATTTTTCTTTATTCGTACACAATAGAACTCCAACGCCCCCAAGGGTGGGGAATTGAATCATGGTAAAGGTTCTCTTTTATTTAGTTTCAGGATTAAAAAATAAAATAAAATAGGTACTATCGGCAAAGCAATAAGCACCAGATAGGTCATACTTCCCGTCTCCAGATTGAAGTAGATGACTTGCGGCGACAGAGCCTCTATCATAAAAAAGAAGAAAACGCCCAATTCCATCACTAAGGTAATCATCAGAAGTATGACAAACGTATAATATTTCTCAATATAGATATTGAAAGGTACAGATATATAACGCATTACCACAAGGGCAAGGATCATAATGAGAATGCAAAGGTCGATGCAAAAGAAAAGCCCCCACTGCCCGGAAGCATAGTCACACTCCATCAGCTGCCAGATATTTCCGTTGTTCACTCCCGGACGTATGGTTTTATACGGAATCCGAAACAAATAAAACGGATTAACA
The DNA here is from genome assembly GCF_038448625.1 of Bacteroides sp. GD17. Taxonomy (NCBI): domain Bacteria; kingdom Pseudomonadati; phylum Bacteroidota; class Bacteroidia; order Bacteroidales; family Bacteroidaceae; genus Bacteroides; species Bacteroides sp. GD17. The sequence goes on from NZ_JBCEZS010000016.1 coordinate 108,968, forward strand.
ACACGGGTAAACACGGAACTGGTATCAATGGATCCGTCATTATACAGTATACGGGAAGAAACTCCCAAAGAGTCAAAGTCTGCAAAATAAACAGAATCGACAAAACATTGAAGCCCCGAGATAAAACCGGAATGCTCGGCCGCCGCTTTTCTGGAGAAGGTTAAGAAGAATCCCAAATCTTTATTCTTCACTCGTTTTTGATCACGATAAATATAAATAGAGTCGTTGACGCACAGACTGTCTATCACAAGACTGAGTGATTTGACAAGTTGCGTCAAGGCACGTTTCTCCTTAAAGTCGAAGGCAGGTAAATAAATATTCAGCCCTTCGGGCTTCGACGCAAAGTCCGAGCGATTTATCATGCCACCCGGATAGTTCAAGACAGAATAGATAAACTTGCGACAAGCTTCCGGATTAGTCAGGAACTGATTGGTAGATGAAGCATCACCGCAGTAAGCCACCAAGTCGTAAGGTTTATCTTTGTAGGGAACAAAATCCATCATATTCGGAGATGTCCAGTTATTGGTTATTTCCGGTGTTCCGCCTACCGGGTCAATGATGTATCCCAAATAGCCGTAACGCTTGATACGGGAACTAACCGAAAGGGGCAGTCGCAAATAGACATCCGTCATCCAGTAGGGAACCATCACATAAAGCGAATCAGACCTGAGAATGCGCTCTTTCAGAGTCTCGACTTCCGTCGAAAAGTAGCGGGTAGTATCCGTAACATATTTATAATGTCCTCGTACGGCATTCGAGCGATTATCGAAATAACAATAGAAATTCTTTACGTTATAGAGATCGTAGTATTCGGCATCCTTGAGCCACCCCATAGAGCTATTCTCATCATAAACCTCGGGAGGAGTCGCTTCTTCTGTTCCGGTAGTATCGGGAACATAAATAATGTCGTCCAGCTTTTGAGCAGTTTCATAAGATACATCCGTAATCAACGTATTCATGAAGCCTTTAGCCAGAATACGGGGAGCAAGCAAGTCATTCTCGGAAAGCTTGAACTGTTGTTCCAACTTAAAAGGATAGACTACATAGCCGTAGGCATCAGGAGTAAGCATCAGACTATAGATCCTCCCCATGTCATCCACTTCCTTGAAGAAATAAGTATTACCGGGAACGGGCGAAGGAATAAGTCCTTTCCATCCACCGGCCAAAGTCATTTCCAGACGTCCGGTTTCAATGAAAGGCCACTTTTCCTTTCCATGAGTAGCCACTTCACGGCGAATACGGTTCCATGCCCGCGGAGTCTGATAATGATAGGGACGGAAACGCTGGTAGGCTTCCGTAAATGTATCTTGCGCCCGAAGCGGAAAGCCCGTGATACAGAGTAATAAAACAATTACCGGCAACACCCTTTTCATTCTCATAGCATATTAATTTTTATTATCTGACACCCTCTTTTATTTGTTCGCGCCGAATGGCATCTATCAATATACGTTCATCAAGAACAGCAGCATTGACGGACATCAAATGAAGTGCACAACTGCGAATCACGTTGGTCATAGCTCCACCCGAAAGTTCATAATCAGCAATCTTACGGACAGATGTTTCACGATCAGGCAACCAAGACTGAGGCAACATATTTCTCCACAATTTGCAACGGGTCTCCTCGTCGGGCATAGGAAAATAGACAATGGACTGGAAACGCCGTGAAAAAGCCTCATCAATATTGCTGCGCAAGTTTGTTGCCAGGATTACCGTACCCGGAAAATCCTCAATGCGCTGCAACAGATAGGCAACTTCCTGGTTGGCATGCCGGTCATTGGAGGTCTGCGTTGAGGTACGCTTGCCAAACAAAGCATCGGCTTCGTCAAAGAAGAGAATCCAACGACGGTTCTCGGCCATGTCGAAAACACGTGCCAAATTCTTTTCCGTTTCACCGATATATTTGGAAACGATCATCGAAAGGTCCACCCGGTAAACATCCATTCCGTTCCGTTTTCCCAGCAGGGTTGCAGCAAGTGTCTTTCCTGTTCCCGGTGGTCCGTAGAACAGTGACCGATATCCGGGCTTGAGAATACGTTTCAATCCCCATGCTTCCATAATAGTTTCCGAACCCGTTATCCAAGTATTGATCTCTTCCAGCTGACCGGCAACGTGATAGTCCAGCACCATGTCACTCCAGTCCAGCGGAGTAGTTATCCGCTTGGCCGGGAAACCGGTGCTGTAATCCGGCTTATACTCTTTGCCATGAAGAACCTTACTCAACAGTTCATCCGATGCCCGGAGCTGCCCGCTCAGAAAAGGTTCCCCATCTCCCCTACCTTCCAAACGAAGTACATTGTGTGTATAAAACCAATGTTCTTTCTCGAACAAACGAACCACCGAAGTGCGCATGTCTGTATCTTCACCCGCAAGCATGAATGCGGCCGTTTCGCCCGTGGGCAAGAATCCTCCGTGCGACAGTCCCTTCCAACCTCCAAATTCCGTATAAGGACGGTCAAAGTTCTTGTTATTGACAAAAAAGATATCCAAAGCCTGTGGATAAAGATGTGGCATCAAAGCAAGCATGACGACCACTTTTTCCTCAAAAGAGATCTGCTCATCAGGCATACCCGTCATCTCTCCCCACCACATACTATGGGGAGGAGGTACTTCATGCAACGAGGTCAGTTCACACTCTTGCTTGAAGTAAAGACGGATAGCAGTGTCGAGTACCTGCTGAAACCACGCAGTCAGTTCCTTCATAAGAAATTATCTTGCAGCCTGAGCCCCCAATACATCGGCCTCATGTTCCAAGCCTTCGTTGTCATTGACCGGCATGCCCCCTATTTCCGTAGTGGGCTGCACGCGCCCTTCGGCCTGCTGGACCACATGAGTCAATTCATGCCCAAGCAATTGCTGTCCCGCAGCAGTGTCAGGTTTGAACTGTCCCGGAGCAAAATGGATATCAGTCCCCTGGGTATATGCCAATGCGCCGACTTCCGGTGCTGCAGCTGAATCGGGATGTACACGTACGTCTGAAAAATCCGTATTGAAAGAAGCTTCCATACGCTGTTTCACATCATCGGGAATTCCTGTCTTATTCTCCGCTTCACGCTGAAGAGATTGCTCAAACTTACCTTGCAGCAAGTCATCCTCATCATCTGCGCGTTGCACAATGCCTGCCATCTTGGCTTGTGCAGCAGAGAGTTCACGATTGTCAGCCAACTGCATGCCTCCATCAGTCCGCTTGGATTGCCGCACCCGTATAGGGGCGACATCCATATTCATTTTTTCAGCACTCATCATATCTACGCTCTATTTAGTTATTTTTTATCTCCATTCCACCATAATTACTTCCTTCATCCAGCGGAATGGCTGTGTTTTATATCCCCAAGGCAGCGAATCAAGCAATACATCATAGGCTTTTGGTTCTATTTTGACTTTCCAGATTCTCTCATCTTTATCATCTTTTCCTACAGCCCCCTCCCTCAGGATAAATGCTTCCCGCAAAGCTCTTGATGAAGTGTTTTTCATCTTACTCCAGTTCATATGTACCGCATCGAACATAGTGTCAAGTAACGTAATATCTTCATCACTCAGTTGATAAGTACGAGGTAACACCACAGCATCATCATTGATTCCGGCATAGATTTTATTCAAATAAAGTTCCTCCTCACTCCATTCCCGTTGCTCACCATAAGCCAGATACTGCAATGCAAAAATAAAATGAAAGCGGTCGTCCATACACTTAAACGACATATTGTTATCCACTATTCCCATCTTTCTGCACATCGCAGGAAGGTAAGGACCCAGCAGCACTAAACCTGCATTTTTCACCATAACGTTCTTCTTCAAATCCGACCGGCTTTCATTCCTTTCTTGCCATTGACGAATCCATTCTAATTCTCTTTCAGACATTTCCATAATTTGTATTTTATTTAGTAAAACAATAAATCCGTGAGGTAAATTACTGCGCACACGCACAAACAAAAAATCCATAATTTCCTGCTCGGACCACGATAAATATTTTGTTGCGGTAAGTTCCACTACCCAAACAGATAGATATTCGCTCAACGATTCCAGGAAAACATACTCTTGGAAACGAGAACGTAATGCCGCATATATTGAAAGCCAACGACGATAAATGACAAGTAACCGTACATCTCCAATACGGCGAAGCCAAAGATTACGCAAAGTCCGGCTCCGGTTGACCAGCCTCAGCAACAATATTTCATTCATCCGGCCGGATTTCCATAACGCCTTAAATAGCCCATTTTTCTCATCCAGAAAAAAGACAAGCCATTTCTCCATATAGGCTTCACGTGTACCGGACAAGATCACATCCGTACCGAACAAATAAATAGCCCAATCCTCCAGTTCCTTATCTGTTTTAGAACGCACCACCGACACATCAGCCATAGGCAAAAGATGTTCTTCATAAAGCTCTTTCAAGATACCTCCCAACTGCATAAACTGATGTTGCGATAACAGAGCCGTAAGTTCATGCAAGAAGTAACCGATCAATGCAGTGACTTCCTGATTATAATGGGCAGCTATACGCCGCAGAACGGAATATACAAAGTATTTCTGATGGAATGCCACAGTATAATCAGCAGAGAAACAAGAAAATATAAACTCCCACTTCATCGAACGGAACTCTCCGCCCGCTTTGCCTTCAAGCATTCCCGAAGCATGCCCCTTCTCAAGTAAGGCAGCATAGCCGACTATAAACTCGCCTTGATGCGGAAACAAGCGGATTACCAAAGAGTCTATTTGCCGCTCGGTATGCATCTCGATGAACTTCCGTATAGACAATGAGGTTTGCAAAAACTGAGTCCATTCCTCAACAGAACGGATTTCATCCGGCTCCTTCTTCTCCCCGACAGCAAATATTTGCTGCAATTCTTGCACAACAAGGAATATGCCCGAAGAAGAAAAAAGCTGCTTCAGTTCTTCATCGGCATATAGCCAATGAATCAAATCGAGCACTGAAAGATTATAATGAGCCGCCAGATGCTGAAGCACAGACCAGACAAACTGCCTCCGACTAAATGCAGAAAACGGCATGGAAAACAAAACGGCAAAAATAAACTCCCACTTCAGCAGACGGAATTCACTTCCGGCCTTCCCTGAAAATGTCCCTGCATCTTTGTGCTTATCGAGCAGGCAAGCATAGGAAATCACAAACTCACTTTCCTGAGGAACGATGATCTTCACCAATTGATGAATCTCTCTCTCCTGCAGCTGCTGCAACAATTTCCGACAATATACCGCATCAGAAAGGATGCCGGACAAATGATCGCAGGAAAGAATGTATTCCGCTTCTTTCCGGGTTTCCCTGAAACGAAGAGCAGAAACAACCTCACGCATGAGGCAAATATGGTAATCACCATCCAGAGCCCAAAGTTCCGCCTGTATATCCTGCCTGATCTCTTTCAAGATACTCCATAGTTCCGGTAATTGTACAACCGTATTTTCAAGTTCCTGAAGTCCTTCGGTGAGCAAACGGGTCATCTCTGCCAAAGAATAATTCAGATGCGCCGCCACTCCTCGAAGCGTATGCAGGATAATCTGCTTGCGACTGAAATGTCCTCCACTCTCGGCAAACAGATAAGCCAACACAAGTATCCATACTACATCACGGTATTCACTCCGGGTTATATCCGATCGTCTCAAAGAATCATAAGTGCGTATCTGTACCCGCACATAAAGATTGACGAATATACTCTCAGAAGGCTGTACAATATGAACAATCTGCTCCAACTGCTCGTCACTGAACTGGTACACCAACCTGCAGCATAAGAAATCATAATGCCCGTAAGCATTCAAGAACTCCTTGAAGCGATAGGCTTCCTCATCGAGAACCTTTTTCAGCAGGTAGTCCAGATTAGTATATTCCTGATCTACTTCGAACGGAAAATAACCGTGCAATAAGAAGAAAGAGAGTGTCTCAAAGGCATTCCTGCCCGTAGAAACGATTCGCACGCCTTCCTTACCAGTATCCAGGAGCGGCTGTTCCCCAATCTTTTCCTCACAATATTTTTGCAATACCTCACGCAACCGTACAGGGAACTGTTTATAGAATTCCTCTTCCGCAATACTTCCCAAATCAAGAGGTAAAGAGTCTATGATAACCGTACGGTCCGGTTGATCATAGGCAGACAAAACCTCCTCCACCACTTCTTCAAAAGAAGTACGAAAGAAAGCATCCCACCCACCGTTCAACTGCCGGGCGAAGGGAACATCGTCCGCTTTAAAATCAAATTTTACTGTACCAATTGTTATCATCTTCCAAGTCTTTTTTCAATTTACCACATAACTCCTCCAGTCCATACTTCCGCTGGGTAGACAGAGAATATTTCCAGAAAAGATAATTAGAACGAAACGAACTTATCTGTCCCCGTCTTTGCCACAACAATGTCATTTTCAGATGGGCAGGCAGACGTTTTGCCAGCAGCTCTCCGCATCCGTGCCTGAAGTCACCATCCAGCAGCCATTTTTCATCCACAGCCAGCACTATCGAAATCCGGAATGCTTCTTTTTCCGTTACGGCAAACCTTCCATTTTTATATTCCAGAAAGCGATGCTCCAAAAGAAAAAACTCCATCTGATATTTCCCTATGTTCAGAATCTTCCTGAAATAGGCCTCAATCCCCGACTCATCCTGCTGGGAGGCATCCAACAAATTCATGCCTTTTCCTCTGTTCAGCCCCCATAAGGGAATATCCGCCAAAAAAGTAATCCTGCGTTTACGGCGTTCAACTTCACTTTCATATTTCCACAGAAAAGGCAGGTTGCTGTCTTCCCCGTAAATACTCTCAAGGACATCTACCCATTGCTCTTTTTTCTCCGATAACTCCGTCTCATCAGGTTTCATCCAGGATGGAAGCTGTCGCAATTCATCCAACGAGTCTTCCGTCAAGCTATCAAAAATATCCAGATATGCGCCGGTCTGTTCATTAATATTTGTCCGATAACACACAGGCAGATCATTACGCAAAGAGTAATGGCTGAATATTTCTCGGTGTACTCCCTCCGGCACAGCATCCAGCACTTCTTTATCAGTGGTACGGTTCTGAGCTCCGTAAAGTGCGGCACGCATAGAACCAAAATGGAGTTGGACGGCATCCCAGAGAATGAGCACAGACCTACCCCTACGCGTCAGTGATACTTCATGCTTTCTATACCCCATCTCAGCCAAGGCATACCCCTGAAAGATGCTCTTTCTTTTCAGATTGCCATGCAGCACATTCCCGTCCTCCTTAAAATAAAAAGACGAAAGGCGGGAAACTCCGGGCAAATCGCGAAGCTTCTGATAAAGCCAGGCAACATCATACTCTTCCCAGTCCGTACACAACGAAGCTTCATCCACTACCATGCGTGCCTGCTCAGGTCCCTCAAGTATCTCATCCGGTGTCCAGCCTTCAGCCAGCAATTCATCGACTCTGCGGAACCGTACACCGGCCCTAAGAAACTCTTGTATCTCAAAGAAGATTCGTGCCGTCAGCAAATTAGAGTCTACCGTGTCGTTTATCTCTATCTCTGCACATATCTGGAGGATATCATATTCCAGAAAACGTATGGAGCTCACATCTTCGCACAAATTACGATGGGTATGATACAACCCATACACTTCTTTGAGAATCTGCTTTCTTCTTATATCTGAAGTATCGGGCCACACGTCAAGTACAAAATCATACATGCCCGTTTCCGGATGAACAATAACCCGTACATCCGACAAATCATCGATATTCGAGATGAACAGTTTCCTATAGTCCGTCACCGTTACCGGGTTGACCGAGAATATTTCCGAAGGGGCAAACAGCCCATGTTCCCGGGGAGCAAATTCTTTTTGCGGCAAAGTCAGATAATCGGGCAAGTCAAACCCCATACGATAATCGGTTTCGAGCAGCACATAATTCAGCACGTCGAGCAGCGTGACTCCCGGGTCGTGCAGGTTATAGTCCGTCCATACCTTACCCGCAATGCGCTGGACATTCTTCAGCGCTTTCTCCTGAAGTTGGGAATAAAGGTCCTCCCCTTCAGGCTTTCGAGTAATAACAGTATGCCCTTCCATATCTTTCTTTTTTTGCTATCGGGAAATAAAGTCCATATCGAACAATCGTTTGATACAATAATGCACCCAGACATCTTCACCGTAGTCCGAACGGGTACGCATCTGCAACCTGCAATTCAGACCTTCGCTATACCAACGGAACTGTATTTTGTTGAAGCGGCTACCGAACCAGGAATGAGTGGAGCGCACCTTGGGATGTTTTCCAAAACAGTGCATGGCCGTAACCTCTGCCAATGCATACCGTCCTTTCCCTTTCAGCCCACAAGCAGCCTCAATCCGGTATCCTATGCAACCATAGTCCAGATTGCCGATATTTTGCCACTGACCATTTGCCGGAACTTTGCCTTGCATATATCCTCCTATGAAACTATCGGCACGCACCGTACCGTTTATCTCAAGTCCCACTTTGCCTTCCGTGCCCAGTGAGATCGTACCGTTCTGAGAAAGAGTAACCAAAGGCTCCGCTTCCAATCCCCGGCGTATATGCAGTTCGCCCCCCTTACCCAATGCTACAATCCATGCCGGTTCGCTGTCCAGGATGTTTTGGCGGATTTCCATGACAGCCCCCTCATCATCAAGCGGAGAAAGCTGCAAACCCCTCTCTGCCGACTTATTGAAGCCGTCGTCCACGATGTTCAGCATCGAGTCTATCAAATCGGCAAATTGCCCGCTATCAGGCTTTTTCCCTTTGCCGAAGTATTCTTTTAAGGTTCTGCGATTCGTTTTTGCCATATCCGCTATTTTATCACAAACGTATTTTCTATTTCAAAATCTCCTATTTCAATTTCCTTACGCCACTCCTCCTCCGTAACAAGCTTTACGTAATGCCGGAGAGCAGGAACCAATATGCCCCAGGGAACGGAAGGAGCAATAACCAGATCTTCCCCGTCTGCCGAAATATACTCCCGAAGGCTATATCTACCTTCATCCGAAGAGACTACCTGCAATAACTTTATGCCATGTATCGCACTGACTCCCTTGCTTTCCTTTATCCGGCTCAACAAGTCGCGCATGGAAAACGAGTATCCAAAGACCGGCGTCTCTCCTATTTTATCCCATGGTGCAATACAAGCCCTCACTCCCTCGTGCACCTCCTGAATGGCAGTACCTGCCGCTTCACCGTTTTTCAGACTTATACCGCAGAATATGGTAATTTCTTCATAAACCGGATTAATCACATCTATCTTGACAAAAGGAGAAGAATACTGTCCCAGGCATTCCTCGATCCTACACAATAGTTCGTCCGTGCACAAAGGGTAAGAGTCTCCACTGCGCGTATGCACGGCAGCCAGAGTAACTAATGTATTTCTATCCAGTCGTTTGGCATCCATCCCCGGAAAGCATTTCACTTTTGCTATATCCGGAAACTCCTGCAACACCATCCGCTCATACTCATCCGGAAGCAGCAGGCGGTGCCGGTGTGCAATGCGTTCACTGACCCGGGTACGTACTTCAGCTTCATCCTCAGCCGAACGGGTTCCTACAAGAGGAGCTATCCTTTTGTAGCCAACCAGTCCGGGAACCGACAAACCGGTTTCTTCACTCATCTCCGGCTTTGCCTCTACAACATTCAAATATATCTCGCGCACATTAGAGCAATTTTCCAAATGGGCATGCACCGCCACACAAAGCCAAAATACGCCGTCCGAATCAGTCATATCCGACGTTACACAGAAAGGCAACTGCAACAGTACCGCCCCACTATGCATCAACCCGCCAGTATCGTCACGAAGAACACAAACCGCATCCATCTGTACCCAATGAGAAGCATCCTTGTAATACCAATCCGTACAAGGCAGCAAATCATGATCTATTTCCCGTTGCAACAATTCCATATCCAGGTACATGCCTATCAAATTCTCTCCCACAGCATCTCTGATTCCTATCATCAGATTGCCTTCATCTTCCGGACCATCCAGCAGAGCTACCGGATGACTATGATCGGCCAGCGGGTTATTCCTGTTCGATAAAGGCCGGATATGGGAAAAATGAAAACCGGAAGCACTCCCCACATTAAAGAAGTACTCTTCTTCCGCTACATATCCCAACTGAGGAGCATCCATCAGCAGGGACAAAGGAGTCTCCGGCAATAACTTCTTTTTCCGGGCATGACTATTATACATCATAGCTTCTGCAAACAACCTGTGATACTCATGCATGCCGAAGCCCATATCAGGTTCAGTCAACATCAAACGGTAAAAACCGGAACGTACATTCGACAGCTGGAATTTATCAGCCATGCCCAAAGGCAAAACAAAATTTTCCGAGACAGCGAAATGTATGTTGGTATGCTCTATCAGAGGATCTTCTTTTTGCGGCACCGGTTCAGCGGAAGTACGAAACAAAAAGCACGATTCAGAATCCGTCAAAGTCTTCCATCCCCTGCTCCGAAGCTGGTCTATCCGTCCTCTGAACGAACAGTTATCAATATCTTTGTCATAGGCTTGGTAATATTCCTTCAAACCGCCGTTACAAACCGGCAGATGTTGCCAGTTAAAAGTAAAATCAACCGTCTTCACCGGCTTGCATGCCATCTCATAGGAGCCAAAGGCCAACCAGGCTCCCTTCTCTCCTGCCGTGCCAAAAGGAGAAAATGCCTGATGCACATCTATATTTCCCAGATCATTATATACCTGAATATTACGGATACCCTGAACACTAACGTTTATTTTCACAGACCTGACAAACATCTTACGCGCCCACGAATACGGGAACAGCCAGGCTGTAGAGTTCACCAACAAACGGAAGGAAGGTTCCAGCTCTCCCTCCAAAGCAGCAACCGGAGGAAATTCTTCATCCAACCGGAAGATTAATCTGAGCCCTTCTTCTTTCTCAAAGCGGACGTAAAAGTTTTCTACGGTCTGTCCCCCGTCTGCTGTACTGACCCAAAGATGAAATGCATCATGAAGCACCTTGAACAAAGCTTCATCCCAACTTATCTCCTGCACCCGGGCAACTTGTCCTATCGTATCGTTCATAAAATCCAATGAGTCGGCCGTCAACACAAACAGCACATTCACCTCCCGCTTCCCCTCTCCCAACAGCAGCATAGGCGAGTGCAAGCTAAACCCTATCGGCACGGAAGCATAAGCCCTTTCCAACGTCATTCTCTGCTTCACTGCAGTAACATACCCCAAAGCAGCCTCAGGATAACGCTCCTTATTCTTCTCCACTATTATCATCTTTATCCCGGCCAATGACATCTGCGTCAACCTGATATCCGATAATAACTTATAACCGGGAATAAGCCCGTCTTCCTCCGCTTTCCAATAAGTATCTTTATGTAAAACCGTACCGACAGCTATAGCGGTACTTTCAAAAGCCAGCCAGGTAGTACCGTCAAATTGTTCCCGACGGGAAACCTTCAATATTTCTCCCAGATAGAACATGGGAAGAGCCCGCCAACGGGTATTAAAAGCAACAGCAATGTCCCTATAGTTATGCAGAAAAGCTACAATGATTGCCAGCGAAGGGTCCATCTTGCCGGAAGAATAGATTTCTTCCCTATACTGCTCACATTTGGATTGCAGCAAACGGACAGATGCCAGTAACAACAGATAAAAACGCCTGGGAAAATCATCTGCAAGCCCTTCTTCCTTACTCTTTCTCCTCGCAGTCAGCCATATTTGCCTGGGAGTCCCCTTCGGATAATTGCCATATTGCTTATAAAAGACACTGAACATCGGACTGATGTTCGTAGAGATCTGCCCGGATAAATCCTTCAAAAGAGCAATAGGCTTACCGGACAAACAAGCATACTCCAATCTTTTGCACCAGTCATCCATCTGTAAAGCCAGTTCATAAACAACCGGAACAAACGTCTCTGCTGTAGAAAACTGCACAAAAGCTTTTTCTGCCCCATCGGCATTGAACGATTCTATTTCGAGCAGTACAACAAGCGACTGAAACTTATAAATAGAGGGGAAATCGGACCGGTTGAGCGCACGGGCCAGCAATACTGAAAAGCGCTCTTCCAGTACCGACAAAGCAACCGGAGCCAAAGCTCTCTCCAGGCGCTTCTCCCTGCTCAACCCATCCAATTCAGAAATGTTCCTCATAATAAAATGGATATACCATATTGCCACGTGAGTTTGTCTGGCGTATAGTATATTCCAGCAAAATGTATAATTTTCCGTCCCTTTCTTCACTCATATCAAATGACACATTGGTCAGCTGGATACGCGGTTCCCAATAAAGAATTGCCTCCTCGATAGCAGCACGAAGCTGTGTACGCGCAGTCAGGTCCATATTATGGAAAACCAGATTGTGCAAATCGGTACCGAAGTCAGGGCGCATAATTCGCTCTCCTTTGCGGGTAGAAAGAATAACCCGCAAGCTTTGCCGGATATCTTCTTCCTCCGCTACCATCGAAGTAGGATTCACTCCCCCCTCAAAATTGGGAGGAAAAGCCCAACCACGACCTAAAAAAGAATTTTCCCTTTCTTCATTCATTCAGTTATCCTCCTATCTGAACTGTAGGACAACCTGCCACAATAGAACCGCCATGTGCAGTTATATCTCCCATGCGGGCAGCCGGTTTACCACATATCATCACTGTAGCCGATCCTTTGATAATAGAATCCGGAGGGCCCACACAAACACAAGTATCACCCATTACGGCGGCCGGCAGATGGCCTATCATCACCGTTGGTGCTCCCGGCCCTATAATTGGTCCGCCTACATGAGGTATCGGAGACGGCCAGGACGGTGTCTGCATAGGACAACTATGCATATCTGTCAATCTTGCTGCTGGAGGCATAAGTACAATTTTTTATCATTTATAATATAGTTATCGGTTCTCAATTTATCATTACCATAGCGCCCTTCACGGTTGTTTGTCCGGAAGCCGAAAGCTCTGCAGAGGCAGTGCCCGTCACCTTCAGCGTAGTCTGTGCCTTTACAGTCACATTCATGCCTTCAATCGCAGCATCTTGCTTTGCCTTTACCCCGACTTTTCCGGTAGCATCCAGTGTGATGTTTCCTTTAGCACTCATTTTGATATCTTTATTAGATGTAATCTGAATGCCATTTGCTCCCATTACAATCTCATTCTTATTCTGATCTTTCAATGCAATGGATTTATTGTTATCATCTATCACAATCGAATTTTTGCCGGGAGTAGTTATCGTGATCACTTTCTTTTCATCGTCCAGTTCAATCATCAACTTTTCCGGAGAAATGAAGGCACGCTTATAGTTGTCATCCGTTATCTCATAAGGAGGAACATGCTTTGCACTATACAGGCATCCCAGTATGACGGCTTGATTAGGATCATTATTCAGGAAACCGAGTATCACTTCATCCCCTACCGAAGGAATAAAGAAACTGCCGACTCCCTTTGAAGCTGCAAATTGTGACAGACGTGCCCAAACCGTATCCGGTTTTGTATTCAGCAATGGAATTTGTACTTTTATGCAATTGCCGGATCCTGGATCTCCCGCCAAAGCTTCTACTATACCTATATGAAGTCCTTCAATGCCCGGATACAATCCGGAAGCGGCAGGAGCCACAACATCCGTCTGCTGGGTGATGTTCATTGGAGAAATGCCCATCTCGACTTCGGTAGTCCACGAACCATCCACAACCCGGTGGGTCACTGCCCCGACGAATGCATTGCCATTAAAACGGGCTCCCAATCCCTGCAATTCAATGATGCATCCCGGCACGGCAGCTGCATTTCCACAAAAAGAGAACGAACCTCTGAAACGGGACAATCCGGTCTTCAGCAAAGTAGCATCGGACCATTCTTTCAACACTCCGCTATCTGCCAATGAATCTGTCTGCAAAGTGACGGTATCAGTACCGGCTGCAGAAGACAGATTTCCGGGAGTCAGGTTACCCTGGCTATTGAGGGAAGCCGGAGAAGAACTTTGAGCAACCACCTTCTGTGTCACCGGATTCCATCCTATACTCTCTACCGTGGTGAACTGATCTTCCGCATAAACCTCGCCATCAAAAGAAAGCAGGTCGGTTCCGTATTTCACAGTCAATACGGGAGCTGCCGATACTTTGGGCTTCTGAATTGTAACTTTGGCACCATCCGTAGTTACCAACATACCATACACATCTGCACGCGACAAGGCGAAATCCCAGTCCGTACAATAATACTGTACCAATTGGGTGTGTACAATCTTCGTATCATCCATCTTGACGGATAATCCACAATCACCCAAAGCAGTAACTACAGCCTGGCTATCCTTTTTATTTTCATAAACCCGGTTTTTCCGGGCTACCGTAGCTTTTATCGCCTCATCCCTGCATTCCACGACCAATACCGGAGAAATACTGTCATTGCCGGGAATGGATATCTTCTGCGATACGACAATGCCTTCAAAAACCTGCCTATTGTCCGATTCATATCCTAACTCTATTTTTATCTGCTGTCCCGGTTTAAAATCATTCGATTCACTTTCGGGCACATTCGCATTCGGCATATCGCCTGCAATAACTTTCAGCACAGCACGCCCTATACGGTTTATTTCCCGATGTACTTCTATCGAACGGAACTGATATGAATCACTCACTTTCTTGCCATTACTATAAACTGCGAACGTAACCAACCGTCCCGTATTCAAACTTGGAGAATCTGCCATCTTTGTTTCTTCTTTTTTTTAATTGTTAGACAATGGGGGAAAAAGCAACTGTAGTCCCGGCTCCAAATGCCGAAAACCAGTAAGGCCGTTTATGCGTGCCACTTCTGCACAGTAAGCCGCACTCTTATAAATATGCAGGCAAAGAGCCGGTAAAGTATCACCCTCCTTTACAGTCACCAAGTGCGAAAGGTCGGGAGAACTTTTGTTTTTCAACCTGCTTTGCGTAGCCTCGTCAATATACTTCAGCATATTCAGAGTTATCTTCGCCCGCAAGGGTTCACCTTCGGTATTGAAAAGCATATAACTGATATTCATGCTTTTCAACCGTCCCTTATAGTTCAGCGTTCCCCATGTTACGCTCAAGAAAGGAGGTTCGTGCGCATCTCCCACATAGGTATAGACTGTGGTCTCAAGAATCTTAATCGTCTCAGACAATGGCCTTACCTCTTCCGGACTCGGAGCATTCATCCAGTCCACCAATACCCCCGTGGTATCAAGGATAAATTCGAACTTAAGGTCCTCATCCTTATAGCCTTTATAAGCAGGCATGTTTCCTCCGTCCAAGGCTTTCTTCTCGTCATATTCAATTTGCTTGTTTTCGTCATAGTTGCCGGGATTTACCATCACCGTAAACTTATTGCCCGTTTCCGACGAGAATTTCTTGTCCGCATAAGCTATGATTTCCAATTTCTTCAGTCCGGCCATAATGCGTTTACCTGTCTTTTTTATATTTCCTTGTATGCTGCACCCGGACATCTTCTGCCAGTTCAGCAAGTATCTCCTGCTTCAGTGCTTTCAAAGCATCTTCAGCAGGTTGCGACCACTGTAGAGTTTTACGCTCCACAGTGGTCTTTACCATTACTTCTTTTATCACAATCGGCATATCCTATTACATTATCCGTCTATTAGTATCATACGCGAATTCAATGGTTTCCAAAGCCACTTCATTCTTCTTGGAATCAAATCCGGCAATATCCCATTTCACCGGATAAGCACCCTTTATATACCACGCGCATTGGGGATTTCCAGCAGCATCGAGCAGTTTCACGATCAAGTCACATGGTACAATCGCTGTATTAACCCCTTGGTGCATCACACTGTCAACCCATGAAGACAGGTCGCTCATAAATACTTCATGTAAAGGACGCTTACAGATAAAATTACCATGCTTCTGACGTACAGGAACGACTCTTTTATGCCCTCCTCCCATATCTATTTCTTGTGTTTCAAGTTCCATTGTCAAGCCGGAAACTTCCATAAAAGCCATATCTTTTATATCCAAAGGACCTACAAACTCTACTTGGAAATAAAAAGATACAGGTGGCGGTATAATATGATCTAATTCCATAATACGAATATATTAATTGTTTACAAGTAAATTAAGCATTCTCAATCACCAAGCCCTCATGAGCCATATCCAGCTGTTCTATGGCAACTTCGTTTCCGTCCGATTTCAGACTGACACCGGTCACCTTTGTCGGCCATGCATTAGTCAACTTCCATACCATAGTAGGGTTGCCTTCTTCATCGAGCAGACTGATAGTTACCGCTTCACGCTGGATGGTATTCAATTTGATCGTGTTGAACCAGTCGAACAACTTATTATCTTTTGCAAAGACTCCTTTCTTCAACTGTATATTGCTATACTTCTTGATACCCGGCATTTTGATAGTTGAAAACTGCGGACTGTTTCCATGACGGTATTCTATGACCTGCGCCTCGGCATCCAATCCGGAAACTTCCTTAAAAGCAATTTCACCCAAGCTGCCAATCTCTACTTTGAAATAAAACGCCGGCATAGGCCATACGTTATCTTGTTTTTCTCCTGCCATAATTTCTTAATTTTTAGTTTTCATTTTCTTTAATTCTCGTCAACTCTTCTGCATCTGTTGCTGGAAGGTGATCTCGATAAATTCAGCCGGGCGCACGATGGCAACCAATACTGTTACACGCAATATTCCTTCCAATATATCTTCGGGAGTCATCGTATCACCAAGTCCCACATGTACGCTAAAAGCATCATCAGGAGTAGCACCGGCAAGTCCGCCACGCTTCCAGATTCCGTTCAGGAAGTTCTGGATCATGCTTTTGATATTGATCCAGGTACCGGCCACATTCGGATCAAACACATACGCACGGGCAGCATTCTTCACCGATTCCTCAAGCATAATCATAGTACGTCGTACATTGATATAGCGCCAGTCAAGTGAGTTGCCATCCAGCGTACGCGCTCCCCAGACCTTGATGCCTTCTCCTACAAAAGTACGGATGGCATTGACAGCCTTACCACTCAACGGTACATTCAAATCTTCCTGTTCGTCATGAGTAATACTTACTGCAGGAGAAATCACCGAATTTACCGATACATTGGCGGGAGCCTTCCAAACACCACGAGTATTGTCTACCATTGTATAGATACCGGCCATGGCAGCAGAAGGTGCCAGGAGATTTAATATCCGTTTGGCTTCTTTCAACACTGCATTGTAAACGGAAGAAATCTGCGAAAGGGTTTTATTCAATGTATCTTGCTCAATAGCATCCAGTTCGGTACCGATCTTGTCAATCTGCTCCTTGATAAGCGCTTGTTTTGCTTCGGGTTGTTTCTTCAGTTCTTCCTCCAACAACGCTTTCAGAGATTCAGCATCGAAATTAAGGAAAGAAAGATCACGGTCCTGAACGATGGAAGTATTCACCCAAGGATAATAAGCCGCACCGAAGTCCAGGAACGAGCTTCCGATCTTTTCACGGAACTCATTCACCACGTCACCAGCCGGGTCACGTCTGTCCTTATATCCATCATAGATATCAAGGATAGCTATACGGTTGCGCATCTTGTAGCCACAATGGCTCAGCATCTCAGTCTGTACGCTGAAGCACAACTCCTTATCCTTAATGCCTACCGCCTCGGGACAAAGCACCATTGTCGGTTCCTGCTCTTTCAGAAGCGTTTCAATACCGGCCTTAAAGGCATCTGCACTCAGTTCTTCCGCTTTATAGTCACCTATGGATACAATGTAACACGGACCGCCGCCATTGCCGAAAAACATCAGCATCTGGTAGTAGAATGTAAACGGCAAACTGGTCTGTTTCACCATTACTTTCTTCTCTCCGCATACCAAAGTCGGATCTTCTCCTTCCTCAGCATCAGGCAAAGCAAACTGAGGTATAGGGGCTCCTCCAAAATAAGCATGATATTCCGCCATAGACGTAATGCGGAAAGGCTTGTTAAGCAAAGAGACATTGCCATTGACGGCCCTCTCTGTGTAGCCAATAAAGGCAGGCACTGCGGTAGCAACTTCTACTGCCGAATTCGGGAAAGCGTTTTTCTCTACGATATAAACGCCGGGTGTTTTCATTGATCCCATAAGCAAAGTAAGATTTAATTATTAATTAGGAAAACTATAATTATCAATTCAAATATAAGTAATAGTTACTACTGTATCTTCCTTCTCAGAGGGATAGTGCCCACAAACCGGTAAAGGCATGGAACGCATAAGCGGTCTTTTGATTCCGGAAGGCAATATCTCATACAGTGTAACTCTCTCCATTCCGTGTTCCTGAACTTTCAGAGGTATAACTGTCCTGAACTTTATCAATGGTAAATTTATTGGGTTGCTGGAATCTTCGCATTGAGTACAGCCAATCTCTTTATCGTCACGTCTTATCTCAAGTTCCAGCTTTCTGTTTATATTTCCATCACGCGGAATTAACCAATATTCCCAATAAAGACTTTTGGCTGTAAAAGTCAATTCAGTAACAGACATCTTCTCATAATTTACTCCTCTTAGCGAAACGACCAACCGGAAAAAGACATGCGGTTTAGAAGCCACCCTTTGACCGGGAAGTGTCTCCATATAAATATGTGTATCAGAGTCTACACCTACTTCTATCTGACGACAAGTGTTATTTGCCTGCCAATCCCATTGCGTATTATGAACCAGACTTTCATTCTCACAAATAAAGTCAAGCTCCAACTGATCCGAGTCATTTAATGCATCAGCATCAAAAGTAATCAGCCGCCAATCTGAAATTCCGGTTTGTAGCAGTCTGCATCCACGCCTACGTAACAACAATTCTGAATTCTGAGACAAATCCAGTCTTAATCCGGGGCAATTACCATCTCTATAAAAATCATGTCTGATTCGCAAATTCCAAATTTCCTTTATCTGTGTCATATCGGTTTTACATTATTTTGACTTCCGGATACTTCTATAGCTACACGTTTCACTTCGTCTGCATCAAACGTCAACCTTCTGATTTTACAGACAACCGACGGATAATACTTCCCTCCCATCTGTGTCCAGATATTACTTTGGTCTTGTAAGGTAGGAGATAGAAGTTCAATGGTGTATTTGTTGCCATCTGCCATAAATGCGGAAGTCGTTTGCAAGAAGGTGATAGCTTGAGAGAGGAAAGAAAGTCCTTCCTTGTATCTTTTGTCACTGAACACAGCGGCAATAAGTATATTCAAATTCGCACAAACCGGTGGAGACGAGATTGTCATGAAGTGTCCGGAGGCATGGGCCGCCGAGGTTGTCATCCCCTGAGTAGCTTCACGCTCCACACTCAACAGAGAGATCAGAATCTTGCACGGTTCTTCTTCTCCTTGAGTGCCGATTGCCCCTACTTCCACCAATCCTTCCGGTTGATGAAAGAAAGAAGCCATGTATTGCTCCATGAGTTTGGCGTATGTTGACAGTACCAGATATATCATATAGTCTTTAGTCTTACACACAAATTACAGAATTTCCCCATCAAATTTGTATGCATCATTTGTAATTTGTTTCGTTCAAATGTAAGCAGAATAAACGATTAAAACAATTCTTTTTTCTAAACGACATAAAACGCCCCATGAACGACATTTTTCAGCCTGTGAACGGAAAATTCAGTCTGCAGTAAACAGTCATTTTCCCTACGCTCTAAAACAAAAAAACAGCCCGCCATGGAGCTGTTTTCTAAAATAAGCTTATAAAGAGCTTACAATATTCTTATTCTATCTATTCCCGTTTTTCCAGTGGAGATACAGGCATCCCCATCCGCCATATTTCACTGATGCCATATTTCTATCAAACAGCAAGTCCGCGTTCCCTTGCCCAAGCATTTATAGTACAATATAAACGAGTAGAAAAAAAGTCTTCTTGCGAGTAAGCATTAAGCATACATTGAAGAATAGCTTTATTATTATATTCACGATAAATCATCATATTTGGAAGTAAGCGAATTATATCATGCCCGCGGCAAACATAAAAGTAAGGCTCTTCCTCTAACCGTTTCGTTAGAATGAAATTATTAAAATCTTCTTCCTCCACAAGTATTGGACATGTATTCTTGTATCTATCAAGCAGCCGTTCTTTATAGTCCGTATTTATGGAATGAGTACTAAAATTCCACACCAATGAGATTTTTGTCAGATTATCATGGAATGTACAAGACGTTTGATAGATTTCATTATAAATGCGTATGTATCCCAAATATCTTACAACATCGGCACACGCTTCTATTTTTTCAGGAAATGTATTATTCCAAGCTTCTAATGCCGCCTGCACAGAAGGAGCATTGAACATCATCATCTCGATGTCACGACAATCGGTCAAAAACACATTAGCCGGACAAACATAGTCAGTAGCATATCGGGTATAGTCACAATCACGAATACCAAATACCCGCGGATTTTCCTCTTCCACATAAAGTTCAGTTACGATTTGCTCTACGTTACGGCATCCCCTCTTGCCTTCTTCATCCTCAGAAGAGATTACTTTAACTACATCAACATTAAACATGCGTTCATAGATATCAACATCATCAGCGCCTTCGACTATACACCATACCCGCATAGAGCCTGCCGACGAACGCAAAGCCAACTTTATTATTCCCTTAGTAAAAGTAGGCTGAGCGATAGAGTTTCTTAAAGATTGGGGCATACTTTACTACAGATTAACCTGGGACTGCTCATACAGATCGACAGTCAAATCCCAATTCATATTAAAAATCTGTGGAGAATGAGTACTTACAATACATTGCAAATTTCTCAATGCTGTGATTGACCGTAAGTTAGCTAAATAATCCACCTGCCACATCTGATGAAATGAAATTTCCGGTTCATCTATCAGCACCAATGAGTCATCAGGAGCCATAAACAGTAATTCGAATGCCATGATAAGCATTTGTTGCTCTCCGGAGGAGAGTTTGTCTACAGCAAGAATAGTACGTTCTTCATTGTCCGCTATAAAACGATAACCATAACGTGAGTGAATTTGCATTGTTTTATGAGCAAAATCAGATCTTCCAATGATATCGCTAAATACTTTCAAGCGGTCGAGAAACGACTGATTCTCCGAATCTGTATTTTCCCTTAACAATTCTTTTAGTATATCTACATGCTTCTTCACAGTAGGTATCCCATCCGGAGTCTGCACACGGCCATCCCGAATGTAATAAAGAGGATGGGAAGCAAAATAAAGAGACAATCCTATATTCCCCAAATCTTCTTCACCGTCATCTTCCTCTTGACTATCCCACTTTATGGAATAGAGAAACCTCTCATTTCCGCTTTTTCTAAATTCTATGTCCAAATGCACATTGGCTAATGCTTGTTCGTCAGCATCTTCTTCGGCAGCATAGTCACGCCGCTGTACTACAGCAACCTCATAACCATCATCGAACGTGAGCAACAAATGTTTAAAAGGAATAACTGCCAATTCACGTATTTTACTCGTATATAGAGCATTCAAGATGTTCAGAATCGTTGTTTTTCCATATCCGTTAGGTCCTGTGATAAAGCGGATAGGCACATCATCTGGCTTTATTTCCAGTGTATAGGAATAAATATCAAACAATGACTCTATGGAGATGTTTTTTAGCATATTCAGGCATTATTATAAAGTTGCTTTAGTTTTTCGCGCAGTTTCTTATTAACGGTAAGATTTCGTTCATCCATAACATTTTCTCGTCCGTCATATTTCACCACTGCCGTATATGAAGGATAATCACTGGCCTTACTTAGATTGTTTTTATAGTGCAATGCCCTTAGATTCAGCAAATTGTCATCGCCTCCTAACGATATTGGCAATATATGATCTATTACCCATCCAAAAGGATTGTTTTTCCCAAATTTATCCCACATAATCAATGCCCCGCAAGCATCCTTGCGAAACATTGAATTGTCCAATCCATCCACAGAACGGGCCTTCTTCCACACCAATAACTTTATATCTTCATCCATTGTAGAACCTCCATGTTTGCGCAAAGATAGAATAATTTGCACACAAGAACAAGTCTAAGTACTCAATTTAGAGCATACACTTGATTTTAGGCACTATATCTGACTTATAATCCCGATGCCCCGGATGAAAGGCCAACGAAACGGGGGAATTTACTCATCAAGATTGATGCAACCCAAAATATTTCTTCATAAAGCAGATATAAAGAAGACTAAGCACTAGAATCGTCCCTGCCAAATACCAGTAACCATCGCTCAGACACATTATGTATCCTATTATTATGATTACTTGCACTACCATATAAACAAACGAAACCATTACATGAGGAACTTTCAACTCATTCGCCATTATCTGATACAAATGCTTCCGATGAGGTAAACCGATATTCTCATGAAGCAGCAGCCGATGAATGATAGTCAGAACACTGTCAACACCATAAACGGACAATAAGACAATCCAACTGAAATCCTCTGTCCGAATGATCAATTTACCAATCAGGAAAAGAAGAATGAAAGCGATACTAACAGAACCAACATCACCAGCAAAACACTTAGCTTTCTTACGGAAATTGAAGAAACAGAATACAAAGACAGAACAAAGAACCGTATAGATAAAGCCTTCTTCTACAAAAGGAATTATTTCTCTATTGATATAAGCCAGCGCAACAAGGATAACCAGAGAATAACCACCTGTGATGCCATTAATCCCGTCCATGAAATTATAAGCATTGATGATGCCTGTACAAACGATTAACGCAACTATTATCCACCACCAGGATAAAGAAAACAATCCCCACTGATAGAACATCAAAGCCATTGCTGAGAAATGGAACAGTAACCGTAACTTCTGAGAAGTAGAACGGATGTCATCCACAAAACTGATAAACGAAACCAAAGTTAACGCCAACATAAACCAAGGATATTCAAAACCACTCGTCAGAAAATAAGCCAATGCTCCGAAATAGAAGATGATTCCCCCACCCCGAAGAGTTATTCGTGTATGAGAACTACGCTCATTAGGTTTATCGATGATATTACATCTATCAGCTATCTTAAAATAAAAAAGTTCTGCCAAAAAGAGCAGAACTAATACGATCAAATAATACATTCAAATAAAGAGTTTACATACCATGCCTATTCATCCGCACGGCTAATTGTACATTGTAAATTGTCAAATTGTAAATGACCTGATTGTCTTCCTTATCCCATCTTCTGCCCTTACAGGCATCCGTTCAATGCCCAAAGCAGACTTGATCTTCGCATTACTCACCACATAGTTTTCCGTCAACTTACGCAAACGTTCCGTATTCAATGGTAAATGAAGCAAAGTACCCAATCCGGCACAACCTTCCATCATACGCTTATTCATCTTCCAGATATGTGGCTTGCGCCCCAACACCTCACACATCAGGGCTATCAATTCATTCGTAGACAAAGCTTCATCATCACCCATGTGATAAATGCCACTCGGAACATCCTTCGTCAACAATCCCTCCACCACATAGCAAAGATTATCAATCGAAGTAAAGGATCTCCTGTTCTCAAAGTTACCCAAAGGCCAGGGAATACCTTTCTTCACTACATTATAAAGCAAATTCAAATTCCCCTTATTGCCCGGACCATGAATCATACAAGGACGCAAGATATACACCTGCTTATCATCATCGCGCAGCTTTAATTTTTCATTTTTCATTTTTAAATTGCCGAGAATATAATTCTCTGCCGCTATCTTACTCTCCCCATAAGGTCCAACCGGTGTCGGTATCACTTCTTCCGTCAGCACATCCCCCACTACACTATCCGCAGCAGCCTTCACAGAACTAAAGAAAATAAACTTCTTCGCAGAAGATTCCAAAAAGAAATCAAATATCTTCTGAGTCAACCCGGTATTAATATCAAAATAAACCTGAGCAGCAGACTGATTCTTTGTATCATGAGCTTTTCCGGCCAAATGAATAATAGCATCCAACTTCGGAAGATTTTGCAGTGGAAAAGAAGCAGGCTCAATATCCTTCCAAGAAAAAGTCTGTATCACCCCTACCTTTTCAGGTGCCACAATATCCAGCCCATAAAGGCTATGATGTTCCTTTAGAGCAACAACAAGATTAGAACCCACAAAACCGTGGATTCCAGTAATAAGTATGTTCATGGAAATAGTCTATAAAATATACTGACCGGAAGCATGATTATTGGTAATATACCTGACAAAGTAAGATTCTTCTATGATGGAGAAAAACACATACCATGTTGTATTAATATTACGTTGATAAGTAATATAATACATGTCCTTACCATATCGTTCAAAAAAAGCAGGTGCTTTTTTCTTCAATTTAGAATGAATATTTTGTTGAATATCAGCAATTAAATCTTCCACATACGAAATAGCGAAAGGATAAGTACCCAAATACTCCTTTTCTATAAGTACTTCTATAAGTTCATATAAATCCTCTTCAACTTCAGGTGAAAATACAACTCTCATTTAAACAAAGCCTTTATACGAGGACGAAGTCTGTTCAATAATTCTTCACCTGAAATAGCACCTCCGATATCATCACGCTCCCCAATCGTAATACCGGAATTTATCTTGCATTTAGTGTAAGCAACCATAGGTTCGTTTACCTCCTGCCGCTTAGATTCCTGTTCTTTATATGCTCTAGATTTACTCATTCTGTTCAGCTATTTGCTACAAAGGTAATTTACAGTATTGAAATATCCTAATAATCATTCACATATTTGTGCTTTCAGATTTTCTACAAACTCGTATATGCGGCTATCGCCTTCCTGTTGATTTCCCTCCTTTCTTTATCAAAAAGCCAGCCCCATTTATTCAGATAATAAACAGCTGCCTTTACATGTATCAAAAACAAGCGCCAATTTTTATGTGAGCCCTTTTCAAAAGCATGGGTAACCGTTACCTCGGGATAATACATCGTCCGATATTTCCGATGAATTCGACGATTCAAATCCGTGTCTTCCCCATACATGAAAATCCCTTCATCAAAAACGCCGACTTCCTCTACCACCGATTTGCGAAGGAACATAAAGCAACCGGACAGGAAAGGGACATTCATCTCCCGGTCATAATCGGCAAAGCGCATTTCAAAATTATCATTTATACGCTTCTGCACCCACGGAAGCGGTATGAACATACGCCCTATCCAATCCATCGGGGTAGGCAGTAGTTTGCACAAATATTGCAAAGCCCCATTCGGATAAACCACTTTAGGGAGCACGTTGCCCACGTCAGGATTCGCCTCCATATAGTTATACAACCGTTCCAGCACCCCTGCCTCAAAATGAATATCCGGATTAAGTACTAAATGATATTTCCCCATTTTCTCCGGGCAACGCAATATCACATTATGACCGGCTCCGAATCCGTTATTGCTATTCATAAAAATGTACTCCCCCCGTTCATCTAACGTAGCCAACGATTTCAACTCGTCCGTAGGCGAATTGTCCACCAGATAAATCCGCACTTTCAAGTTTGTGTTCAAAAAGCTCCGAACAGCCTTTTCCGGCTCTTCCGGTTTGTTTTTATATAGCACGATGGTGGCGGTCAGTTGATATTGATTATTCATATTATAGTTATTGACATTCTATTTTACGGTATACACTATCTGAAGCCACTTTACAGAGGTTTCTTTTCACTGATTGCCCCAAAAGACCAGATGTATTAATTTTCATGTGATAAGATTCTGATGATCTGAAATAACAGGGTTCCATAGTCAGTACGTCCCCTGACAATTTCACAAAAGAATTTCTTCTGACAATCTAAGATAACTATACTGTTTACCAAACAAATGGCATCAATAATCGTTACCATGTTTCCGCTCCAAGTCTGAATAAATCATCCTTGAAGCCGCAACAAAAATAGGTAATTGTATGGAAGTGAATAATACGTCACTTTTGGACACTTACAAAATATTTATATCCTAAATATATAGGCTTTAACAGAATCATGAACAAAAGATATGGCAAGCGGAGTATCAAAGAATTCAAACTAAGATTTTTCGTATCAAAAAGTTGAATTTGTTTATAATAACTACGGCATTCTTCCTTACTTCCATCAAAATTCAGTAACAATAAAGCTGCATTGAGCCTATAAAAATCGAAATAACACTTAAACGCACCAAGATGCTGCAAAGGTATTTTACCTTCTTTTAAATCAGAATCAAAAATTCTGAACAACAGCAACATACTTTCAATTTTTTTAGAGGAATTAGGTTGAGTCGTAGTACTATTTGAACGTATTTTATAAATATAGGTTGGTTGACTCACCACACTAATCGCGCCGCACTTTTGAGACAGTTGATAGCACCATAAAACATCTTCAAAAATCATCCCTTCACGAAATGTAAAAGCATACTGTTCCAACCACGTTCTTTTATACAATTTGTTACAAGCACTACAAAGCCACTTCCGTTGTAAAAATGACTTAAAAGGAACTGTTGTATTTATAGTTGAATCGATGACATTTATGTGTAAACTTTTAGCACCCTCCAATTGGATATTGCCCACTGTAAAATCTGATTGCTTTTGTTCCATAGCTTGTACATGCAGAGCAATACAATCAGGTCTTATTTCATCGTCACTATCCATAAAGAACAAATAGTCACCTTTAGCAACACGCATCCCAGTATTCCGAGCAGCAGATAGTCCTTTATTGTGTGTATGATGTTCTATCCTGATTTGCTCTTTACGAGTACTATTTTCCACCATCTTACACACTATTTCCATAGACTTATCTGTACCACAATCATCCACCAATATAAATTCAATATTCTGATAAGTCTGATTCAAAGCAGAATAAAAAGAGGCTTCTATATAAGACTCCACATTGTAAATAGGTATAATAATCGAAACCATAACTATAATCTTTATCTGATTTTTTACACCTGAAGCATTTGCCGACGATAGCAAATAATGAAAAGTAATAAAAAAAAGGAATTCAAATCAGCCAATCCCTTAAATCCTAACACGACAAGATAAATAAATGAAAAAATAAGATATTTATTCTGTAAAGGGGTAATGCCCAATTCCCTAATTCGCCGAATGATATACCAAGAAAAATAATAAAAAGCTAACATGATGGGGATTCCTCCGTAAAAAATAAGCCGGTAAAAACCTATATCAGTTCCCATATAATATCCTCCACCAGGCATATTATACCGACCATCACCTATCAACCAAGTCTTCATTGTAGTGGGCATAATAGAATACATCCTTTTTAAATCGTTAGTAGATGCTGACTCAAAGCTACCTGTTTCATCCATATTATACCAGAATTCAAAAGCAAAGCGGAGTAATTGTTCATCAATCACCGCAAACGACACAGCCAGCACCACTACCATCATCAGAACCATCAACACTCCCCATTTAAACTTCATGCGAATAGTGGGAATATGTAATGGTCGCCATAAAGCCAACAGCAATATGCTAATAGCAAATCCCACAATTGTAGTACGAGCCATCAACATACCAATCAAGAAAATAAACATATAGATAATCGACCAACACCATATATGTTTGAGCCTGCGAGCTAAGTAAAGATAGATAATCGTAATCATTGCCAGCCCATTGATTACACCTGCACCAAAAAAAACGATACCCAACCCCATCAAGCGAAAGCCTTGCAGCCTTTCCACTCTACTATCATCAACAGGAAGAGGAAAAATGGTATTCAATACAGCATTTAATTCCGGTGACAAAAACATCACCATAGCTAAAAAAGACTGCAAGCAAACAGTCCAAACAAATAAATATAGCACTATAGAGAAACAATCTTCCTCTTTCATTAAATTAGGGAATACCAGAGTAAAAAGGTAAGCCGCCATAAAAATCAAAAATACCGATATTACATAAGAGGCAAAGAAAAAGTCAAAAGTGTAATTTAACAAAGCTGAACATATTGAAATAATAACGATAAATGCAGCTCCTTTAAATATAGAAAATAATGAAGGGAAAAAGCGAAATCGCATAAAGCACAACAAAAAGCCCAATACTCCCAATATAACTCGAGTAGAGAAAGGAATGCCAAAAAAATATAATGGATAGATATAAAAGAAAAGGAATAGGAACGGTAAGAAGTAGAATTTAATGTTTGCAAGCATACCTATATAATTTTTCATATTCACCTACCATACTTTCTACTGAAAAGTCGAGACTTCTTTTACGAGCAGCCAGACCTAACTGCTTCCTCAGTTTTTCATCATTGATAAGTAGTTTTATTTTTTCCTCCCAATCTTTAAGATCAGATAGTGGCACAATATAACCTTCTTTACTGGAAGTAATTACTTCCTTAAAAGAAGGTAGTTCTGAAGCCAAAACAGGTAAATATGATGCCATTTTTTCTATCAAAGATAAACTAAACCCTTCATAATCTGACGGAAAGAGTGCAAAATCACAAACAGACAAAATATGAGCAACTTCAGATGAACGTCCCAAGCAAAGTACCTCATTAGATAGATTTTTCTCTTTTATCATCGCCTTTACTTTTTCTATGTTATCGCCATCTCCCACCAATACAAGCTTTGCAGTATTCACTTTCTGTACTTTCAACCGGTTCCAAATATCCAATAATAAGAAGTGATTCTTTCCATCTACCATCCGAGCCACGTAAACCACAAGAAGTTTTTTATTATCCAATAATTTACGGCGAAGATTATCATTATGATTTTGAGAAAAAAGAGATAAATCCACACCATTGTATATCATACGCACCCCTACCGCTGTCCGAGAAAAATGGCACAACGCTATCTGATACACCTGTTCACTGATACCAACCACATAAGTAGTATTTAGAGCTGTAGCCTTTTGTTCCACCCACAAACGGAATCGGTCAACATACCTACGAGATGTATAAAATAAACCACTAGTATGAATGGTCTTTACTACCTTAGTTTGCTTAGAATAAAAGTGCACAGCCAATGCAATAAGTAAATACATAGAAAAATAAGCATGTACGTGTACCACATGCGGTTGTTCACACCTCAACCATTTTCCCAATTTCAGTAATAAAGAAATACCCTTAAAAAACAATGATATTCCTCTTAACTGTCGAGTTTTATATCCCATCGTAACCACTTTAACTTCAGGAGGAAGATTATTAGCCATTTCCATATCAGTTGAAAGAGAACACGCTATTACATCAAAACGTTGAAAGTCAATGTAACTACACAACTGCGCCATCATTGTCTCAACTCCACCCACCTCAAACGATTGATTTATCTGAACCACTTTTATTTTATCCATATCATTGTTAACTCAAAGTCACTACTTGCTCATTATCACACGCATTGTAGTAGATAATAAAGATAAAGCGCCACAAAAAGCCTGAAATCGTACTAATAATGAATTTTGTCTTGATTTTAGACAAGACAAATAAGCTCTGCAACGATAATATGCTATACATTTCTTTAATACCTTTTGATTAAATTGGGCATTTTCTTTATTTTTCGATATAATTTCTTCAGATGCTTGAGTAATATATCTAAAATCTTTGGCAGAAGTTTTCAGCCTCCAATTACCCATAAAAAACCTTAGATTAAAATTATTCCAACTATTTTGGTTCAAATAGAAAGAGCTGTATAATGAGGATAACTGTTTCAACTTTTCAATCTTTTTATAGTCATTTTGAGTTGATGTAACTTGTAAGCTATGGTGTCTGTAACGAAGCAGCACATCTGGAAGATTAGCAAATTTATATCCAGC
Organism: Bacteroides sp. GD17; assembly: GCF_038448625.1. Taxonomy (NCBI): domain Bacteria; kingdom Pseudomonadati; phylum Bacteroidota; class Bacteroidia; order Bacteroidales; family Bacteroidaceae; genus Bacteroides; species Bacteroides sp. GD17. The sequence goes on from NZ_JBCEZS010000016.1 coordinate 138,507, forward strand.
AATAGCCATACGAGTCCAATACTCTACATCTTCCACGGGCATCATATCAGCATACCCACCCAACGAATTATAAATACTCTTTCTAAACATCACCGTAGGGTGAGCAAAGCAAGAATCGAAAAGTAACAAAGTCTTAAGGGCTTCATCAGACAAAGGGTAAGAGATATGACCAGTCTGCATGCCATGCTCGTTTATCACATCACATTGCCCCCCACAAATAGCTATTTGCGGATATGCTTCTAAGAATTTCACTTGTTTCTCTATTCTATCGTGAACAGCAATATCATCTGCATCCATACGGGCTATATATGTACCAGAAGTATGTTCCAAACCTACATTTAAGGCAGCAGCAATCCGCATATTAATAGGATTACTATACACCCGTATACGATTATCAATAACTTCAAACTCACGAAGCATTGAGAGTGTATTATCCTTAGAACAATCGTCAATACACAAAATTTCAATATTTGAATAGGTTTGATTAATTATAGAATCAATCGCCTCTCTAATATATTTTTCTGCATTATAGCATGGTATAATGACTGATACTAAAGGTGAGTTCATATTCTTACAATACTACATAAACTATTAAACCTGTCATTTTCCCCAATAATACTCCACAATCTCCTGTTGTTCATCAGAAATAACTGTAGTATATGTACCAAATAGCCTCTTGAAGGTAAACAGTCGTTTTTCATAAATACCTTTATTACAGTTTTGCATTTCTTCCTCAACCTTATCGCCTGCCCAAGAGATATCCTGTAAGAAAAGATAATGAGGTTTTCCCAGTGAGATACAATAGCCTAAATGAGTACCTAAAGTATTAGACATAGTCATATCCGAAAGCCAAATCAGGTCTTTTAATCGAGAGAGAAAATACGAATCACTACGATGACCAGCTGTGACAACTGTAAATCCACAATCAATATATTCCTTTTCTCTATGATCAAGAATATCCTTCCAATACAGGCATACTAAAACATTATCAAACTGTTTTGCCCGATTTTTTATCTCATTGATAAACTGCCTTCCATTGAACACCGCATCCACTCCTTCAATTGAATGTGAGGGAAAAACGAGTAAAACCTTTCCCAATCGCTTCTTAACCTCCTGTCTCTTGTTACTAGAATAAAAATAATTTGCGTATTTAATAAAAGGTCCTATTGCTATACAATTATATCCATGACTATTTAAAAAATCTTTTCTTTGCTGTCCCATAGTAATAATCACAACATCTCTACAAAATTTTAATTCCGAATCTCTTAAATCATCACTCCAAAAAATCCCATGTTCAACGACATATTTACGTGGAAGCCACCACCTATGAAATTTCTTTTTCAATGATTTATGAATGCCATAGAAACGATTTGCAGGATAAGAAAGAAGAATGGGTACCTGAAAAAATTTGCTCAATTGTATATAATTAAAATAATCAAAGTTTCGCCGACGAAAATTCTCGTAGAAATAGTTCAAGCTCCTACACAATCTGACAAAAAAAGAGCAGGATTTATAAAATAAATTCCCCATAAAACAATTTTATTTTTTACATTTACAGAATCCCACATTACAAAACAAATCAATCACCATTTGGCTTAACACAAACATTCAGCATCCTTCTTGAATACCCATATACCCCCATAAATATCAGCATATTACTAAACAACGAAATATATGCCGTATAAATCACTCCGTATTTCGTCAACAAGAATGATAAGAAGCAATGCAACAATGAACAAGTAAAAGTGATATACATCAATTTTTTTGTCTTTTTGTAGAAGAACAATATATTGACATACACCAAATAAAAGCATTGAAACATGGCACCGCCACACAACGGAAACAAATAGATGATACAGTCACTATATTTCGGAAAGACTAAAGGAATCAGCATGGAAGCAAATAAACAGACAGCCAAAGTCAGAAGCAAGTAAACACTAAGCAAATAGCGGCAATTACGCCGAAGTATTCTCATACTGTCGGCATCTGCCGTAGCTAAGGTCTTATAGATGTTTACAGAATAAGACGCATTGAAGGCGGAACCTATAATCTGTATGATATTGGCAAAATTGTAAGCAAAACTAAAAAAACCAACGGCCGACTGCACAAAGAAAGCATTGATGATATATCTGTCCAATCCTTGCCGCAACCAAAAAGAAGTACTGTGAGGTATCAACGGTAACCCGAATTTATACCCCTCTATAAAGTCTTTCTTCAAGGGAAATACACGCTTTAAATAGCCTTTCTTTACCAAAACGATGAAAGCAATAATCGAAAACAACACACACGTTAGTACTTGTGCATATACACGTCCTTGCCAATCCAGCTTCATCAGTGCCACAAACAAAACAGTGAGTACCAGGTTGGAAATGACCATCAACATGGAGAACACACCGTACCTCCCCACTTTCTCCTCCAATCGCCAAATATCCAGTAAGGACGAACTGACTACTTGCAACAAACATACCGATATGGCACAAAATTGAAACGCTGTGTCCAATCCCATCCAATCCTCAAACTGAGATTTCATCAAAAACATACCGGTGAGAAAAAAGAGGTAAACGAGCAACGACGTTATCAAAGTAACGTTCAAAAATCTTTGAATAACATCTTTGGATGCAGTGAAGAAATTCACCCCTATCATTCCATTCGTATTCAAGCAAATAAAAATGGAAAGCAAGGAAATCATAGTTGTAAAAAGACTGAGCTGCCCATACGACTCCGGCTGTACATAACGCGCCATCAGCATCATGATGAGGAAACTTATCCCACTATTCAGAAAAGAGAACAGCGAAAAGAAGATTCCATTGCGGAAACTCTTGTTCCGAACGATACGAGAAATAAGATGTCGGATATTTATCATTTTACAAAAACTAAATTCCTCTTTTCCATCTCTTCCACCCAATCACCGGCAATATGCTCAATGCTACAGTAAGTACCACCGTCAATACAACGCAAACATATTTATCGCCCACCATAGCCATGAGTCTTCCTTGCGGGAAAAACGTGAACACAAACATCTGCAAAAGAAAAATCTCATAAGAGTATTTTCCCATCAAACAGATGAATAACTTCAATTTCTCATTTAAATGATTATAGCAGAACTTCAAAAAGAACATAAAAAGATAGGTTACATAAAAATAACATATCCAATGATTTATCCTCCAATCGGTCTGAAAGAACAGTGGTTCTAAATTGATAGAAGTATAAGTAAACAGCAGAATGAAAACAATACTAATTACAGAAAGCAATAAAGTGTTTCTATTCAAATGAATACCTTTCGTCACCCACGAATATCCCAGATACACCAGGAAGAAATATCTAAAAAACAACAAACGGTAAAGCCATTCGGGAATATGAGTATAGACACACATCCATTCCAACAAGCAGCTCAGCATAATCATTAGCAAACATATTTTACCCACCCCTACACGTTTTTCAAGCTTCCGGAACAAAGATGCCAGCACCGGCAAGATGAAAGCGAACTGGACATAGATCCAAACGTAATAAGAACCGGGGCCAATGCCGCCGGAAACAGCAACCGACTTCAGCATGGAAACAGGATCACGTCCGAACACTACAATTAGCAAAAACAGTTCGACCAACAGCCAAATGAGGAAGGGCCTGAATATCCGGGAAAACAGTTTCCTGAAGCGCGGCATCCCGACCGCCTTATCCATCCCGCATTTATAGACATGAAATGTCTGTATCAACAAAAACAGAGGGACAGCCTGTGCTCCCCAAAGGGAAAACAACATATATTCTTGCCATGGCAAGCAGTGAGTCAATATCACAAAAAATATGCAAACACCTTTGAGGTAGTCGATGTAAGGATCATATCCTTCTTTCTTTAAGGTGATAACTGGACAACTATTTCCTTCTCTGCCTAACCCTAAACCATTCCTCCAGCCACTCATTAACCGCCTGCTTAATTTCTTCATCATCCAGATCCTCTAAAAACCAATAAAGCAGCGATTCGTAAGCACTAAGTCTGGCATCACGCCTTTTTTTATATTAGCATACGTTTTTGTACTAATATGAGCCTCAGAAGTAAGGTCTTCAATAGTAATCTGATTTTTTCTGCGCAAACCTTCGATGAAAGCACTCAACAAAGGATGCATACAATTTTCATTCATTGTTATTATTTATTATTTAATTTATGTAAAAACAGCAATTTCTTACGTTATAATATGTTCCCCAACCTTTCGTTCCTTTAAAATCTTTTCCGTATACGGAAAAGATTCAATGAAAAAAGCAGCCTACCTTCGGCGAAAATTTAAGAAATAACATAATGAAAAACATTATCAAAATGTCGCTATTCATGCCCCCTATCTCACCGATAAAGGACAAAACCACCGGAAGAACCCTGAAAAGCGCCACAATGACTCCACTGCGAACAGTGGAACTGGGCGAAGTATACAAACTGATCACTTCCAATGAAAAGCTCGCCGCACTGACCCTCGAAGTACGAAACGCCTCACTACAAGGCGACATAGAAACCTACCGCCGCCTGAAGCAGCAAACACTTCCCTACGTGACACCCTGCGGAGTTTTCACCCGTCGACGAAGCGACTGCCTCGCAGAATCATCCGGACTGGTAGTAGTAGACATCGACCATCTCGATTCTTCCAAAGAAGCAGAAATCTTACGACAAGAATTATTCGATGATCCCTATTTAAGCCCCGCACTGGCATTCATCAGTCCCAGTGGGTTAGGCGTAAAAGCCTTCATTCCTTACCCCTCCGGGCAAAGCACCTCCGAAGGATTCCGCTGGGCCATGAACTACGTACATTGCATGTACGATGCCGACCACCAGCAACCCGGGAAAGGAGTAGACACGTCAGGAAAAGATCCGGTACGGTCCTGCTTCCTATGTCACGACCCAGGAGCACGACTTAGGGAATGAAAAGTTAAAAATGAAATATGAAAAACGAGAATTATAATTTACACTTCTAACAACCAATGGAACCATTATCATCATTACACCTTCTGACCGAAGTCGTCAGGAGTGCAGGAGCCGACATCGCTCCCACTTATCAAGAGTATATACAACTGACCTTTGCCATCGCCAACGACTGCGGAGAAGCAGGCCGTTCTGATTTCCTGACCTTATGCAGCCTCTCGCCAAAGTACGACTCAAAGGCAGCCAACAAACTATTCAGTAACGCACTGAAGACCGGCCGAAACGACGTGCACATAGGCACTGTCTTCAATTTGGCCGATCTCTGCGGCGTGAAAATCAAAACCGAAAACTCATCCGCAGTTGGTACACTTGGTACACAAGGTTCACCCGGTTCTTCCGCCTCACACACACGCGCACGCGAGGAAGACGAGGTACCGGACAGCGCACCGCG
>NZ_JBCEZS010000017.1:0-99468 GCF_038448625.1 Bacteroides sp. GD17
TAATTATGTTGTGTCCGCCAAGTGGCGCAAAGCCTGGCGCAAGACGCTTGCATGCTGTTGGCATTCAACGTGTATGAGTGGCGCAAAGGGTGGCGCAGGAGTGGCGCAAAAAAACTGAATTTTACCACATCTTATCTGTTTCTTTCTCTACATCTATATCCGCAGGCAGCTCTCCGATTACCATGTCCCGTACCTCTTTTGAGATTTTACGGGTGCGTCGGGAGGTGGTTGGAGTAGTTGCTGTATTCAGATTCAATAATCCGTTGAGATGCTTTTTCACCTCTTCCAGTAACGAGGTATTGTCGATGCTCAGTATAGCATGTGCCAAGCGGGCTTTATCTGCTTCTAATTGTAAGGATGTCATAATTCAATCTCCTATATATTTATAAATACGACCTATGCAAAGTTATGAAAAAGATTCAAATGCGGAACTTTAGATAGTCTTTTTTTCTCACAAAAAGCACTTCTTCTTCTGTCAATTGTTAACCAACGTTATCATACCCGCGACAAATTGTTCCATTTGTAGTATTAATCGTTCAAAATAGTCTTTTTTTGGCAAAAAAAGCTATACAAGAGAACAACCAGAGCGATTTTGTTTATACATTTGCAAAGTTGTCTATGTAACTATTGGGATGAACAAACCATCGCTGACAAACGTTAATAAGTACGATCACTTATACGCGACTTACGATATACAATTTGAAATAATTAAGGAAAACAGAATAAAAAAGATTGCTTATGTCACAAATCATTGGACATATCTCACAGGTAATCGGACCTGTCGTAGACGTCTATTTCGAAGGTACGGACGCAGAATTAATGTTGCCCAGTATTCACGACGCACTGGAAATAAAGAGGCCGAACGGAAAGAGGCTGATTGTAGAAGTACAGCAGCATATCGGTGAAAACACTGTGCGAACCGTTGCCATGGATAGCACGGACGGCCTGCAAAGAGGAATGAAAGTATATCCCCTGGGTGGACCTATCACCATGCCGGTGGGCGAACAGATCAAAGGCCGCCTGATGAACGTAGTAGGCGACTCCATCGACGGCATGAAGGAACTGGACCGTACCGGTGCTTACCCCATACACCGCGACCCCCCGAAGTTTGAAGATTTAACGACCGTACAAGAGGTGCTCTTTACGGGTATCAAGGTTATCGACTTGCTGGAACCATACAGCAAGGGCGGTAAGATTGGTCTGTTTGGCGGCGCCGGTGTAGGAAAGACGGTGCTCATCCAGGAACTTATCAACAACATCGCCAAGAAGCAGCATGGCTTCTCTGTGTTTGCCGGAGTAGGAGAGCGTACCCGCGAAGGTAACGACCTGCTGAGGGAAATGATTGAATCCGGCGTTATCCGCTACGGCGAGGAATTCAGAAAGAGCATGGAGGAGGGACATTGGGACCTTTCCAAGATAGACTATGACGAAGTGGCCAAGTCTCAGGTATCTCTGATATTCGGCCAGATGAACGAGCCTCCCGGTGCACGTCAGTCGGTGGCGCTGTCCGGACTGACTGTGGCAGAGTCGTTCCGCGATATGGGTTCGGAAACGGGCGGATCGCGCGACATCCTGTTCTTTATCGACAATATCTTCCGCTTCACCCAGGCAGGTTCCGAGGTTTCGGCGCTGCTGGGACGTATGCCGTCCGCCGTAGGTTATCAGCCGACGCTGGCCACGGAGATGGGTGCCATGCAGGAACGTATTACCTCCACAAGAAACGGTTCCATCACCTCCGTGCAGGCTGTGTACGTGCCTGCCGATGACTTGACGGACCCTGCACCCGCCACTACCTTTACACACTTGGATGCCACCACGGTGCTGAGCCGTAAGATTACGGAGCTGGGCATCTATCCGGCGGTAGATCCGCTGGAATCGACTTCGCGCATTCTGGACCCGCACATTGTGGGCGAGGAGCACTACGAAGTGGCGCAGCGCGTGAAGCAGATTCTGCAACGCAACAAGGAATTGCAAGATATCATCTCCATCCTCGGTATGGAGGAACTCTCGGATGCCGACCGTACACTGGTGAACCGCGCCCGACGCGTGCAGCGCTTCCTGTCGCAGCCGTTTGCTGTTGCCGAGCAGTTTACGGGCGTTCCCGGTACGATGGTTTCCATAGAAGACACCATCAAAGGATTCAAGATGATTCTGGACGGCGAGGTGGATTATCTGCCCGAACCGGCTTTCCTGAATGTGGGGACGATTGAAGAGGCGATAGAGAAAGGAAAGGCATTGCTGGAACAAGCGAAGAAATAAACATTGAATGAATTGAAAAATAAAAGAAATGAAGGGATTACGATTAAATCTTGTATCGCCCGAGAAGGAGCTTTTTGACGGAGAAGTGGAGAGTGTGACGCTACCCGGTGTGATAGGCTCGTTCACCATTCTGCCGCAGCATGCGCCCATCGTGGCATCGTTGCAAGCAGGCGTGGTGACTTATGTGACCGAAGGCGGTGAGGAACATACGCACGAGATACATGGCGGTTTCATCGAAATGAACAGCAACAGCGTATCTGTCTGCGTAGACTGATCCCCCCGTTTAAATTGTTAACTTTTAATTTTTAATTATCATCGTGACCATAACCAAGCGAAATTACTTGTTGCAAACAGCAATCTTGACTTTGCTGGTAGGAGGAGTAGGTGGCTGGGTGTATTATTCGATTAATCCGCACCACTATTTCGGCGGCTATCCGCTGATTCCGCTTTTCTTCTTTATATTCGGCGCATTCATGATAAGTATGGTCGAGAGTTGCCGCCGGCGGATGCCGGGACGGATGTTGCAGATTTATCTGCTGATGCGCGTGATGAGGATGCTGGTGTCGATGATTGTAATGCTGACATATTGTGTGGCCGTGCGCCAGGAAGCCAAGTTGTTTCTGCTGACGTTTATAGCCAATTATCTGATATACTTGATTTATGATTCCTGGTTCTTCTTCACCTTTGAAGCAAACCGGAAACTGAAAAAGAAAAAAGAAAATGAAACAATTGCGTAACATACTGATAGGAACCCTGATGGCACTGGGAGTGTTGCTGCCTGCCACCGCGCAAGCCGATGTCATCCCCGACAATGTGACTCCTGCCGAGCAGAAGGAGAATACGGTGGACGTAAAGGAGATTGTATTCGGGCACATCGGCGACTCTTATGAGTGGCATATCACTACCTGGGGCAATACGCCGATTACCATTCCGCTGCCCATCATCGTCCACAGTTCTGCTACCGGCTGGCATGTATTTCTGTCCTCGCGCCTGGAAGAGAACGGCGGAAGTTACGAAGGCTTCTCCATCGCTCCCGAAGGCAGCAAGTACGAGGGCAAACTGGTGGAACATGATGCAGCGGGCAATGAAGTACGCCCGTTGGATATCTCCATCACAAAGGTGACGCTGGCCCTGCTCATCAACAGCCTGCTGCTGCTTGTCATTGTGTTGAGCGTGGCACATTGGTATCGCAAGCATCCGCAGGACAGTGCGGCACCCGGCGGCTTCGTGGGATTCATGGAAATGTTCATCATGATGGTGAACGATGATATCATAAAGAGCTGTGTGGGACCCAAATACCGCAAGTTTGCTCCCTATCTGCTGACGGCGTTCTTCTTTATCTTCATCAACAACCTGATGGGGCTGGTTCCGTTCTTTCCGGGTGGTGCCAACGTGACGGGAAACATCGCTATCACCATGGTGCTGGCTCTGTGTACGTTCGTGGCTGTCAACCTCTTCGGTACGAAGACCTATTGGAAGGACATCTTCTGGCCGGACGTGCCCTGGTGGCTGAAAGTGCCGGTGCCGATGATGCCGTTTATCGAGTTCTTCGGTATCTTTACGAAACCGTTCGCGCTGATGATCCGTCTTTTTGCCAATATGCTGGCAGGACACATGGCGATGCTGGTGCTGACGTGCCTGATCTTTATCTCGGCAAGCATGGGCCCCGCCCTGAACGGAACGCTGACCGTGGCTTCGGTGCTGTTCAACATCTTTATGAATGCACTGGAACTGCTGGTTGCCTTTATCCAGGCGTATGTATTCACCATGCTGTCGGCAGTGTTTATCGGTCTGGCGCAGGAAGAGCATAAGGGGAAGGTGGTGAAGTGATAGGGTGATAGAGTGATAGGATTGTTGACAATATATTAATAAAAAAATAACCATTTAAAAACTGAAAGTTATGTTACTATCTGTATTATTGCAAGCTGCTGCGGCAGGTGTGGGAGTTAGTAAGTTAGGAGCAGCCATAGGTGCTGGTCTGGCCGTTATTGGTGCCGGTGTAGGTATTGGAAAAATCGGTGGTTCTGCCATGGAAGCCATTGCCCGCCAGCCGGAAGCTTCGGGAGATATCCGTATGAACATGATTATCGCTGCCGCCCTGATTGAAGGCGTTGCTTTGTTGGCAGTCGTTGTCTGTCTGTTAGTTTTCTTCCTGTAAGTTGTAATTTATAATTAAAATTATGTCATTGTTATTACCCGATAGTGGTCTGCTGTTCTGGATGCTCCTTTCATTCGGCGTGGTGTTTGTAGTGCTGGCCAAGTACGGCTTTCCCGTCATCACGAAGATGGTGGAAGGCCGTAAGACCTACATCGACCAGTCCATGGAAGTGGCAAGAGAGGCAAACATCCAGCTCGCCAAACTGAAAGAGGAAGGCGAAGCACTGATTAATGCTGCCAACAAGGAGCAAGGACGCATCCTGCGGGAGGCGATGCACGAGCGTGACAAGATTATCGTCGAGGCACGCAAGCAGGCGGAAGCCGCCGCGCAGAAAGAGCTGGACGATGTGAAGAGACAGATACAGCAAGAGAAAGAAGAAGCCATCCGCGACATTCGTCGCCAGGTAGCAGTCTTGTCGGTAGATATTGCCGAGAAGGTAATCCGCAAGAACCTGGACGGGAAGCAGGAGCAGATGGCAATGATTGACCGGATGCTGGATGAAGTGCTGGCAGCAAGTAGGAATAATTAAAGCGGAAGCGGCAAACCGGGCTTCTGCCTTTAATTTTTAACTTAGAATTTAGAATATGGATATAGGAATTGTTTCAATGCGCTATGCGAAGGCACTGATGGAGTATGCCAAGAGCACGAATACAGAGGAGACTTTGTATCGGGAGTTTCGTATGCTGGCACGTAACATCAATAAGTATCCCGATCTGCGTGCAGCATTGGCGAATCCCATCCTGACGATACGTGAGAAGTTTACACTGATCTGTACCGCTGCCGTGGGCGACACCCCTGCCGGACGCGAGTTCACCCGCTTCATCACCCTGGTGCTGAAAAACCGGCGGGAGAATTTCCTCCAGTATATCTGCCTGAGCTTTCTGGACTTGTACCGGAAAGACAAGCACATCGGTGTAGGAAAGCTGATTACAGCCGTACCGGTGAGCAGGGAAGTGTGGGAACGTATCCGCGACAGTGCCGCTACTTTGCTACATGCCGGCATGGAGTTGCAGACCGAAGTAGATCCTTCCATCGAAGGTGGCTTCATCTTCGACATCAACGACTTCAGGCTGGATGCCAGCATCGCTACACAACTCAAGAAGGTGAAACAGCAGTTCATTGATAAGAATAGAAGAATTGTATAAAACGAATAAGTTATGTTGTCTGAAAATATAAAAGTAAGCGAAGTTTCCGATGTACTCCGCAGGCAGCTCGAAGGTATTGACGCACGGGTGCAGTTTGATGAAATAGGCACGGTGCTGCAAGTCAGCGACGGCGTGGCACGTATCTACGGACTGCGCAATGCCGAAGCAAATGAGTTGCTGGAGTTCGACAACGGTATCAAAGCCATCGTGATGAACCTGGAAGAGGACAATGTGGGTGCCGTGTTGCTGGGACCTACGGACAAAATCAAGGAAGGCTTCATCGTGAAACGTACCAAGCGCATCGCTTCCATCATGGTGGGCGAGGGTATGCTGGGACGTGTCATCGACCCGCTGGGCGAGCCCCTGGACGGCAAAGGACTGATAGGCGGCGAACTCTGCGAAATGCCGCTGGAACGCAAGGCACCGGGAGTTATCTACCGTCAGCCGGTGAACCAGCCGTTGCAGACGGGACTGAAAGCCGTGGACGCCATGATACCTATCGGCCGCGGACAGCGTGAGCTGATTATCGGTGACCGCCAGACGGGAAAGACTGCCATTGCCATCGATACCATCATCAACCAGCGTGCCAATTTCGAGGCAGGCGATCCGGTGTATTGTATCTATGTGGCTATCGGCCAGAAAGGTTCTACGGTTGCTTCCATCGTAAATACGCTGCGTCAGTACGGCGCTATGGATTATACCATCGTGGTGGCTGCCACGGCAGGCGACCCGGCTGCATTGCAGTATTACGCACCGTTTGCGGGGGCTGCCATCGGAGAGTATTTCCGTGATACCGGCCGACATGCGCTGGTGGTGTACGATGACTTGTCGAAGCAGGCGGTGGCCTATCGTGAAGTGTCGCTGATTCTTCGTCGTCCGTCGGGACGTGAGGCATATCCGGGTGATATCTTCTACCTGCACTCCCGTCTGCTGGAGCGTGCGGCAAAGATCATCAGCCAGGAAGAAGTGGCGCGCGAGATGAACGACTTGCCCGAGAGTCTGAAAGGCAAGGTGAAAGGCGGCGGTTCGCTGACGGCATTGCCGCTTATCGAGACGCAGGCCGGAGACGTATCGGCGTATATCCCTACGAACGTGATTTCTATTACGGACGGACAGATATTCCTTGATACGAATCTCTTTAATCAGGGTAACCGCCCGGCCATCGACGTAGGTATCTCCGTGAGCCGTGTAGGTGGTAACGCACAGATCAAGGCCATGAAGAAGGTGGCAGGTACGCTGAAGATAGACCAGGCGCAGTATCGTGAACTGGAAGCGTTTACCAAGTTCAGCGGTGATATGGACCCCGTGACGGCACTGACCATTGACAAGGGACAGAAGAACACGCGTCTGCTGGTACAGCCGCAATACAGCCCGATGCCGGTAGAGAAGCAGGTTGCTATCCTTTATTGCGGCACACACGGGTTGCTGAAGAATGTGCCTTTGGACAAGGTCAGGGATTTTGAACGTAGTTTCCTTGAATCTCTTGAAATGAATTATCGGATGGAGGTGCTCGATGTATTGAAGTCGGGCGTTATCAACGATGATGTCTGCAAGAAGATTGAGGAGACGGCAGAGGTAGTTGCAAGACAGTTTATGTAAATAGCAGGATATGGCTTCACTGAAAGAGGTAAAAAATAGAATTAGCTCCGTCAAGAGTACGCGTCAGATTACATCGGCGATGAAGATGGTGGCATCTGTCAAACTGCACAAGGCGCAGGGGCGGATTGAAAATATGCTGCCTTATCAACGGAAGCTGAATGAGATATTGACGAACTTCCTGCGTACGGATGCTTCGTTCGAGTCTCCCTATACGGAGACGCGGACGGTGGCGAGGGTGGCGATTGTGGTGTTCTCGTCCAACAGTTCGCTGTGCGGTGCCTTCAACTCGAACGTGGCGAAGATGCTGGAACGGGTGTTGGAGGATTACCGGTCGCTGGGTAAGGAGAATATACTGATTTATCCCGTGGGCAGGAAAGTGGAGGAAGCCGTCAAGAAGTTGGGATATGAGCCGCAAGGCAGTTATCAGACGATGGCGGACAAACCTTCGTATGTCGATGCGTATGCGCTGGCAGGGGAGTTGATGAAGGAGTTTGTGGAGAAACGTGTTGACCATGTGGAACTGATTTATCATCATTTCAAGTCAATGGGTTCGCAAGTGTTGCTTCGCGAGAATTATCTTCCTATCGATTTGGCGCATGTGGCGGAAGAGGCGGCGGAAGGAACTGAAGCAGGGGAAGCTGCACGGAGTTTCAACAATGATTATATTGTGGAACCGTCGGTAGGGGAACTGATAGCGGAGTTGCTACCCAAGGTGCTGAGTCAGAAGATATTTACAGTGCTCCTCGACTCCAATACCTCGGAACATGCCGCCCGCATGCTTGCCATGCAGACCGCAACGGACAATGCCAATGAACTGATTCAGGACTTGACGAAGCAGTACAACAAGAGCCGTCAGCAGGCAATTACAAATGAGTTGCTGGACATTATCGGCGGTAGCTTGAAGTAGTTATTTGCAAATAAGTATAATTATAGGACAAGGATAACGAAATAAGCGTTATCTTTGTCCTATTATCGTATATAATATGGAACAAAACACTGAATTGGCGCTTGCATGGCAATTTGTTGAAAACACAGGCACACATCTATTCTTGACCGGTAAGGCAGGTACCGGAAAAACAACTTTCCTGCGAAAACTGAAATCAGAGAGTCCCAAGCGGATGATTGTGCTTGCACCGACGGGCATAGCAGCAATCAATGCGGGCGGAATAACAATTCATTCATTCTTTCAACTACCCTTTGCCCCTTATGTACCGGAGAGTTCGTTCAGCACGGACGGCAAGGCAAGTTACCGGTTCCGGTACGGGAAGGAGAAGATCAATATTATACGCAGCATGGACTTGCTGGTGATTGATGAAATCAGTATGGTACGCGCTGATTTGCTGGATGCCGTAGATGCTGTGCTGAGACGTTTCCGTGACCGGAGCAAGCCCTTCGGCGGCGTGCAACTGCTGATGATTGGAGACCTTCAGCAACTTTCTCCCATAGCAAAGGACGATGACTGGCAGATGCTGAGCAAGTATTACGATACTCCTTATTTCTTTTCAAGCCAGGCACTGAAGCAGACGGAATACTGCACTATAGAACTGAAGAAAGTGTACCGGCAGAGTGACGGGGCTTTCCTTGAACTGCTGAACCGCATCCGCGAAAACCGTTGTGACGCGCAAGTGATGGAGGCATTGAACCGCCGTTATATCCCTAATTTTGAGCCTGAAAAAGAAGAAGGTTACATCCGTCTGGTAACCCATAACTACCAGGCGCAACGCATCAATGACCATGAGTTGGAACAGCTTCCGGGACGTTCGTACGCCTTCCGTGCTACGCTTGGCGGGAAGTTTCCCGAATATTCTTATCCTACGGACGAGGTGCTGGAATTGAAACGGGGTGCCCAGGTGATGTTCGTTAAGAATGATACTTCGGGAGAACATCGCTACTACAACGGTATGATCGGAGAGGTGACGGATGTCTCGGCAAGTGGCATCGAAGTGCGCAGTAAGGGAAGTGATGTCCGGTTTGCCCTGCAGGAGGAGGAATGGACGAATGCAAAATATGTATTGGACGAGGAAACGAAAGAAATTACGGAAGATATCGAGGGAACTTTCCGCCAGTACCCGTTGAAACTGGCTTGGGCTATTACGATCCATAAGAGCCAGGGGCTCACGTTTGAGCGTGCCATTATAGATGCCAGCGCCTCGTTTGCACACGGGCAGACGTACGTTGCACTGAGCCGTTGCAAGACATTGGAAGGAGTGGTGCTCAGTGCACCGCTTTCGGCTAGGGCGGTAATCAGTGACAGTGCGGTAGATACGTTTACGATGGAGGCGCGGAAGAGTGAGCCGGATGAGAAGCGGTTTCGTTCGTTACAGCAGACTTATTTCCTGGAACTATTGTCGGGCTTGTTCGATTTTCAACCGCTGGAGCAGGCGCTAAGGCGGTATGTACGATTGGTGGACGAGCATCTGTACAAGCTCTTCCCCAAGCAACTGGCGGCGTATAAAGAGGAAGTGGAACGTTTCCACGAGAAAGTGACGAAGGTGGCGCAGAAGTTCAGCCTGCAATATACCCGCTTGGTTGATGCTTCGGAGGATTATGCAACGGATGAGACGTTGCAGAAGCGTATTCATGCCGGGGCGGTTTATTTTCAGGATGAGTTGCAACCGCTGGATGCAATGATGGGGAATACGGTGGCTTCGGATAACAAAGAGTTGAAGAAGAAGTTGCGGGAGACGATGGAGGAGCTGATAGATATCTTCGATCTGAAGTCCGAACTGTTGAATTACGTCTGTCAGTGTGGATTTCATGTGACGGAGTATTTGAAGCAGAAGGCAATTCTGTCTATTGATAATTCGGTGTTTCAGAAAGGGAAGGGGAAGGAGAAAACTGCTACCGGAAAGGAAACATCGCAGAAGAAAGCACGGCAGGAAGGAGCAGAAGATGGTGCAGGAAAGAATACGCGTGAAAGAAAGGCGTCTGCCTTCGAGGTGCCATCGGACGTCTTGCATCCGGAACTATACAACCGGCTGGTGGCGTGGCGCAATGCGGAAGCTTCGCAGTTGGGATTGCCTGTGTATACGGTCATTCAGCAGAAAGCGATTTTGGGCATCAGTAATCTGTTGCCTTCGGACAAGGCGATGCTGGTGCGCATTCCGTATTTCGGTAAGAAAGGGGCGGAGAAGTATGGAGACGTGATTCTGGAAATGGTACGCAGCTATCGGAAAGAGAAGGGGCTGGCGGAGCCGGAATTATTGTAGCCTGAAGGCATAGTAAGATAAAACAAATATCGTGTTTGCAGGAAATTAACTTCGTGCAGACACGATATTTGTTTTTTGTACTACACGAAGTTAATTTGTTGCACGACACGATATTAATATTCTCTTTACGCGTAGAGAAGGGATGCTTCGCTTCGCTCTGCATGACGGAAGAAGTAAATGCTTCTTTTAGAGTTCAAACATCAGTCTTATTCCTTCGTCCAACGTATGCGGCCGATATCCTAACTCCTTCTTTGCCTTCTCGATACTCAGCCCGCTGAAACGGGGACGCGGAGTTTTTTCTCCCATTTCCTGAGTAGTGACGGGGCGGATAAGAGAACGGTTCAGACCTAATACGTCCGCTACGCGGTAGGCTATATCAGCAATCGTCAGGCAATCGCTTCCGCAGAGGTGGTAGATGCCGTTGTGCGGATGGTTTATCAGCTTTTCTACTCCTTGAGAGATATCTCCGACAAAGGTAGGGGTGCGCCACTGGTCGGAGACGACGAAGATTTCTTCGTTATTCCTCAACCGGTTGGCTACTAATTGGAGAACGTTGCCATGTTGTCCCGGAAGGGCGGCGCCGTAGACCACCACTACGCGCACAATGGCATAATCCCGGCAAATGGCAGCGATACGCTTTTCACCTTCTAGCTTGGTATAGCCGTAATAATTGACGGGAGCAGGAACGTCTTCTTCCGTGTATGGCCGGTCGGTGTCGCCACTGAACACGAAGTCTGTGGAAAGATGGATAAGGCGGCTGTTGTGCGCTTTGCAGCAGTTTGCCAAGTGCTCTACGGCAGTGATGTTGATGGCGTCTGCCTCGTCGTGATGCGTTTCGCAATAATCGGGAACGGAGAGAGCGGAGGTGTTGATAACAACGTCGGGACATACTTCTTTGAATAGCTCTTCCAATGCAGCACTGTCGCAAATATCCGTACGGATGAAGCGGTAATCTCCCGAATGGGGACAAATGTCATCGTGCAGGGAACAGCCCGTAACCTGATAGGACAGGTTGCGGGAGAGATCGTCGAGGATGCGGCGGCCGGTGAAACCGTTGGCGCCTATGATTAGTATTTTCTTTCTCATAATGTATTTCGTTTGTTTACCAGTTTGGCGTTCCTCTTCCTTGCTGCACCTCAATCCGTATGCCGAACGCACCGTTTGCCGATTTCATCTCGAATGCTCCTTTGAAATTATTCTTCTCCCAAGGCAGGGCCGAAGGATTGGGCACTTTCCATCCATCCTTGTCGTACTCTCCGTATGTATTAATCCGCATACCGTTCTTCAGCGTAAAGCTCCCCATCTGCAAGTTATCGGTAGAGCCCCAGAAACTGTTCAGACCGAAAGGATCCGAACTGAAGTACCGCGAATTGTTGAGAGAGAATATATTGGAGAGCCCTTGCGAATAAGTGACATTCGGATTCAACTGGAAGATGCGGTTGTAATCTTTGCTGGCATCGGGTATCTCCAAAGTGAACCGGGGCAGAGTGGGAGCAGACAGATTCATCAGCCCCATATCGAGCAGAAAGCCATCGTAGTTTTTCACGTCCGGCAAAGGACTTCCTTCCGACAGGGGAATGCCTTCGGGAGTTACACCTCCGGGTACAGACGTTGCCCGTACGCTATCGGTAGGTACCTCATTTTGGGCACCGACGGTGGAAATGCCTGCAAGCAAAGCAATGATACAGAAGAAGATTCGTTTCATACCTTGTTCTTATTTAAGTTGAACAAAGATACTTTTTTCCCTCTATTCCGTGAAATTTCTTTGCATTATTTCTATTTACTTACCAATATAGATACTTATTTGCCGAGGCGGATGACCGGATAAAGTAGTGGCACTGTGGTCCATTTCATCTTCGTAGGGTCGTATACACGCTCCATGCCGCCATGTATCTCGATGTGGTTGTTTATTTTATACTCCATCACTATGCCGTAATTGCTCTGAGGATACATCGGGTTCATATATCCGTGGAAGGAATTGCTTTTACCATAACCCGAGTATTGCCCGAAGGCACGCACGCGCAAATGGTCGTTGATGCGGTAGGCAAGCGAAGCATTCAGCCCTAAATCCCATTGAGTGCCCCTTGGAGCATCAAGCTTGGCATACCGGGCCCCTGATATGGAAGAAGGCGTAGCCATCGAGTAATTGGCGGCATATACCCCTCCGCTCAGTTCCCAATGCTCATCGGGACTGTAATAGGTGATTCCCGCTCCGGCTTGCATCATGGAACCCATTGCAGGATAGGTGGAGTGGTCGCCGTACATTGTCAGTATGACCCCGGGCGAGAGCAGAAAGTCGGCATAGCGCTGGAAGTCCGCATCAAACAGATCACTTTTGAAATGAATCTTCTCCATGTCAGTCCAGGGAAGAGGCTCGATGTATTCCTCCGGAGTGAAATGAAACTTTACGCTGTCCTGCTGATGCGTTTGCATCCCCTGTTCCGGTTGAATTTCGGAAGCTCCTCCCGTCCGCTTGGGCGGTGTGTGCTGCTTGGGGAAGGCAGGAACTTGCTCTTGCTTCACCGGAAGACGGTTCTTTATCGTGTCTGCCGGAAGCTCGTTCTGGGCATAGGCGCAGAGCGAAGAAAGAATGAATACAGATAATAATAATGTTCTCATAAATAGTAGTTTAGTTTGTTTTTAGTTTACTATCAGTTTATAGCCTATTCCGCGTACGTTGACGATGCGGATGCGGTCGTCCTGAGAGAGTTTGTGCCGCAGCTTGGTGATGAAGACGTGTAGGCTGCGGGAGTTGAAGAAGCTGTCGTCTCCCCAGAGGTCGAGCAGTACATTTTGGGTATTGACTACCTGGTTACGGTTTTCGCAGAGGCGTTTCAGTATTTCCGACTCGCGGTGGGAGAGCTCCATTTCGGTGTCGACGTGCGGCGAGGTGATGGTGCCGATGAAGGTGAGCCGTTGCGTGACGGAGTTGAAACGGTAGTCGCCTATCTCGAAGCTGGTGACTTCCCGTGGCGCCTCGCTCGTAAAGGAGAAAGCACGGCCCACGAGTGCCTTGATGCGGATCATGAGTTCCTGCATGCCGAAGGGCTTTTTCAGGTAGTCGTTAGCGCCCAGTTCAAAGCCTTCCACTACGTCGTTGATGGCAGAACGAGCAGTGAGGAACAAGACCGGGGTGCGCTTGTCTGTCTGACGGATGCGGCGCACCATCTCGAAGCCGTCCATGCGGGGCATCATCACGTCGGCCACCAGCACGTCGGGGCGGAGGTCGAAGAACAGGCGCAGGCCTTCTTCGCCGTCGGAGGCGGTGTGGATGATGAAGTCCCGACCTTCCAGCGTATCTTTGATAATCATGGCGAGGGTTTCTTCGTCCTCGACCAGTAGAACGGTTATCTTTTCCATTAGCTGTATATTGTTTTAAATTCCCATTTATATCCTTATTATAAATGTACTTCCTTTCCCCGGTTCGCTCTTCACGCTGACGCTGCCTCCGTGCTTCTCCGTCATCGTCTTCACGTAGAACAATCCCAGTCCATACCCTTTCACGTCGTGCAGATTGCCTGTAGGTACGCGATAGAACTTGTCGAAGATATGCTTCTGCTTCTCCGGGGCGATGCCGATGCCGTGGTCGCTGACGGAGACTTCGGTCTGCACGTCCTGCCCGGTACTGACGGTGCGGCAGCGGATGCTTACTTCCGCTTCCCTGTGCGAGTATTTGATGGCATTATCCATCAGGTTGCTGATGATATTGCTGAAGTGCGTGCGGTCGGCAAGTACGGTCAGGTCTTCCGGTTCGATGTCTACCGTGACGTGCACGGGCTTCTCGGCTTTCAGCTTGTGTTGCTCGATGAGCGGCTCCAGGACTTCTTGTACTGACAACTCCTCCGGGTGTAGGCGGAACGTCTTGCGACGCTCCATGCTCATGGAGAGAATCTGTTCCACCAGTCCGCTAAGGCGCTGAAGCTGCTCCTGGCAGATGCCCAGGTACTTATCCCGTTGCGCTTTCTCTTCGGCCTGGTCAAAGTTGAGCAGGGCGTCGTTGGCGGCGTATGCCACGGCGATGGGGGTTTTTAGCTCGTGGGTGATGTTATTGGTAAAGTCGCTCTTCATCTCCTCCAGCGTCTTCTGCTTCAGGATGGTACGGATCAGGAACCAGAAGGAGAAGGAGAGTATAATCAGTATGACGAACGACGTGGCAAGGATGCCCGACATTTGCCGTAACACCAGCGAGTCTACGGGATCCATCAACAGGCGGTAACTCTGATTGGTGTTGAGGTCGAAAGAGTAATTGTATGCTATGGCTTTGGGACCGGGGATGTATCCGGGGGTAGTTATCACTTCCAGCGTATCTAAAAACACAAATGTAGAGTCCGGGCTGCTGCCTTTGTGCAGATGTATCAATCGGTGGGGCAGGGTGATGCCGCGTTCTTGCAGCAGCACGGTCAGCAGACTGTCGTAAAGGGCTACATCGGGGTCGGTAAGGATGTCCAGACCGGAATGCAGTCCGCGTTGGAGGTAGGTGGCAAGTTCCAGCATGTTGTTCTGGTTGCGCAGAATCACTTCCAGGCCTCCTTGTGCAGTCAATGCAGCCCTTGGGGTATCAGTTACGGCTTCTTCCATACTCTGTCGGGCGCTCTTCCGGACGCTGACCTCTACGCGGGTAGAGTCGTTGGGATAACTTATGGAGACGCTGTCGGGCTTGGGCATCAGCTTGCTTTGCAGGGTAGAGTGTCCCAGGGAATCTTCGTAGTTGACGGTGGTGCTGCTGCGTACAAACGATTTTCCGTCATCATCATATCCGGCTGATACGCTTACTTCTCCATGCTCTGCATGTTCTTTCCGCATTTTCTCGATGCGCATCATCATTTCGTTATAGTCGCTCATGCGCAGAGCTTCGTTGATGCTCCGCACCATCTCGTCGTGCATGGTGCGGTAAAGTCCCGTGATCCAGTAGGCTTGGTAGGCAAAGATGCCGGCCAGGGAGACGATGACAAGTATGGCAATATATTTAAACGGCAGTTTCATAGTTGTTTCAGGGAGTATTTCGTTAGGGCAAAGATAAGACTTATATTGTGAGCATCATCATGCGGTAAGACTAAATAACACTTCCGATAACACTGGATAACACTCGGTAAGCCGGTGATAACACAAGGTCTCGCCGATTCTGCCGTACTTTGCAGACGAAGATAGTTCTTGAATCTGAAAAGCAAGTATAACACATAAATAAGAAAAGAAATATGAAACGAATTTTACTACTATCTATTGCTTGTTGTGCTCTGAGCGTGGCTCTGTCGGCACAAGAGAAAACCGGCAGTACAACTTCTTCTGACGATGACCGCATCCTCAGTGCCGACAGTCTTATCACGGCAGATGCCCGCCTGGACAGCCTCTACCAAACTTTGCCGGAGGTAATGGTTACCGGAGAACGCCCCATCGTGAAAGCCGCACAAGGCAAACTGGTGTACGACCTGCCCCGGCTTATTCAGAACCTTCCCGTAGACAATGCCTACGATGCCGTGAAAGAACTCCCCGGCGTGATAGAAATGGACGGTAATCTGCAACTGGCAGGACAAAGCGTCACCGTCATTCTAGACGGCAAGGTGACTACGCTCAGCGCCGACCAGCTTAATGCCCTGCTCCGAAGCATTCCCGCCAGTCGCATTGAGAATGCGGAAGTGATGTACAACGCCCCGGCACGCTATCAGGTGCGCGGTGCGCTCATCAATATCACGCTGAAACAATCGATAGGCGGCCCAAGCACCCTGCAGGGCGAAGTCTACGGCAAGTATCGCCAAAGCCACAACGAGGGCTTTGAGGAACGCGCCAGCTTGGTGTACAGCAAAAATAAATTCTCTACTGATTTTCTTTACTCGCACAGCCACGGCCGGGGGTACTCTACCACCGACAAAGAGGCTCTGCACTCTCTGGCAGACGGCTCGGTGCACCCCATGACTATAGATGAGGTGCACCAAGGCCGCTCCCATACCCATAACTTCCGTGTGGGAGCAGATTATAACATTGCCAAAGACCATCAGTTGAGCTTTGTTTATAACGGCAAGTACGTCACTTCTCATAACAACACGAGTATTGCCGGCACGCAAGTTTCCACCACCCGCAGCAACAGCACCGACTGGCTGCATAACGGTCGCCTGGATTACCGCACGCCTTTCGGGCTGAAAGCCGGTGCCGAGTTGACCTATTACCGTTCTCCCTCCGACCAGTTGCTGCACAGCCACCTGCAGGACAAAGAACTGGACTTCTATACCGAAGATTGCCAACGCATCAACCGCTGGAAGTTCTTCCTCGCCCAGGAACACGACTTGGGGCAGGGCTGGGGACTGAACTACGGTGCCATCTATACCACCAGCGTCGATAATAGCTACCAATACTACTATGATCCCGCAACTGGCGGACAGCTCGAATCTTCCGGTTCCATCAGCAATATGAAGTCTCGTCGCCGCGAACAGACGTTGAACTTCTACGCCGGCTTCAACAAGAGCTTCGGCGACAAGCTGTCGCTGGATGCTTCTCTGGCCGTGGAGCATTACAAGACGGTGGTATGGAATCAGTGGGACTGGTATCCTACCATCAACTTGAATTACAACCCTGCACCCGGCCACATGCTGCAACTGGCCTTGAGCAGCGACAAGGATTATCCCGATTATTGGGCTGTGCAAGACGCTATCTCTTATATCGGCGGAGAATATTCCGAACTGCATGGCAATCCATTCCTGAAACCGGCACAAGACTACCAGCTTCAGTTGACCTATATTTTGAAGAGTAAATACATCTTCAGTGCCTGGTTCAATCATACCAAAGATTACTCGGTACAGACCCTTTACCAGTCTTCGGAGCGGCTTGTAGAGATATACAAGGAACTGAATTTTGATTATAAGCAACAAGCAGGAATACAAGCATCTATTCCATTTAAAGTGAAGAATTGGTTGAACTCCCGTCTGACCCTTATCGGTCTGTGGCATCACGAGAAAGACAAAGACTTCTGGGACATTCCTTTCGACCGCAAGCAGTGCTACGGCATCGCCCAGATGAACAATACTTTTACTCTCTCTACAAAGCCCGATTTGAAGCTGACGCTTACCGGTTTTGTACATAGCAAAGCCATTCAGGGCATCTACGACCTGCCTACATCGGGTAATGTAAACGTTGCTTTGCGCTACGGTTTCGCCAAAAACAAAGCCATCCTCAACCTCTATTGCAACGATATCTTCGAGACGGGACAGATCTCTCCGCGCATCCGCTTCAAGACGCAGAATGTGACGAACCATTACTCTTGCTTCCGTGAGTTCGGTGTATCGCTGACGTATAAGTTCGGCGGGTATAAGGAGAAACAACGGGAGGCGGTGGATACGTCGCGGTTTAAATAAGATAAATAGTATGAGAAAAAATATTCTGGTTTTTTGGGCGGTGTTAGTATATTGTATGCCGTTTGTATGGTCGCAAACATTGCCTCTTGACACCATTCCTTTTGAGATCGGTGCAGACAATCGTATCTATGTAACCTGCTTTGTCAATGAGCGTTCTACACCTCTGCGCTTCTTGTTCGATACCGGAGCTACCGATGTGGTTATTAATTCAAATTCCCCACGGGTAGATTCATTGGTTGTTTTTTCAAACCAGGTAGAGAACTACAGTGCCAATTCCGTTGAAATGTTGCAAGTGACTGATACTACACAGACTGTTCGATTAGGAAGGAGTACCGTTTCCCATCTTATGCTGGTATCTATTCCTTATCCGCCTGAGGCTTGGGATGGAGTGCTGGGGCTCAGTTTCTTTCGTTCGTTCATCGTGCGGATTGATTATGGAAGCCGGTGTATTTACCTTTACCGTCCGGAAGGATATATTCCCCCGGTTCATGCCGTCCGTCTGCCTATAACCTATCGGCTGGATGTTCCTACTGTGCTTGTGGAGGTCAATGTGAATGGGACATCGTATCAAGTACAATTGGAGGTAGATACCGGATCGGATCGTGCACTCGATTTGAACACTCCTTTCGTAGAGCAGCATCACTTGCGTGGCAAGCAAAAGCCCTTTGCTATTTCGCGTATTACGGGTACTATGGATGATAATGGAGTGCTTGAGAATGTATTCTTTGATTTTGTTTCTTTAGGTTGCATTACGTTGCCACGCATTCCCGGAGCTCTTTCTACTATTAAGGAAGGAGCACAAGCCAGCATGGAAATGGATGGGGTAATGGGAAATAACCTGCTGCAACGCTTTAATCAGACGTATGATTTCAAAAACGGATATCTTTATTTGGAGGTTAATAACCGTCTGTACAAGCCGTTTTATGATTTCTTGGTGAAGTAAGATAACCTTATGGCTTAAATAGACGGAAACAGTAGTGTAAACATACTTCCTGTTCCGGGTTGCGAACTGACAGTGATATTGCCGCTATGTTGGTGCATGATTTGCCGGGATATTGTGAGCCCGATGCCCGAACCGGAGGGCTTGGTGGTGAAAAAGGGGACGAAGATACGTTCCAGTACATCCGGTTCGATTCCAGTTCCATCGTCCGCAACCCGCAAGTAAGGGTGGTTGGCAGGAGTAATGCCTGCGGAAAGAGTGATATATTTCGCCTCGTTTTCGCGGGCATTCTTTATGAGGTTGATAAGGATTTGCTCAATCTGGCTCTTGTCTGCAATGATACGCAGGGAGGCTTTGGGGAGCGAGAGGTGCAGGTCGTTCTGCTCGTTCTGCATGAATTGCAGGACATCTTGCAGGATGTCTTGGNTCTTGTCTGCAATGATACGCAGGGAGGCTTTGGGGAGCGAGAGGTGCAGGTCGTTCTGCTCGTTCTGCATGAATTGCAGGACATCTTGCAGGATGTCTTGGGCAGTGTGCAGCTTTAGGATGGGCTGGGGCAGATGGGATACTTCGCGATAGTTGCCGACGAAATGTACCAGTCCGTTGCCGCGGCGACTGATGGTTTGGAGCATCTGACGCATTTCATTTTTGGTTTCTTCATTGCCTTCCAGTTCTTCGATTTGCTTGGACAGTAGTTCGGTAAGGGAGATGACGGGGGTGATGGAATTCATAATCTCGTGGGTCAGTACGCGGATGAGCTTCTGCCACGCTTCCGTTTCCTGACTGTCAAGGGCGGAGTGGATGTTCTTCATGCTGGCTATGATGAGTCGTCGGCCTTCGATGGCGAACTCCATGCCGGAGAGAGCCAGCTGAATGGCCTCTTCTGCACGGTCTATTTGGAGTACGGAGAGGTCGCCGGCTTTCAGTTTGTACAGTCTTTCGGGCAGTTCGGAGTGGAAGAGGCGGAGGTCTTCGATGTGCCTGGGGGCTTTGAGGGCAATGTCTTCTGTATGGGAACTGATTAGTCGCTTTGCTGCTTCGTTCATCCACTCGATGGCTCCGTCGGGAGTATAGACGAGGATTGAGATGTCGATATGATTGGCAAGAGCCTGGAAGTATTGCAGACGGCTTTCTTTCTTTTGCAGGTTGCTGCGATAGTGGTCCAGGGCATCTTGCATTTCTGTTAGTAGTTCCGGTGGGAGGGAGTGGTGGTTTTCTTTTCCTTGTATTGGGGAGGAGAGGAATTCGGAATAGTGTACGGCCCAGATGAATTGTGCCATGGCACGGGCGGAACGGAGAATATAGCGGTAGATGGAACAGGCAACGGTCAGCGTCAGGAAGATAGCGACGCATAGATTGATGTAGAAACCGTGCAGGGCAAGCCAGGCAGTGGCGAAGCAACACGATAGCAGGGCGATAGTTAGCCAAAAAGGGGCTTTTAGCCAGGTTTGTTTTTTCATACAAAGCCTTATTTATAATTTAAACTTCTCAATCCTTCTATAAAGTGATGTTCTCGTTATTCCCAACATTTCTGCTGCTAACGTGATATTACCACCACAGATGCGGAGTACTTCGTTGATGTTCTCCCGTTCCACCCGTTCCAGGTTATATCTCTCTTTCTCGGAAACCACACCTTGCGGCTGTCGGTTCTGTAAGTTGAAATCTTCTGCTGCCAGCAGTGTGCCGTTAGAGAGAATGACGGCACGTTCGATGGCATGCTCCAACTCCCGCACATTGCCCGGCCAACGATAAAGCTGCATCTGCTTTCGCGCCTCTTTCGATATGCTGCGTAGGTCTTTCTTATATTTCTTTTTGTAGCGTTGCAGAAAGAAATCGGCAAGCAGGAACAAATCGTTCCCCCGTTCGCGCAGGGGAGGAATGCGGATCTCAATCGTGTTGATGCGGTATAACAAATCCTGGCGGAATTGTCCGTTGTCAATAGCAGCATATAAATCTGTATTCGTAGCGCAGATCAATCGTACATCTACCGGGTAAGAAGTTGTAGAACCCAGCCGGGAACTTCTTCGCTGCTCAATGACAGAAAGTAACTTAGCTTGTAGCGGCAAGTTTAAGTTGCCTATTTCGTTCAGAAACAGAGTGCCTCCCGAAGCTACTTCAACCCGTCCCGGTTTACTTCTATGCGCATCGGTGAAAGCTCCTTTCTCGTAGCCGAAAAGCTCGCTCTCGAATAGAGTTTCGGGGATGCTGCCCAAGTCAATCGGCACATATACTTCCTTCTTTCGGGGAGATTGTTCATAAACGTACCGGGCTATCAGGTCTTTTCCAGTTCCGTTTTCTCCCAATAGCAGGAGGTTGGCATCCGTTTCGGAGAACTTTCGTATCGTACTGAAGATGGCCTGCATAGCTGCCGATTCTCCGATAACCTTTGTCGGTTCGGCAGGTGCGGAGAGTGTTTCGGCTTGTTCTTTCAATGTCTCTTGTTGTTTCTTCAGTTTATCCTTCTGCATCTTCAGGTTTTCCACTTCCGCACGGCTGAAACTGAGTTGTATGGCGGATGATACGGTAGCCAGTAACTTCTCATTCTGCCACGGTTTCGGTATAAAGTCCGTAGCTCCTTGTTTGATGGCTTGCACCGCCTTTTCTGTATCGGCATAGGCGGTGATGAAGATAACCACTGCTTTTGCATCCAACTTCAGAATCTCTTCCAGCCAATGAAAGCCTTCCTTTCCGCTGACTGCATCGCGTCGGAAGTTCATATCCAGCAGAATCACATCGAAATGGTTGCGGGAGATAAGGGGTAACAGTTCCCGCGGATCAGAAAGGACCGTGATGCTTTCTGCCAATGAGCGCAACAGCATTTTCAGGGTGAAGAGGATATCTTCGTTGTCATCTACAATCAGTATTCTGCCTCGTTTCATAATTTTCGGTATCAGGGCATTTATAAGTTTTTCGGTTCCTGACATGGGCAAAGATAAGGAAAGTTTTTGAAAGGAAAGTGTACGGAAGCGTGCATTTGGTGTACGATACCGTGCATTTTTGTGTAGCTTTATTTGATTTAAAACATTGATAAATAATGGAATAAAGTTTTGGTATGGTTCTTGCGAAACTTTCGTAGAATGACTAAAAATAGATACTATGATAAAGCATTACATCAAAGTGGCGCTTCGTCTTATTAAGCGGAGTATACTTTTCTCTTCCATCAATATGCTGGGGTTTGTATTCGGTATGGCGGCGGCACTCCTTATTTATCTGTGGGTGGTGCACGAACTGACCTATGATGACTGTTTCTCTGATGTAGACCGCATTTATCGGGCTATTGAAGTGAGGAAGGAAGCGAGCGGAGAAATAAAAGAAGCTCCGGCATCTATACGTTCGCTTGCAAAGGTTCTGAAAAAAGATTTTCCACAAGTAGAAGATGCCACTTCTATCTTGTATGCAGGAAACTACTTCATGGAAGCAGAAAACGATAAAAAAGTAAACGTAGATAAGGCCTATGTAGATACTACTTTTTTCCAAGTGTTTTCATTTCCCGTAATAGAAGGTGATCTTGCTTGTATCAGCGACAATATGAACAATATCGTCCTGGCAGAGCCGGTAGCACGGAAGCTTTTTGGCAATGCCTCGGCTGTGGGAAAGAAGCTTTCCGAATCTATGTTTAAAGATTTCAAAACAGTATATACGGTTGTGGCCGTTGTGAAGATTCCGACAAAGAGCCATATTCGCTTTGATGTAGCTGTCCCTATTGATGGCTATATGTATGGAGCGCACGGTTGGAGTTGGGATGCCCCTTGCCGTGATGGATTACATGTATATTTAAAAATGAAATCGGGTGATAATGGCAAAATGTATCGACAAGAACAGGAAAACATGAGCCGCGCTCTTCGTTATTTCGGAGAGAAACATGCCTTGCTGCGTTTCCAGCCGGTCAGTGATATCTATCTGCATACTACTTTCCCCGATCCGAATGTAAAGAACCATGGCAATATGGCAACTATTTATCTGTTTATAGCTCTGGCCTTATTGGTTATTTTCATGGGTGCCTTTAACTTTACAACACTTTCTACGGCACGTGCATCTTTGCGCTACAAAGAAATAGGAGTGCGGAAGGTGACGGGAGCTAAAAGGAAAACACTGATCAGGCAGTTCCTTTTAGAAAGTCTGGTACAAGCATTCATTTCCTTGGTATTAGCTCTGGCGTTGACGGAACTGATGCTACCGCTGTTCAACCGGTTTATGGGTGTTGACATATCTCTAAGTCTGCATTGGAGTGTTATATTTTATATCTTGTTCGGTATTGTCGGAGTGGGATGCTTGGCGGGCAGTTATCCGGCGTTCTATCTTTCTTCCATTAATCCACTGCTTGCTTTCAAAGGCGGACAGAAGACAGGTCGGAAAGGAGGGCTTATCAAGGGACTGGTATGTGTACAGTTTATCATAGCCCTTGTGCTGATGTTAATGACTTCTATTGTATTCAAGCAACTTCATTATATGCAGAACAAGGATCTGGGACTTGATAAAGAAAACGTAGTATCGGTCTATACTAATCTATGGTACAATGTTGCGGAGTTTAAGCAGGAATTATTAAGGAATCCGAGTGTGAGGAGTGTTTCAATGGGAGCACCGATTGAAAGTTTTGAAGAAAACACAGAGAACAGAAATGGTACGTTGGCTCGTTGGACGGATGTAGACGGTAGGGAAGACTCCCTGAAGATAGTCGTGCTTTATGCAGATGCCGATTTTGTGAAAACCTTCAATCTGAACTTGTTGAAAGGCGAATTGATGGATGCTGATTTTGATCACTATTGGGGGAATACCACCCCTTCTGTCATCATCAATGAGGCTGCCTGGAAAGCTATGAAAGTAGCTGATCCTATCGGGATGGAGTTGCAGATATTCTACTGGGCCAAATTGCGTATAGTGGGAGTTGTGAATAATTTCAATTTTCAGTCTTTACGCGAGGAAATTAAACCTGCAGTGCTATACTATACACCAGAGAGCTTGCAGTATCTGCACATTAAGATAGCTCCCGAACATCGGCAGGAAACACTGAAGTTCATACAGGATAAATATGAAGAAATGGCTGCCCGTGATGACCTTATCGTCAAAGGGTTCCGTTATCAATTCTTCTCCGATGCCTTGAATAAAAATTACGCCAAAGAGCAACAACAAAGTCGCATGTTATTGTTTTTCACTATACTTGCTATTGTCATTGCCATGATGGGAGTATTTGGTTTGGTTGCCCTCTCTACGGAGCAGCGGACCAAGGAAATCGGCATCCGCAAAGTGAACGGTGCGCATTCCGACCGTATTGTACGGATGTTCTGCCGCGAATACCTAAAGTGGGTAGGGATTGCTTTCGTCATAGCCTGCCCTATGGGATATTTGCTCATGAGCCGTTGGCTGAGTGAGTTTGCCTATCAGACGGGCATCAGCTGGTGGCTGTTCCTGCTGGCCGGAATTATTATTGCAGGTATCACCTTGCTGACGGTTATCGGACAGACGTGGAGGAAAGCATCGCAGAACCCGGTGAAGTCATTAAGATTTGAATAATAATCATCCTTAAAATAGTAACAGACATGATAAAGACAATCAGCCTAAGCAAAATATTCCGCACCGAAAGCGTGCAAACCACCGCCTTGAACGAAGTAAGCCTTGAAATCAACGAAGGAGAGTTTGTAGCTATCATGGGACCTTCCGGTTGCGGAAAGTCCACATTACTGAATATGTTGGGACTGCTCGACAATCCTACCTCCGGCGAACTTTGGTTCCTGGATCAGGAAGTTTCCCGTTATTCTGAAAACAACCGGACGGACTTGCGTAACGGCAATATTGGTTTCGTCTTTCAAAGTTTCAACCTGATAGATGAACTGACCGTTTTTGAAAACGTAGAGCTTCCTTTATTGTATGCCGGTGTCTCCACTCGCGAACGTGTGGAACGTGTGAATCGGGCTTTAGAACGGATGCAGATTGCTCATCGCACGGAGCATTATCCGCAGCAACTTTCGGGTGGTCAGCAGCAGCGTGTCGCCATTGCCCGTGCCATCGTCACCAATCCCCGCATTATCCTTGCCGATGAACCTACAGGTAATCTGGATTCGACAAACGGTAACGAAGTAATGTCTTTGCTGAAAGAATTGAATCAGGATGGCACTACTGTTGTAATGGTTACTCACTCGGAAGAGAATGCCCGCGAAGCAGGGCGAATCGTCCGGATGATGGACGGGTGCATACTGACGGAAAGGTACCGCAGTTGAACAATAAAACGATCGAGGTTAAACTATATTAGTCAAACATTTGACTAATTAAAGAATTTCTTTTACCTTTGCGCCCGTTTTTAAGGTAAAAAGAAGATTTATGCAAAAAGAAGGTGCAGAGTTTAGAGAACTACAACTGCAAATATTCCGTACGCGTATGGCGTTTCGTCGTTGTATGCAGCGTACGTTGAAGAAGAAGGAGGCGGGTATCACGTTTGAAATGTTGCAAGTGCTGAGTTGCTTATGGCGTGAGCAAGGCATTACGCAACAAGTGCTTGCCGAACGCACGGCAAAAGACAAAGCTTGCTTGACCAACCTGATGGGAAATCTGGAAAAGAAGGGATACGTCTGCCGGAAAGAAGGTTCGCAAGACCGTCGTAGCAAACTTGTGTTTCTTACTCCCGAAGGAGAACAGTTCTGGAAAGACCTGCTCCCGGTATTAGATGAAGTCTATACACAAGTAGGGCATATTATCGGATTGGATAACATCGAGACGATGTTATCAGGATTAAAAAATGTACACGATGTATTGGAAAGTTTATAAGCCCTCGGCACTTGGATTGCTGGGGGCCTTGTTTTGTGTGTCTTCGATGCAGGCACAAACGACACAAGCCGATTCTCTCTTCCTGACGGTAGACCAACTGTTTGACCGCGGGGTGCGCAACAGCTTGCTGCTGCAAGCAGATGCCTTGAAAGAGAAAGCTGCCGGAGAACGGACACAGACCGCCCGCTCGGCACAACTCCCGGATTTGCAGGTAGGATTGAAAGGCGGATACGTGGGCCAACCGACCGTTTTCCAACATGGCTTGACGGATGCTGTCCATCCTGATGTGCCCGACTGGTCACAGAACTATGCCATCGACTTTGCACAACCCCTGTATCAGGGAGGGAAGATACATTCCGGCATCCGGAAAGCAGACCTGGAACAAGAACTCGCCTCCTTGCAGACACAGACCGACCAGGCGGAAGTCAAACTGGGACTGATGGAACAATATCTGAATCTATTCAGCCTGTACCGCAAATATGAAGTCCTGACGCGGAACATTGAGGAATCGGAACGCCGTTTGCACGACATTATCCGGATGAAGCAGGAAGGACTGATTACCAACAACGACGTGTTGCGCAGCGAAATGCAGCTGACCAACGACCGCTTGTCGTTGCAAGAGACGGAGAACAGCATTGCATTAGTATCCCAGCATCTGAACATCCTTTTGGGACAAGAAGAAAATCTGCTGCTGATACCGGACACGGCCTTGTTATTTCGATCCGTAGCCCTCGAAACTTACGAGGATTATGTGACTGAAGCCTTTGCCAACGCACCGGGCCTGAAGCAGCTGCGCAAGCAAACCGAACTTGCACAGAACGATGTCCGGCTGACCCGTGCCGTTTCCCTGCCCAGCGTGTCGCTGTATGCATCGAATACCCTGGCGCGCCCTCTTTCGCGTACCTTGGAAGATATGTACAACAATAACTGGAATGTCGGCATGGCCGTTTCCGTCCCCTTGTCTTCTTTCTATAAGAACAACCACAAACTGAAAGAAAGTAAACTGGCTGTTACCCTCCGCCGGAATGCGGAAGAGCAAAAAATGCAGACCATCCGCGTGAATGTGCGTACGGCATACTTGCGCCATCAGGAAGCATTGCGGCAAGTGGAAGCCTTGAAACTCTCCGTCCGCCAGGCGGAGGAGAACTACCGCATCATGCAGAACCGTTACCTCAGCCAGTTGGTCATACTGACCGATTTGCTGGACGCCAACTCCGTGCGGTTGAATGTAGAACTGCAACTGACAACAGCCCGTACACGTGTTATTTATACTTATTATCAACTTCAGAAGGCATGCGGCCGTCTCTGATTAAATACAGTTTATCATTATGAGTGAATGGAAAGCGAAACAAAAGAAACTGCGGCAACACCGGTTGCGTAATATCATTCTGAACGCAACTTGCATCATCCTGGCAGGGTCGGGACTTTGGTTCACCGCCAATTACTTCTGGCGTTATATCAACTATGAAATTACGAACGATGCTTTTGTCGACCAGTACGTCGCCCCGTTGAACATCCGTGTCTCGGGTTATATCCAGGATGTGCGTTTCATGGAACACCAATATGTGCACCAAGGAGATACGCTGCTGATACTGGATAACCGCGAGTATCAGATCAAAGTAAAAGAAGCGGAAGCTGCCTTGATGGATGCAGTCGGTTCGAAAGACGTGATTCACTCCGGCATACAGACTTCCCAAATGAATGTCACTGTGCAGGATGCCAATATCGTAGAGGCAAAAGCGAAGCTCTGGCAGCTGGAACAGGACTACCACCGTTTTGAGCGCCTGCTGAAAGAAGAGTCGGTGTCCGAGCAGCAATACGAGCAGGCAAAGGCTGCCTACGAAGCAGCGGAAGCACGCTATCGGGCATTGGTAGGGCAGAAAAACGCCGCCATGTCGCAATACACCGAAGCCAGCAAAAAGACCACTGTAGCCCAAGCGAACATCCTTCGCCGCGAAGCCGATCTGGACCTGGCAAACCTTAATCTCTCGTATACCGTACTGACAGCTCCTTATGACGGCTACATGGGTCGTCGCACTCTGGAACCGGGACAGTTTGTACAAGCCGGACAAACCATTTCGTACCTGACCCGCGATCAAGGCAAATGGATTACCGCCAACTATAAGGAAACACAGATAGCGCATATCTTCATCGGTCAGGAAGTGTTCATAAAGGTAGATGCTTTGCCCGGCAAGACCTTCAAAGGCAAAGTAACTGCCATTTCAGAAGCTACCGGCTCTAAATACTCCTTGGTCCCAACAGACAATTCGGCAGGAAACTTCGTGAAAGTGCAACAGCGCATCCCCGTGCGTATCGACTTGGAGGAAGTCTCTTCCCAGGATATGCAGAACCTCCGTGCAGGTATGATGGTTGAAACCGAAGCATTGCGCCCATGAGAACAATGGCGGAGTTGGAACTACCCGTCCGTAACTGGGTGCCGGATTGGCTGGGGTTGGTATGTCTTTTTCTCATCATCCTCCCGGTGACCATGCTGAACGGCTCTTATACCGGCAGTATGCTGGAAGTATCGAGCACACTGGGCACAAACAAAGAGGACATCACAATGGGATATTATGCCGCTTCGGCAGGTATGGCGATAGCCTATCCCATCGCTCCCAAGATACTGGGGGCATTCTCTTCCAAGTTCCTGCTGCTGCAGAATAT
Organism: Bacteroides sp. GD17; assembly: GCF_038448625.1. Taxonomy (NCBI): domain Bacteria; kingdom Pseudomonadati; phylum Bacteroidota; class Bacteroidia; order Bacteroidales; family Bacteroidaceae; genus Bacteroides; species Bacteroides sp. GD17. The sequence goes on from NZ_JBCEZS010000017.1 coordinate 28,077, forward strand.
GCTGATCCAGTTCTTTCTGAGCTGGATATGTGCCCACTCCCAGCAGGTGGATATACTGATTGTGAGCAGTTTCTTCATCGGCTTCCTGAAAGGTTTCCTGATGCTGTGGTTCATTCGCCGGGCACAAAAGATATTCAGCCGGGACAATGTGCGCAGTGAGTTCTATTCCTATTTCTATCCGCTGGTGTACGGGGGAGGGCAGTTGTCCATGATAATCACGGCAGAGCTGGCTTATTACTACAACTGGAAGTACATGTATTACTTCATGATGCTGCTTATCCTGCTGGCTATCCTGGCAGTGATTATCTGTTTCCGCCACGACCGTTCGTTGAAGAAGATATCGGTAAGTGAGTTGCATCTGCGCGAGATGATGGTTATCTCCGCAGGATTGCTGATGCTGATGTATGTCATCAATTACGGGAAGGTGCTCGACTGGATGTCGTCGCCCCGTATCTGCTTGTACATTGTGGTGGCTCCTATGCTGATAGCCCTCTTCGTATGGATACAATATCACTCCAAGACACCGTATGTCACATTGGCGCCACTCTATCATTTCAAGACGCTTTTGGGCTATTTCTATATGATACTGGTTATGTTTTTCAGTACGTCCACTACGCTGATGACCAACTATATGTCCACCATTCTGCATGTAGATTCCACGCGCACGTATTCTATCTATATTTATCTGCTGCCGGGGTATGTATTGGGGGCATTCGTCTGTTTCTGGTGGTTTCGCTGGCAGCATTGGCGTTTCCGTTTCCTGATAGCCGGAGGGATGGCTTGCTTTGCAGTCTTCTTCGGCATCCTTTATTTCACCGTTTCGCCGGACAGTACGTACGAGATGCTGTTCTTCCCGATATTTCTGCGAGGCTTCGGCATGTTGGTGCTGATTATAGCCTTTGCATTGTTTGCGGTGGAAAACCTGCAGCCGAAGGCTTTCTTATCTAACGCCTTTTTTCTGATCATCTTCCGTTCGGTATTGGCACCCGTCATGGCAACTTCCTTTTATAGTAACCTGCTCTACAACTTGCAGCAGAAGTATATGCACTCCCTGGCAGAGAATTTCACACTGGTCGATCCATTGGCAGCTTCCAAGTATGCCACGGCATTGAGCAGCAACCTGGCAAAAGGGCATGGATATGCTGAGGGGGCACAGATGGCCACCATGAGCCTGTACTCTACGTTGCAACAACAGAGTTTGTTATTGGCGCTGAAAGAAATCCTGGGATATCTGTTTGTCATAGCGATAGTGATTGCCGTCGTGTCCCGTTTTATCCCTTTTCATAAGACGGTGCGCATTAAATTTGCGAAGGCGGGTGACGATACGGTATAGTACGACAGTTCAGAGATTATATCTTAATGCGGGCAGGATGTATAAGTATTCAGAGTAATTTTGTACTTTTGCAACTTTCAAAAAGGTAAAGTTGTTATTTAAAGAAAAAAGACTCTGTATGAAATCGGATATTGAAATAGCCCGCAGCATAGAGCTGAAGAAGATAAAGCAGGTGGCCGAGAGTGTAGGCATCCCGCGTGAGGAAGTAGAGAACTACGGACGCTATATTGCGAAAATCCCCACACACCTGATTGATGAAGAAAAAGTAAAGAAGAGCAATCTGATACTTGTAACTGCCATTACTGCCACCAAGGCGGGCATCGGAAAGACTACCGTGTCCATTGGCCTGGCATTGGGACTGAACAAGATAGGCAAGAAGGCAATCGTTGCTTTGCGTGAACCGTCGCTGGGGCCGTGCTTCGGAATGAAAGGCGGTGCGGCCGGAGGAGGATATGCCCAGGTACTCCCGATGGAAAAAATCAACCTGCACTTTACGGGAGATTTCCACGCCATAACTTCGGCACATAATATGATTTCCGCCTTGCTCGACAATTATCTCTACCAACATCAGGCGGACGGTTTCGGATTGAAAGAAATCATCTGGCGCCGCGTGCTCGACGTGAACGACCGTTCCTTGCGCAGCATTGTCACCGGCTTGGGGCCGAGTACAAACGGTGTTACCGAAGAGTCTGGTTTCGATATTACTCCGGCTTCCGAAATAATGGCCATTCTTTGCCTGGCAAAAGACCTTGAAGACCTCCGCCGCCGTATCGAGAATATAATTCTTGGTTTCCGTTTTGATGGTACTCCTTTTACAGTGAAGGAGTTAGGAGTAGCAGGAGCCATTACTGTTTTGCTGAAAGATGCCATTCATCCGAACCTTGTGCAGACTACCGAAGGCACTGCGGCTTTTGTTCATGGAGGGCCGTTCGCAAACATTGCACATGGTTGCAACTCGATTCTTGCCACGAAGATGGCGATGACATTCGGCGACTATGTAGTGACGGAGGCCGGTTTCGGTGCCGACTTGGGTGCAGAGAAGTTCTACAACATCAAATGCCGTAAAAGCGGTTTGCAACCTAAATTGACTGTTATCGTAGCTACTGCACAAGGGTTGAAAATGCATGGAGGTGTCAGTCTCGACCGTATCAAAGAACCTAATATGGAAGGATTGAAAGAAGGCTTTGGCAATCTTGACAAGCATATACGGAATCTGCGTTCATTTGGTCAGGAAGTAATTGTTGCGTTCAATCGTTTTGCCAGTGACACGGATGAAGAGGTAGAAGCTATCCGCCGGCATTGTGAAGAAAAGCTGGGCATAGGATTTGCTATCAATAATGCTTTTATGGAAGGAGGAGAGGGAGCGGTAGACCTTGCCAACCTGGTGGTAGATACCATTGAAAACAAGCCGTCGGCTCCTCTGAACTATACATACAATGAAGATGACAGCGTAGAACGGAAGATTGAAAAGATAGCTTGCAACCTGTATGGGGCAAGTGTGGTGACGTATAGTCTTCATTCGCGCAAAGTAATAAAGCTGATTGAGAAAATGGGAATCAGCCATTACCCCGTGTGCATCGCCAAAACGCAGTATTCTTTCTCTGCCGATCCGAAGATATACGGTGCCGTCAATAACTTTGAGTTCCATATCAAGGACATTGTTGTCAACAACGGTGCGGAAATGATTGTAGCCATTGCCGGTGAGATCCTCCGTATGCCGGGCTTGCCGAAGCAACCGCAGGCCGAGCATATTGATATTGTAGATGGCAACATCGAAGGTTTGAGTTGATATATAGAAAAACAGATGGTCTGTTTGAGGTAAACAGACCATCTGTCAGTATCATATAGACCATCTGTTTCAGCTGAACAGATGGTCTGTTTTTTTAGTATGCAAACAATGGATACTTCTTCATTGTCTCATTCACGCGTGCGCGGACGTCAGCAATTACTTGTTCGTTTTCAACGTTGGAGAGCACTGTTTCAATCATTTCAGCGATTTCCAGCATCAGGTCTTCCTTGGCACCACGGGTAGTGATGGCGGGAGTACCCAGACGGATACCGGAAGTCTGGAAAGCAGAACGGCTGTCGAACGGAACCATGTTTTTGTTTACGGTGATGTCGGCAGAAACCAATGCCTTTTCGGCAACTTTACCCGTCAAGTCGGGATATTTGCTGCGCAGGTCTACCAGCATGGAGTGATTGTCCGTACCACCGGAAACGATGGTGAAACCACGGTCTACCAATGCTTGTGCCAGTACGGCTGCATTCTTCTTTACTTGCTTGGCATATTCTTTCCATTCGGGTTGCAGAATCTCACCGAAAGCAACTGCTTTGGCTGCAATGACATGCTCCAGCGGACCGCCTTGAACACCGGGGAATACGGCAGAGTCGAGCAACTGAGACATCATCTTGATTTCGCCCTTCGGAGTTTTCTTGCCCCACGGGTTGGGGAAGTCCTTACCCATCATGATGACACCACCGCGAGGACCGCGCAACGTCTTGTGCGTAGTAGAAGTCACGATGTGAGCATATTTCACGGGGTTATCCAGTTCGCCGGCAGCAATCAGTCCGGCGGGATGAGCCATGTCTATCATCAGGATAGCGCCTACCTTGTCTGCAATTTCGCGCATGCGCTTGTAGTCCCATTCGCGGGAATAAGCAGAACCGCCGCCGATAATCATTTTCGGCTTTTCACGCAAAGCAACTTCTTCCATTTGGTCGTAGTCCACGCGTCCGGTTTCCTGATTCAGATTGTATTCGCAAGGAGTATAAAGGATGCCGGAAGTGTTGACCAAAGAGCCATGAGAAAGGTGACCGCCGTGAGCAAGGTTCAGTCCCATGAATTTGTCGCCTGCATTCAGAACGGCAAGGAATACGGCAGCGTTGGCCTGTGCACCGGAGTGCGGCTGTACGTTGGCCCATTCTGCGCCGAAAATCTGTTTCAGACGGTCGATAGCGATTTGTTCGCTTTGGTCTACTACCTCGCAACCACCATAGTAACGCTTGCCGGGATATCCTTCAGCATACTTGTTGGTGAGGCAGGAACCCATAGCCTGCATAACTTGGTCACTTACAAAGTTCTCTGATGCAATCAGTTCAATACCTTTGAGCTGACGTTGATGTTCTTTTTCGATGATGTCGAAAATTAAATCGTCTCTTTTCATTCTGCTTATTTGGATAAGTTTGATAAATCTATATTCTCTTATTAAGCGTACAAATTTACGTGAAATAAATGAATAAATTGAAGGAAAAGACAGAAATTTACTGTCAAAAAAGTATTCCGAAAGAAAAACTGAGTACGTTGTCTTTGCGGTGGAAACGGATTTCGTTGGCGGTTTCTTCCGCAGCATCGTTGCTTGCGGGGATTTCGTAGGTTACGCTCTTGGAGATGTTGTGCAGCCCTATGTCGTAGCGGAAATCGAAGAATACGCGTGAAATGGTGACTGCGACTCCTGCCGTGAAACTAAGGTTTAAGGGGCGTAGTCTTTCCCGAATGCCCCATTGGTCAAAGTTTTCAAAATTAACTTCACTTTTTTTGTCCCATATATAGCGCACCTTGGGACCACCGAAAACTGCAAGGCTGTAGGGGCCTTCTTTTATGAAATTATATCCGTAGATTACCGGAATATCAATACTATGAATGGAAGATGTGATGGAGGCTTCTTCGGGGATGGTTCCGGCAGGAACATCATCGGGCAGTGGCTTTTCGAAGGTGATGTTGCAGCGGTTAATGTTGTACGAAATCTCCGGTTGAAGGAAATGACGGTCAAAATTTATCCGCATAAAGAGAGAACCGAAATAACCGATTTTATAATTGTTCTGCACCTGGTCAATAGCCACATCATTGACGCTGAACTGGGAAACGAGGAAGAGGGAAGAGGTGAAACCTATTTTTACACCGAAGTTCACCGGATGTTCGTTGGTGCGCTTGGGTGGTTCTTCATCGGCCGTGCCGGGCACAACGGGAGTCTGTCCCCACATCGTTGCGGAGAGAGCCTGCAGGCATAAACAGATAAAGAATATTTTCGGTTTCATCTTTTTCAAATACTTCACTGGTTACTTATTTCCCTTTTTCTCTACCGACCATCCGAACTTGCCTATCTTCTCGCCCAGTTCATAGTATCCGCCGTGTACATATACCAACGGATTGCTTTCTGCCAGTTCCAGTTTGCCGGTCTCCTGATTCAGGTTGCGGGTATCGGCGCGTACGTTCACTACGTCGGCAATGAACATATCGTGCGAGCCAAGTGCCACTATCTCTTTTACCCGACACTCGATACAGAGCGGTGACTCTTCAATAAGCGGTGCGCTGACAATGGTGCTTTTGCCGGGAGTGAGGTGCATCTCCTCGAATTTATTGTAATCCTTGCCGGAACGTACGCCACACCAGTCCGTGGCACGCGCCATGTCTTTCGTGGTCAGGTTGATGACGAACTCCATGTTCCGCTTGATGATATCGTAGGAGTGCCGTTCGGGGCGTACGGATATATAGCACATGGGCGGGTTCGTGCAAATCGTTCCCGTCCATGCTATTGTCAGTATGTTATATTCTTCCGGAGTGCTTCCGCAGCTCACCAATACGGCAGGCAGCGGATAGATCATCGTTCCGGGTTTCCAGTCTTCTTTCACTTCAGATTATTTCTATTTCGTCCCTTTTTTGTTCCTTCTCGCAATAATGGCATCTGATTACGCAATGCTCCTTATCTACCACGTGGAATAGCGTCGGCATCGGTTCGTTGTTCGTGATGCACTTCGGATTGGCACATTTCACGATACCGCGCAGCTCTTCGGGCAGACTGACTTCGCGCTTTTCCACTACTTCGTAATCGCGGATAATGTTCAGCTTTACATTGGGAGCCACTACGGCTATACGGTTTATCTCGTCATCGCAGAAGAACTTATCGGCGATTTTGATAATGCCTTTCGTTCCCAGCTTCTTGCTTTTGAGGTTGAAACCGATGGTGATATTGTTATTCATGTGCTCCAGGCTGAGCAGGGAAACTACCGTAAATAGCTTCTCGGAAGGGATATGGTCGATGACAGTGCCGTTTTCTAAAGCGGCCACTTGCAGTTCTTGTTTCTTTTCGTTCATCTTTGACATTTACAATTTAGCAATTTACAATGTGCAATTTATTACATTCACAATTTAGCAACTTACAATGTACAATCTCCTTATATACCGCATGGCAAATTGTACCTTGTACATTGTCAAATTGTAAATTTCTTCACTTCCTCCAGCGTGATGCCCAGTACATCGCAAAGAATGGCCTCGCGGGCATACAGTCCGTTTTGTGCCTGCTGGAAGTAATATGCCTTGGGACTGTCGTCCACATCGTAGGCTATTTCGTTGACGCGGGGCAGGGGGTGCAGGATGCGCAGGTTGGGGCGGGTGTGCTCCAGCATTTTGTTGCGCAGGATATACACGTTCTTCACCCGCTCGTACTCCATGAGGTCGGTGAAGCGTTCGCGTTGTACACGGGTCATGTAGAGGATATCTGCATCGGCAATGGTTTCTTCGGTGAAGTCAGTGTGCTCCACGTACTTGATGTTATGCTCGCGGCAGTATATTTTATACTCTTCGGGCATTTTCAGTTCATCGGGGGCGATGAAGTGGAAAGTGGGGTTGAAGTGGCGCATGGCCATCAGCAGGGAGTGGACGGTACGTCCGTATTTCAGGTCACCCACCAGGAAGATATTCAGGTTTTCCAGTGTGCCTTGGGTCTTGTAGATGGAGTAGAGGTCGAGCATCGTCTGCGAGGGATGCTGGTTGGCTCCGTCTCCGGCATTGACGATGGGGACGGTGGTGACTTCGCTGGCATACCGTGCAGCTCCTTCGAGGTGATGGCGCATCACAATGATGTCGGCATAATTGCTCACCATCTTGATGGTGTCTTTCAGCGTTTCGCCTTTGGAGGAGCTGGTGGCTTTGGGATCGGAGAATCCGATGACGCGAGCTCCGAGGCGGTTGGCTGCTGTTTCAAAACTGAGGCGGGTACGGGTGGAAGGCTCGAAAAATAGGGTGGCGACTACTTTCCCGTCCAAAAGATGCCGATTGGGATGCGCTTCAAACTCTTTAGCCATTTCGAGCATGTAGAGGATTTTTTCTCTGCTGTGTTCGGCAATGGTGACTAAACTTCTGTTTTCCATATCGTTGAATTCATTTATACTTTTCGAGAGTGTAAAGTTACGGAAAATCTACGGGCTATGGAAATCTCAGGGGAACTTTTTGCAAGAAAAAACGTCGGTTTCTGAAATGCCACACTTCGCCGTTTGAAGTGTGGTATTTGGGACGATGAAGTGTGAATATGCGTTTTCCTATACATAAAATGCCCCAAAACGTGCAAAAAAACACTTGAAAAGAGCGAGTTTTCTACTATATTTCCCTACCTTTGCCCTATTATTTAATTTTGATTTTTAGGAACCAAACATGATAAAGAAAATCGTCAAAATCCTTTGGATTTTCATTGCACTGATTGCATTGGTGTGTGTCTTTATATTCTTCTCTATTGCTAAAGGCTGGATAGGCTATATGCCCCCGGTAGAAGACCTGGAAAACCCGAATTACAAGTTTGCCACAGAAGTGCTTTCCGATGACGGGAAGGTACTCGGTACGTATTCTTATAGTAAAGAGAACCGTGTTTTTGTAGGCTATAATGATTTGTCGCCCCACATCATCAATGCTTTGATTGCTACGGAAGACGTGCGCTTTGCCGAACATTCGGGCATTGACGCCATAGCATTGTTTCGTGCGCTGGTGAAGCGTGGTGTCCTGATGCAGAAGAATGCCGGTGGTGGTAGTACCATCACCCAGCAGCTTTCCAAACAGCTCTATTCGCCCAGTGCCGACAATATAATGGAACGTCTTTTTCAGAAACCCATCGAATGGGTGATTGCCGTGAAGCTGGAACGCTACTATACCAAAGAGGAAATCCTCACGATGTATCTCAATAAGTTCGACTTCCTGAACAATGCGGTAGGTGTAAAAACAGCCGCTTTCACCTATTTCGGTTGCGAACCGAAGGATTTGAAGATAGAAGAAGCCGCTACGCTGGTAGGCATGTGCAAGAATCCGTCGCTCTATAATCCGGTTCGCTACAATGAGCGTTCACGCGGACGCCGCAACGTTGTGCTCGATCAGATGCGCAAAGCCGGTTATATCACGGAAGCAGAACGCGACTCTCTGCAGGCGCTGCCCCTGAAACTGAAATACAACCGTGTAGACCATAAAGAGGGATTGGCAACTTATTTCCGCGAATACCTGCGCGGTGTGCTCACTGCCAAGAAACCCGACAAAGCCGATTATCGCGGTTGGCAAATGCAGAAATTCTACGAAGATTCGCTCGACTGGGAGAACAATCCGCTGTTTGGCTGGTGCGAAAAGAACACCAAGAAAGACGGTACCAAATACAATCTTTATACCGACGGATTGAAAATTTATACAACCCTCGACTCGCGTATGCAGAAGTATGCCGAAGATGCCGTGACCGAACATCTGAAAGAACTTCAAGGCTACTTCTTCAAAGAGAAAAAAGGCGCCAAGAAGGCTCCATACACATTCAGACTGACCCAGGAGCAAGTAGATGAGATTTTAGGACGTGCCATGAGGCTGTCCGACCGTTACCGCATCATGAAGAAAAACGGTGCATCCGAGGCGGAGATAAAGAAGGCTTTCGATACGCCGGAAGAAATGTCCGTGTTCAGCTGGGAGGGAGAGAAAGATACCATCATGACCCCGATGGACTCCATACGTTACTACAAATTCTTCCTTCGTGCCGGCTTCATGTCCATGGATCCGCGCAGCGGTTATGTGAAGGCTTATGTAGGTGGACCTAATTATCACTATTTCCAATACGACATGGCAATGGTAGGTCGTCGCCAGGTAGGTTCTACCATCAAGCCATTCCTATATACGCTGGCTATGGAGAACGGCTTCTCGCCCTGCGACGAAGTGCGCCATGTGGAATATACGTTGATTGACGAAAACGGAAAACCGTGGACTCCGCGTAATGCCAATAAGAAACGCTATGGTGAAATGCTGACCGTGAAGTGGGGATTGGCAAACTCGGATAACTGGATAACCGCTTATCTGATGAGTAAACTGAACCCATATAACCTCAAGCGCCTGATACATACTTTCGGCGTGCGCAATCGTGAAATTGTTCCTTCCGTTTCGCTCTGTCTGGGACCGTGCGAAATTTCCGTCGGCGAGATGGTGAGTGCTTATACGGCATTCCCTAACAAGGGGATCCGGGTTGCTCCTCTGTTCGTGACGCGTATAGAAGATAACAGTGGCAATATACTGGCAACCTTCTCACCGGAAATGCAGGAAGTTATCAGCGTGTCCAGTGCCTATAAAATGCTGGTTATGCTGCGTGCCGTTGTCAACGAAGGTACCGGAGGGCGTGTACGCCGTCTGGGTGTAAAGGCCGATATGGGTGGCAAGACGGGAACAACGAACTATAATGCCGATGGCTGGTTTATGGGCTTCACTCCGTCGCTTGTATCCGGTTGCTGGGTGGGCGGCGAAGACCGTGACATCCATTTCGATACGATGTTGCATGGGCAGGGTGCTTCTATGGCATTGCCCATTTGGACTAAATATATGGTAAAAGTGCTTGGTGACAAGTCTTTGGGATATGATGAGAATGAGACATTCCAGTTGCCCGAAGGTTATGACCCCTGCAAGGATACTGTAGAAGGAGAGCCACGCACCGAAGAACCGATAGGGGGATTGGATGAATTGTTTAACTAATGGAGAATGGTTCATTAAAGGAATGATTTATACAATCAGCATTGGCAGTAACGAGCACCAGAAAGATAATCTGGCACTGGCACGCAAGCGCTTGGCCGAACTTTTCCCGGGAATCCGTTTTTCGAAGGAAGAGGAGACGAAACCTTTGTTCTTTCGCCGCCCGAATCTGTTTTCCAATCAAGTGGCACGCTTTGCTTCCAACTGTCCGACGGGAGAAGTCACTTCCCGGCTGAAAGCTATTGAGCAGGAAGCAGGAAGGATGCCCGAAGAGAAAATGCAGGAGATTGTCCGGCTGGATATTGATCTATTGTCCTGCGATGCGGTGGTTTACAAACCGGAGGATTTGAAAAGAGACTATATTCTTCGCGGTTTGGAGGAACTGGAATCGAAGCAATCTTAATTTGTAATCAGTAATTTGTAACTATAATGAAGTTTTTAGGAATTATTCCTGCCCGTTACGCATCTACGCGTTTCCCTGCCAAACCCTTGGCTATGCTGGGCGGAAAGACAGTGATACAGCGGGTATACGAACAAGTGGCAGGCGTCTTGGATGATGCCTATGTAGCCACTGACGACGAACGTATTGAAGCTGCAGTGAAAGCCTTCGGAGGAAAAGTGGTGATGACCTCCGTAGATCATAAAAGCGGCACCGACCGGTGCTATGAGGCATGCACTAAGATTGGCGGACAGTTTGACGTCGTTGTGAATATCCAGGGAGACGAACCTTTTATCCAACCTTCACAGTTGCAAACCGTCAAGACTTGTTTTGATGACCCCACTACTCAAATAGCGACTTTGGTAAAGCCTTTCACTGCCGATAATGGTTTTGAAGCATTAGAAAATGTGAATTCTCCCAAAGTGGTATTGAACAAGAATATGAATGCACTTTATTTCAGCCGTTCCATTATTCCTTACCAACGCAATGCGGAGAAAGCGGAGTGGCTGAAGAATCATACCTATTACAAGCACATCGGCCTGTATGCCTATCGGGTAGAGGTACTGAAAGAGATAACGTCTCTTTCCCAATCTTCTTTGGAGCTGGCCGAGTCGTTGGAACAGTTGCGGTGGCTGGAAAATGGATATACAATAAAGGCCGGCATTACCGAAGTGGAAACCATCGGCATCGATACGCCGCAGGATTTGGAACGGGCAGAAGAGTTTTTAAAGAGAAACCAATGTTAGACCGAAGTAATCAACCCCAAATCCTGGAGCCGGAGCATCTGGCCATACAAAAGCCCGAACGGATGGTACTGCCTAACGGCGTCCCTCTGAATGTGCTTAATGCCGGTGAAAGTGAAGTAGTCCGCGTGGACCTTTTGATGGAAGGCGGACGCTGGCATCAGACACAGGTCTTGCAGGCATTGTTTACAAACCGGATGCTGCGCGAGGGAACCCGGCGCTATACGGCTGCCGAGATAGCAGAGAAACTGGATTATTACGGAGCCTGGCTGGAACTGTCCAGTGCGTCGGAGTATGCTTACGTCACGCTGTATTCCTTGAATAAATATCTACCCGAAACATTGGATGTGCTGGAATCCATTATTAAGGAACCGGTATTTCCGGAGAAAGAACTGGGCGTGATTGTCGAAAATAATATCCAGCAATTCCAGGTCAATTCCTCCAAAGTCGATTTCCTGGCACATCGCGGACTGGTAAAGTCCTTGTATGGCGAGCAGCATCCTTGCGGCCGGTTGGTGCAGGAAGAAGATTATTATCGTGTCAATCCTGCTGTGCTGAGTGAGTTTTATACCCGTTACTATCATTCCAAAAATTGCAGCATTTATCTTTCGGGCAAAGTCAATGATGACTGCCTGCGCCGGATAGAAAGGCTCTTTGGGAACGAACCTTTCGGTACAGACTTCCGTAAGCCGGAGAAGATAGAATATACACCTGTTTCTTCCTCTGAAAAACGCATATTCATAGAGCGTCCGGATGCGTTGCAAAGTGCGGTGCGCATGGGGATGCTTTCTTTAGACCGCAATCATCCCGATTATTTGAAGATGCGTGTGTTGGTGACTTTGTTCGGCGGGTATTTCGGCAGTCGCCTGATGTCCAATATCCGCGAAGAAAAGGGATATACTTATGGCATCTCGGCAGGTATCATGCCCTATCCGGGAAAGGGAGTGCTGGTTATCAGTGCCGAAACTGCCAATGAATTTGTGGAGCCTTTAATTGCCGAGGTCTACCATGAAATAGACCGCCTGCAAAATGACCTGGTTTCCGACGAGGAACTTTATATGGTAAAGAATTATATGCTGGGCGATATGTGCCGTAGTTACGAATCCGCCTTCTCATCGGCCGATGCATGGATTTTCGTGCAGACTTCCGACTTGCAGGACACGCATTTTGCAGAAGCTATGGAGGCTGTGAAGACCGTTACTCCGCAGGAGATCCGTGAACTTGCGGAACGTCATTTTTGCAAAGAGACATTAAAAGAAGTCGTGTCCGGCAAAAAAATGTCATAAAAAGCGTAACATCCCACCTGGTTTTAGCAGATAAATCGTATCTTTGTGCATACGATGTAAGGGGAAGTGTAACAATTTGCATCCCAAATACGTCCTTTTTATCAGGGTGAAGCTTTTGTGAACCTCTAAATATGATGCCGGTGTCCGGCCATTCTTTAATTTAAAATGTAAACTATTAAATTCCAATGAAATATCTATATACTGCACTCATTCTGGTCTTCTTGTGCCAAGGCGGAGCTACCGCTCAGGAAAAGAAAGGTGGCTTTTTCGACAAAGTGAAGAATACGTTCTCTTCAGAGATTAAAATCGGTACATACACCTTTAAAGACGGAGCTGTGTACACCGGCGAAATGAAAGGACGCAAACCGAACGGTAAAGGCAAGACCGTTTTTAAGAACGGAGACGTCTATGAGGGTGAGTATGTAAAAGGCAAGCGTGAAGGATTTGGTACTTATATGTTCCCCGACGGCGAGAAGTACGAAGGACAATGGTTCCAGGATCAGCAACACGGAAAAGGTATTTATTACTTCATGAACAATAACCGCTACGACGGTATGTGGTTTCAGGATTACCAGCAAGGTAAAGGTACGATGTACTATTATAACGGCGATACCTACGAAGGCGACTGGGTGAGCGACAAGCGCGAAGGCCAGGGAACTTATACCTGGAAGAACGGTTCCAAATATGTCGGCTCGTGGAAAAATGACAAGAAAGATGGTGAAGGCGTACTGACCTGGAATGACGGTTCAAAGTACGACGGACAGTGGAAAAACGACGTCCGCGACGGCAAAGGTACTTACGAATATGCCAACGGTGATAAATATGTGGGCGATTGGGTAGAAGACATGCAACATGGCAAGGGTATCTACTTCTTCCATACCGGCGACCGTTACGAAGGTTCGTATGTACAAGGCGAGCGCACCGGCGAAGGCATTTACTACCATGCAAGCGGCAACAAGTATGTGGGAAGTTTCAAGGATGGCAAACAAGAAGGACATGGTACTTTTACCTGGGCTAACGGTGCTGTCTACGAAGGTGATTGGAAAGACAACCAACGTGATGGACGCGGTACTTACAAATGGAATGTAGGTGACTCTTACGAAGGCGAATGGAAAGACAATAAATTCAACGGGCAAGGCACTCTGATCCTGACGGACGGAACCAAATACAAAGGTGGCTTTGTGAATGGCTTGGAAGAAGGTAACGGTGTGCAGGAAGATAAGAACGGCAACCGCTACGAAGGTTTCTTCAAGCAAGGAAAGAAACACGGGCCTTTTGTGGAGACGGACAAAAACGGAAAAGTGATACGGAAAGGAACCTACAAGATGGGGAGACTGGAAGTTAATTAAAAAGTTGGGAATAAAAAATAAAAATGAAAGGCTGCGCGGTTCAAACGAACATTGCGCAGCCTTTCATTTTTCATCCTTCGTTTTTTACTTTAGATGATATATTGTGAACTGATGGATTCGTTGTTCATCACTCTCTTGATGGTTTCGGCAAACATATCGGCGATGCTCAGTTGTTTAACCTTGGCACATTTCTTGGAGTAGGGGATACTGTCCGTGAAGACCATTTCCGTCAGGGATGATTCCTGTACGCGGAAAGAAGCAGGGTCGGACATCACACAGTGGCTGGCGATGGCACGAACGGATTTGGCTCCTCCTTCCATCATGATGTTGGCAGCTTTGGTGATGGTGCCGGCTGTATCTACGATATCGTCAATCAATACTACATTCTTATCTTTTACGTCACCGATGATTTGCATGGTTGCAACGACATTGGCTTTTTCGCGCGTCTTGTTGCACAACACCAGAGGCACACCGAGGTACTTGGAGAATGTGCTGGCACGTTTTGAACCGCCCACGTCCGGAGTAGCAATTACGAGATCTTCCAGCTTCAGCGATTCGATATAAGGAAGGAATACGGCTGATGCATACAAGTGGTCTACCGGAATATCGAAGAAACCTTGAATCTGGTCTGCGTGGAGATCCATCGTAATCAGACGGTCGATACCTGCAACAGAGAGCAGATCGGCCACTAACTTGGCGCCGATGGATACACGGGGTTTGTCCTTTCTGTCCTGACGTGCCCAACCGAAGTAGGGAATAACAGCTACGATGCTTTTTGCCGATGCTCTTTTTGCAGCATCAACCATCAGCAGGAGCTCCATCAAATTGTCAGAATTAGGGAAGGTTGATTGAACCAGGAATACATGCGAGCCACGGATAGACTCTTCATAGGAAACTGCAAACTCACCGTCGGCAAAATGGGTGATGTTCATCTTTCCCAGAGGGCAGTCAAGGCTAGCGCAGATTTTCTCTGCAAGGTATCTCGAGTTTGTTCCGGAGAATACCATAAAGGGTGCTTTTTCGCTCATTTGTGTAATAGATGTTACCTATTTGTTAATTTGCCTGCAAAGGTATGAATTTCCCGTTACATAAGACAAGAGTTATTGTATAAAAATTATTTTTCTTTCTCGAATTTATTTGTAGCTTTGCTCTATGAAACGACTTTCTTCGATAATGCTTGCAGGTTTGTTGTATCTTTGTACAGCGATGGTTTCGTGCGTGGGCACGGCTCCCACGAAGGAAGTACGCCTTATAGACTCGCTCAACCAGGCTGCCTATACTTATCGTTATAAAGACCTCGACTCGTCTTGTCATGCTGCTTCAAGGGCTTACCGCGAAGTGAGCCTTTACAAGCAAGGCAAGGCGGAAGCTTGCAATAATCTGGGCTTTTGCGCTTTCATGCGCATGGATTTTGAGCAGGCGGAGAAGTATCATCTGGAAGTTTACGACCTGACCAAAAACGAGCTGGAACTTCTGATTGCCGACATCGGTTTGATGAAGATTTATCAGCGGACTGCCTTGAACAAGGAGTTTTATGACTATCGTAACAGTGCCCTGCGCCGCATGAAGCGAATCGCAGAGGACAACAATCTCTTTGTAGACAAACACGAGCGGTTGCGTCTGAATTATGCGCGCTCGGAATTCTATATTGTTTCTGCCGTCTATTATTATTATCTCCAGCAACGTCCGGAAGCTGTGGCGTCCATCAATGAAGTACCCGAAAATGAGGAACTGCTGGCGGACACCAACCAGTTGCTGTATTACCATTATATCAAAGGTTCTGCCGCTTTGTGCGAAGGCGAGACGCCGGACGAACAGCGGCTGCGTGAGTTTGATGAACTGTATACTACCTGGCGCCTGGCATCGCGGAAAGGTTATCTTTACTTTGAAGGGAATGGCGTGCAGGGACTTGCCAACCTGATGGCCTCGCCAGATAATTACGAGTTTTTCCAAGACCGCCGTTCGCATGCATTGACACGCTTCGGGGTGCCGGTGGACTCCTTGCTGCCGATGCGGTTGGGGCAGCTGGCTTTGCAGAAATTCCGCCAGTACAACGACTTGTATCAGATAGCAGGAGCCTACGTGTCCATCGGCAAATACCTGAATGCACACGGTAAATATACGGAAGCCCTGGATACATTGACGCTGGCCCTGGAGTGCGTGAATGACCATCACCGCCGCTTTTATGATTGCCACGACAGCCTGGACTGGTTGAAGGCGTTCGACCGTAGAGATACCATCTGTGCCGAAAAAGCATGGATAGAACATAAACTGAAGACCGTACCCGAGTGGATATCCCGCATCCGCGAGCAGCTGAGTGTGACGTATGCCGGGCTCGAAATGAAGGAGAAGTCTGACTATAACCGTAATATCTATCTGGATATTCTGGAAGATACACGCCAGGATAAGGAACTGGAAAGCCGCTATCAGGCGTTGGAAAAAGAATCGAGGCAATTGAACGCCCTTCTTTCGCTGGTTATCGTGGGATTTGTCCTGGTGTTCGTTTTCTTCTGGTTCTTCAACAAGCGTTCCAAAACACGGAGCAAGCTGCATCTTCAGCGTTTGCAACTTATGCTGGATATCTGCCAGAAGATTACGGCATCCATTCCCACAGATGCACAGACGGAAGAAGAAATCATAGATGCCATTCAGACCGCCGTTTGTCCGGAACTGGAAAAGCTATTCGGAGTGAAAGACATACGCATTGAAGGCAGCCAAGTGATCTTTCCGCATAAGATGGGTAAAGAAGAGCAGGCAATGCTGCGTGTGATAACTCCCTACATCCAGTGGGCGCTCGACAATGGTATGACATCCATTTCCCTGGGCGATGAACGCCGGAGGCTGGAAAAGCAGCGTTACATCTACGAACAGCATATAGCCGGAAATAAACGACAGAATCTGATAAAGAAGGCATGCATGTCCATCGTGAATGGCATTCACCCTTATATAGACCGTATTATTAATGAGGTGCACAAGCTCACTCAAAAAGGATTCATAGAGGACGAACGCATCAAACGGGAGAAGTACCAGTACATTGACGAGTTAGTTACAACCATCAACGAATATAACGATATTCTGGCCCTGTGGATCAAGATGAAGCAAGGTACATTGAGCCTGAATATCGAAGGCTTTGAGCTGAATGAGCTCTTTGAACTGATAAGGAAAGGAAACCGTGCTTTTGAAATGAAGCACCAACGTCTGGAAGTGCAGCCTACGGATGCCTGGGTAAAGGCTGACAAGGCTCTCACCTTGTTTATGATAAATACGTTGGCAGAGAATGCCCGCAAATATACTCCTCAGGGCGGCACGGTGAAAGTGTATGCGCGTCGGGCGGAGAATTATGTAGAGATCTCGGTAGAGGACAATGGTTGCGGATTATCTGCCGAAGACGTGGCGCGCATTGTGGGTGAGAAGGTGTATGACTCGAAAGCAATCGGCATGAACGATGCTCCCGACAAGGAAGAACTGAGAAAGAATAAGGGTAGCGGCTTCGGATTGATGAATTGCAAAGGGATTATCGAAAAATACCGTAAGACGAACGACTTGTTCAAAGTATGCTTGTTCGATGTGGAGAGCACATTGGGAGAGGGGAGCCGGTTTTACTTCCGTTTGCCGGCCGGAGTCCGCAAGACTTTGTCGGTATTGCTTCTTGTGCTGTCTTTGGGAGTATCATCGTGCCAGAATAGGGCAGAAAGTGCTGCACCGGAAAGCATGGAGCAGGATTCTTTGGTATTGGCTGCACAGGATGAGTACGAAGTGTTGCTTGACCATGCATCCGATTATGCCAACGAGGCCTATTATTGCAATGTGGACGGAGAGTACGAAATGGCGTTGCAGTACGTTGACTCGGCAATGCATTGCCTGAACGAACACTATAAGCAGTATGCATCTTCTCCGCAGCGCTACATGACCTTGACGGGCGAAGGCGCACCAGCGGAACTGGACTGGTGGAACGAAATGTTCAACTCCGACTTCCATGTAATATTGGATATAAGGAATGAAGCGGCAGTTTCTTTCCTTGCACTGAAACAGTGGGATGCTTATAGTTACAATAACGCGGCTTATACCACTATGTATAAATTGTTGGGAGAAGACCAGTCTTTGGAAGACTATTGCCGGCAACTGGAACGCTCCACCAATAACAAAATGGTGGGTATTCTGCTGGCCGTTATCCTGCTGTTTGTGCTGTGGCTGGGGTATTACATCCTCAACTTCCGCAAACGCCTGGTCGACCGCTGGAATTTGGAGCAGGTACTCGAAATCAATGGAAGGGTATTTAAGGCATCCTTGCTGCCCGTCACGGAGACGGAAGAAATGTTGCAACGCGAAGAAGATACCCTGAAAGAAATTCCGTTGCAGATTGTAAACTCGGCTTTCGATGCCGTGAACGAGTTGTTGAGCATCGACCGGCTGAGCATCGCAGTTTATAATGAAGCGACCCATCGCCTGGAATATACATCCAATCCGGCAGAGGACACTACAGCCGAAGAAGAAATGCCCTGGAAGGTTTTCATGAAGCGTTGCTTTGAACAACAGACGTATCTGACTGAAAAGGGAATGCAAGCATTGCCGCTCATTGTAGATGCCGGGAGTGCCTGCCGCTGCATCGGTGTGCTGTGCCTGGAACGCCGGGAGGGAACGGAGCAGGAGACCGACCATCTGCTGCTGGAATTGATTGCGCGATATGTGGCTATTGTCATCTTCAATGCAGTGGTGAAGCTTGCCACAAAATACCGGGATATCGAAACTGCCCAGGATGAAGCCCGACGCGCTTCGTGGGAAGACAGCCTGCTGCATGTGCAGAATATGGTGCTGGATAACTGCCTTTCCACCATCAAGCATGAAACGATTTATTATCCGAATAAAATCAAGCAACTGATAGGGAAACTTCGTTCCGGACAACCGACAGAGGATGAAGAACGCGAGACTGTGGCTGCCATCAGTGAACTGATAGAGTATTATAAAGGTATATTTACGATACTCAGTTCGTGCGCTTCCCGTCAACTGGAAGAAGTAACTTTCCGCCGGACGGTGATAGCTGTGCCGCAACTGATGGCTGCTGCCGAGAAGTATTTTCGTAAAGCAAGCAAGGGGAGCAAATTGCGAATAGACCTCCATGTGGCGGTGCAGGACGAACGGGTGGTGGGTGATTGGAATCAATTGCGTTTCCTACTGGAGAACCTAATAGACGAAGCCCTTTCCGCTCCTTTGGATGGAGACCTTTATCTGACGGCAATAGAGGAGGATGAATTTGTACGCTTTTTATTTACAGATATGCGCAGGGAGAAAACCCGTGAAGAGTTGAACCAATTGTTCTATCCCAATCTGGCACGTATGACGGCCGGCGAGAAGGGCGAGTTGCGTGGTACGGAGTATCTGGTTTGCAAGCAGATTATTCGCGACCACGACGAGTACGCCGGACGCCGGGGATGCCGCATCAATGCCGAAGCGGGTAAAGAAGGAGGTTTCACTGTGTATTTCACACTACCGAAAAAATAGAATATGGAAGACAAGAAATTTAAAGTTATCATCGTTGAGGATGTTAAGTTGGAACTGAAAGGTACGGAAGAAATCTTCCGTCACGAAATTCCCAATGCAGAAGTCATAGGCACTGCCATGACCGAACAAGAGTTCTGGACATTGATTGAGGCGGGTGTTCCCGATCTCGTCCTGCTCGATTTAGGGTTGGGAGGTTCCACCACTATCGGCGTAGATATCTGCCGGAATATCTTCAAACGTTATCCGGGAGTACATGTACTGATATTTACCGGAGAGATTCTGAATGAGAAATTATGGGTCGATGTACTCGAAGCCGGAGCAGACGGCATTATTCTGAAGACCGGTGAGCTGCTTACCAAGACGGATGTACAGGCCGTGATGGATGGCAAAAAGCTGGTTTTCAATTATCCGATCCTGGAGAAGATAGTAGAGCGCTTTAAAAAATCGGTTTTGAATGATGCCAAACGCCAGGAAGCTGTCATCAGCTACGACATCGACGAATATGACGAACGTTTCCTGCGTCATCTGGCATTGGGGTACACCAAGGAGATGATTGCCAATCTGAAGGGTATGCCGTTCGGAGTGAAATCGTTGGAGAAGCGACAGAATGACCTGGTAGGGCGTCTTTTTCCACCCAGCGAACGAGTGGGGGTGAATGCCACGCGCCTGGCAGTGCGCGCACTGGAACTTCGCATCCTGGACATTGACAACCTGGAACCGGACGACGAATAAGTTTTATTTTAAATTCGACCTATGAGGAATAAATGGCGCATGCCACATCCCGCAACGATGTTCTTCCTGCTGACGCTGGCAGTCATCCTTTTGTCCTGGATATTCGATGTCTATGGCCTGAAGGTGGTGTTGCCACAGACGGGAGAGGAGATACGCGTGCAGAGCTTGCTGAGTCCGGAAGGCATCCGCTGGCTGTTGCGTCATGTCATAACCAACTTCACTGGGTTTGCTCCGCTGGGATTGGTGATTGTGGCGATGTTCGGCATCGGGGTGGCGCAGCATTCGGGTTTCATTGATGCCTGCATCCGTAGAGGGGTGCGGCGGCAACGTGATCCCTGGCGCATTATTCTTTGGGTGATTGTGTTAGGGTTGTTGTCCAATGTAGTGGGAGATGCAGGGTACATCATCTTGCTGCCTATAGCTGCAACGCTGTTCCAGTCCGTCGGACTGCATCCCGTAGGAGGCATCATTGCGGCGTATATCTCCGTGTCCTGCGGATATAGCGCCAATATCTTCCTGAGTACCCTGGATGCCATGCTTTCTGCAACGACGCAAGAGGCGGCCGATATGGTAAATATAGCTCCCGGACAAACGGGACCGTTGTGCAATTATTATTTTCTGTTCGCTTCGGCTTTTCTGCTTGCATTCATTATTTATTATATCACCCGTAAGAGCTTGTTGCCGCGGCTGGGCACGTATGAAGGCGATATCTGTTTTAATGGCTACAAGCAATTGTCGCGCAAGGAGCGGAGGGCGATGATAAGTGCGGTCACTGTGGGTTTGCTGTATGCGGCAATTATATTATGGGCTACTTTTTCTTCATGGGGAATATTGCGGAGTGTCAATGGCGGTCTGATCCGTTCTCCGTTCATTGTCGGCATCCTGTTCCTGATTTCTTTGGGTATAGGGCTGATGGGGATGGTGTATGGATTTGCTTCCGGTCGCTACCGTACGGACGGTGATGTGATTGAGGGGCTGACTCAGCCTATGAAACTACTTGGCGTTTATTTCGTGATAGCTTTCTTTGCTTCGCAGATGTTTGCCTGCTTTGAGTATTCCCATCTGGATAAATGCATTGCCATTATGGGAGCGGATTTGCTCTCTTCCGTTCGTTTGGGCAGCCTGTGGATATTGATTCTATTCATCTTATTCACGGCTCTGGTCAATCTCATCATGGTGTCTGCTACGGCAAAGTGGACTTTTATGGCTTTCATCTTTGTGCCGGTATTGGCCGGTATGGGCATTTCTCCGGATATGGCGCAATGCGCTTTCCGTATCGGCGACAGTGCCACAAATGCCATCACGCCTTTTATGTTCTACATGCCGCTGGTGCTGACTTATATGCAGCAATACGACAAGCAGTCCACGTACGGCTCCCTGCTTAAATACACGTGGAGGTACTCGCTGGCCATTCTCCTGGCTTGGACGGCATTGTTCGTACTTTGGTATATCAGCGGCTTGCCATTGGGACTATAGCACTACTACTTCAACATCATAGCCGATAAAAAGGCCGCTTTCAATGACACCGGTGATTGATTTCAGCTCCCGTTCTAAATCGGGAGCGATATCTCTGAAACGGACATCAAGAATGAAATTACCATTCTCTGTGAAGATGGGGCCATCTTTTCCACCGGCAAGGCGCAAGGTTATTTCGGAAGCACCCAATTGGCGTATTTCGTTTTCTACAAGATTGAGGGCACCGGGGAAAACTTCTACCGGTATGGGGAAATTGCATCCTAATTTGTTGACTATTTTACTTTTATCGATAACAATGTAGCTTTTGCCACTGCTTTTAATCAGAAGTTTTTCCTTAAACATTGCTCCTCCGCGTCCTTTTATCAGGTTGTGCTGAGGATCTACTTCATCGGCTCCGTCAAACGTCCAATCCGGCTGCTTGCTCCAAAGGGTGGTTTGCGGTATGCCAAGTTGTACGCATGTCATGGAAATCTCTGTAGAAGCCGGAATGACTTCTATGTGCAGAGCCTCTTTGCGAATCCGTTCGGCCAATGCCAATAAAGTAAGATAGACGGTAGATCCGGAGCCTGCCCCGATGATATCGCCTTCTTTGGCCAATTGTGCCATTTCATGGGCAACAAGTTCCTTGCTTACTCTGTTTGTAATCGGGGCCGACCACTGCAGATGCTTTATCAACTGATTATCCCATTTCATGCCTCTTGGATTTATTCGTTGTTATCTTCTTCATCATCAGTCAGGTTGTTAAGCTCTACTTCGAGATCGACCAACTCTTTTTCCCAAATCTTCCGGACTTGCTCCGGTGTATCTTTCGGAGCTTCTTTGATGCGTTTCTGAGCTAATGAAACCTCATGCTCCAATTGTGAACGTCTACTCATACTCTTTATTTTTATTGTTTATAGTAAAACAAGTATTCAGTTGTAAATGTTCTGGAAAATTTATATAGAAAAGATGGATCTTAATCATTCTTCCTCAATGGTAAAGGGGATTTTCTCTATAAGCAACAAATATTTTAGATATAAAAATTTGCAGTATTCGTAAAAAAGCGTACCTTTGCACCGCAATTAAGGATGGTTCCGTAGCTCAGCTGGATAGAGCAACGCCCTTCTAAGGCGTGGGTCTTGCGTTCGAATCGCAACGGAATCACAAAGTAAAACCGTAGATGTTTGTTTGTCAAATGTTTACGGTTTTCTTGTTTCTGGAATAGTCCGCATTTTGTCCGCATTCATATTTTGAGAAGGAAAAGCTGGGGAATGATGCCCAACTTACATTATAGGTTTTGTTCCCTCGCTGATTTTAGGCGTTGGGACATATCCTGCTTCCTATTTTCTTCTTAATCTCTGAGATATTTCTATTTATTGAATATTACCTCAAATCCTTTAACTCATAGAAATTTCCATCTATATGTATTGTCGTTCCGACAGTCTCAAAAGAGATTTGCTCTCTCACCATACCTCCAAGCGAATTCTTAGCTCCGTAATCAAGTTCCCAATTTACAGTATATTCCCCATCTTTTGTATATTTTTCACTGTATATTTTAAATGAATCAGGGTCTTTTAGTATATGGTTGAAGTAGGCTTTATATGTTGTTCTTCCTTCAGATACCGCTTTGTCGCAAGCTGTAAACAGCATTATTGGCAGAATTGCTACCAGTATAAATAAAAACTTCTTCATAATCTTAAATATTTAGTTTGTTCTTTAACTCGTTGAATAAATCGGAGGTTTCCATGTCTGACCAAGCATATCTCCTGTATCTACTTCGGTCGAATCCTTGCATCTTTTCATATACAAAAAGATAAAACTTGTCGCATAAGACAATCACCGAAGATTCAAGTAATCTGGCATAGGAACGAGCTTGTAGAAATGCCTCTTCTATTTCTTGATTGTTCTTCATATAGAGTTTTGCTTCAATCAAGACATTTGCTTTTATATCATCTTCTTTCCCGTTATAGTGAAGAATGTAATCAGGGAATATTCTATGCCCTCTTCCTGCTTTTAAAGAAAGTTGTCGAATGAAATCTTTATTCTCATGCAATCCCATAGCATTTAGCAATGGTTCTAACAACAGCTTTTCTACATCATGCTCAAGCTCTATATTTACGTTTTGGGGTAGGGTAGGAGCATATAATTTGGGCAAGGCTTCTGTGTCAAATCCTTTATCTTCTATCATGCGAATAAGTTCTGAATAATCCTCGCTACTCATCGGCCATCCGTTTACACCCTGGAACTTTTTTCTAATAAGCGGATGCTTAGAAAAATATTCATCAGCCTGAAGTTCTTTTAAGGTAATATGCGGTATTTCTATTTTCCCACTTATGTAGGTGTTACTATAATAGTGAAAAAATGGGTCTACCACACCATCTGTTTGCGCTATCCAAATGCAAGTAATTGCGCTAATAGGGAATGTTTCGTAATGAACGAGAATATCTCCTTTTCTTGTTTCTGGATTGGCTTGCCAAAATGAGCTGTTTAAACTCTGCTCTTCTGGTGATATAAGCCCACCTATAAACCAAGATTGTGCAGGTTTGGGGATGTTTGTTATTTCTTTTGAAGTGTAATTATGCGCAAAGTCATATAAGAAAGCGCATAACTCAGCAGGAGACAGATTGTTTTCTATTCTGAACTGATAGAATACTTCACATAGTTGCCAGTAATACACACACCTTGCTCTATAGTCAGATTTCTTAGGCATAGACGGTAATTCTATCTCAAATGTGTCAGCTATCTTGTTTAAATCAAACTGCCTGCATACAAATAAATTTGGGAAGAAATATTCTGGTGCATAATAATATAGCAAAAAGGAAATGACGGAGTTTGCTTGCAGCATTAACTGATAATCTCCGTGATTAATATAAGACTCTCCTTCGACTTTGATGCCTAAGGTAATAAGGTTATTGTATAGTGCTTTTGCCTCTTGGGCATTATTAGGATTTCTGTATTCCGATATTCCATAACAGAATATAGCTTCACAAGCTTCTTTAAAATCGGATTCGCTTATAAATTTCGCAAATGCAGAATTGTATTTAACGAACAAATCATATTCTGACATATTCTCTGCTGCATCTGCAAACTCCTTTATGACTTTTTGTCCGTCAGGGAGTTGCTTATATAAATTCCATGTGTATTGTTCGAACTTCATAGAATTACCAACCTTTGTCTGTTAGTATTTTGATAACTTTCCAGACAGAGACAATCATATTTTTAGGAAGCTCTTCATCTGCTACATTAGGATTGTGAGAGTGGCACCAAACATACTCTTTAGGGTTCTCTTCATACTTATTAATCTCTTTTGTTATCCTACGGCCGTCAGATAGCTCAATTACGAATATGTTCCCATACCCGAAATACTCTTTCCAATTGGAAACCTCACGAATTTGCAACAGACTTCCGGGCGGAATTGTAGGTATCATACTGTTTCCTGATTGATATATGGCTCTGTCATCATCTTGGGCATTGACAAATGGAACATACCCTTCAACGAACTGTGGTTCACTTACTATGTCATTTCTTGAATGTACACCTCCTACGCTATCAACATGAATGACTGGGACAAGCTTGTAATTAACATCGTTAGGAATAGATTCTTCTTGAGATAAGATACATCTTTGTGTTGGAGAAAAATCCACAAGCATTTCCTTTTCTCCAGTAAGAAGCCACTCTATATTAAAAATGTTGTACGTATTGCAGAATCTTTTAAGAAAAGACTCTGTTAAGTATTTGACATTTCCATTAAGCGCATTACTTATAGTTACTTGATTGTTATATCCCATCTGTTCTGCAATATCTTTTTGCGTAGATTTCTGGGAGACTCTTTCTGTTGAAATCAAATATGCTATTGCTTTCTTAAGTCGCTCTAATCTAACAGAAGTAATTGCTTTTTTTAGTTCTTCCCTATTTATCATAACTGTATGTTGTTTATCCTAATATAATTAGTATTTATGCGCAAATGAAATAATGAATATTTTTATTGTTGTGCTGGCTATCTCATGATTGAGCCTTACTACTCATATAATAATGAGTAAATAAAGTAATCGTTAAACAATGTTATATACTAAATATTTTAGGATGTAAAAGTGTATAGTACTAAAAAAGTTAGTATATTTGCATCGTCAAACAGTGATAACGTAATCACTTTTGCAAAGAACGTCATTTTTGAGATTATAAACAATAGTATAAACATATTAAATCACACGATTATGAGCACGAATTTTAAGAATCAGATGAAAGAGGTCATGAGTTTAGCATGGTCTTTCGTAAAGAGAAACGGTTTTTCTATGAGCGAAGCCTTGAAAGTAGCCTGGGCAAACATGAAGTTGAAGGCTCAAATGAAGAGCCGGATTGTGAAGTTCTACTTTAAGAAAGTGGACGGCTCTGTACGCGAAGCATACGGTACGCTGAACGAGAAGTTAATGCCGGCTATCACTGGCACCGATAAGAGAGCGAAGAACGACACTGTTCAATGCTACTATGATACTGAGCGCGGTAAGTTTAGAAGCTACAAGAAAGCTAACCTTTTAAATATCGCATAGCCATGAAAGAAATAGAGAAGAAACTGGATGATCTCTACGCTGAACTTGACAGCGTGCAGCACATGAGCGAAGAAGCAGTATGCTTGACGTACAACGTTGATCGAAAGCAAGAATATATCCAGCTAATAATCGAAGAGATTGACAGCCTCGAAGACCAACTCGAAGAACTTGAGGCTTATGAAGATCGAGAAACAAATTACAGGCGAACGGCAGATATGCCATGCCTGTGTTGGTAACTCACGATTATAAACGCACGACTTGCCCGTGCAGACGTAGAGAATATTCTACACGGGCGCAATTGATTAGCTCTTTGACGTATTGGTAAAATAGAGGTTGCAAGTTATCCTCTGCTGAAAACGGACGACGTGAATAGGCATAACTTGACAACGATGTATGCTGTGGTAAAGGTCAAACCAGCATCGTTGCAAAAATAAACAGTTAGACTTTGGTCGGCAAATCAAGGCATTTGCTTTAATATATGGCCCCTCACGTCACGATACGTGAAAGAATCCGTAAAAGGTATCGGGGGCACAAACTAATACTTATTCTTATGGATAAAGACGAATATATGAAGTTCTTGGAAGATACAGTAAAAGAGCTTATATCGGATTTGGAAGCCGCTACTGACTGTTTAGCAGCTTTATCAATTCGAAGAAAAAGAGAAATGGATGACCTTATGCGCCATATTGATGATGCAATAAGTAACTCTAAGATTACCCTTAATAAAGTAGAGGGGGTGCTGCCGTGAAAGTAATCATGTTTGCTCTATCACTACTCGTGTTTGTTTGCGCGGTAGTCATGCTGTGTGGCGCCATCGTCAAGGATAGCCCAATGTATTTCACTGGCATCATCTTTATGTTTTTGATTTGCGGGCTATCCCTGGTTTCCGTCAGAGTGACGTATGGAGAATTGAAAGAAGAAAAGTAATAATGTTCAAAACAAATTAGATATGAAGCAAGAAGTAAAATATGAGGTTATACCCTACGAGGTTACTGAGAGGGACAGAGGAAAGTTTTCTGTTACCAAATGCCCTTATATAGCAGGAAAGTTTGTAGGCTCTTACTATTGTGCTTGTTTGTGTAGATACTCTTTATCTACCCCAAAATATCGTGAAATAAAATGTTCATACAAGTATCAAAATATTTAAAACTGATTTAGGTAATGATACAAATAAGAATTAGAGATTTGATAGGTGCCATAGCACTGTGTTTGCTTTTATCTCTACTCTTTATTGCCCGTGCTCAAAAAGAGTATATAAATGCTTTGTCACAATCGATAGCGGTAAAAGACAGTATTATAGAAAATTGCTTCACGAAGGAATTTCAGCAAGCAGACTCAATGTTTAACGAAAAATACGGATTATGATAACAATATCATGGAATTTCATTGTGTATGTACTGGTATTGGTATGTACATACGCATTCGCAGCAACAAGGGATAATATACCTGGCTGGTTTGGCTCTTCAAGGGATTGGGCGATAATCTTATGGATTATATTAGGGATTATATTTACCGCAATTTGGGGCGGTATATTTTGGTGGTAATATTCAAAACAAGAAAGTAACGAATGAAAGCAATAACAATAAAGCAACCGTGGGCATCCTTAATAGCCCATGGTATTAAGGACACTGAGAACCGGAGTTGGAAAACGAATTTCCGTGGACGTGTTCTCATTCATGCCGCTGGGTCTCATGGTAGAAAGTTCTCCATTGATTTGACTGACGAACAGACAAAAGCCGCATTTTCTACGATAGCTAAAGAAACTATGTTCGGCAATATGCCTTTTGGATCTATTATCGGCAGCGTTGAAATAGTGGACTGTGTGCAAAATCATCCTTCCATTTGGGCTGAAAAGGGTGTGTATAACTGGGTACTGGCTAATCCTATATTATTTAAAAATCCTATTCCTGCAAAAGGAAAATTGTCATTTTGGGAATATGATGGACTGTCATCGCAGGCGTTACAGGTTGTTGATGATGTGATTAAGAAACTTAAATCTAACGTATAACAAAGTAGAAAGGAACAAAAATATGATTGAAGCATTAAGTGAAGAAAAGCAATATCAGTATCTATCCACCCTAACGCATTACGCTGATATTGCAGATAGGCGGGCGCAAGAAAACGAATTTGAAGTGTTAGTATTGCGATTAATGAAAGAACTGGCAATCGTTCCATACAAAGATGGTAACCAATGGTGCGCCTTGTACGGCGAAGATTTACAGGCTGGAATTGCCGGATTTGGCAATACTCCATTTTTGGCGATGGCAGATTTAAGAGACCAATTAAATAAGGCGTAAACCAATATAGAAACGAGCCAATAACGGATGGACCGGTAGGAATCCGGCAATTAAATAGATGTTCACCCATCATGAGGCTCTTAACAAGTAGAATTATGAGTAAACAGTCAGAAAACAGAGAAAAGCAGGGTTTTCATAAGAAATGCCCATGCTGTAGCAATTGTCTTCACTTTACCAGTGAAATAGTTAAGGAACAATCTTTCATGCCAGGAAGTTATTGGGAGTGTGAAAAGAATCTCCGTTGTGGAATTGGTGGTTTTAAGGTTGGTAAATCCAATTGGTGTCAAGAGCATAAGTTTAAGAATGATAAGAAATGAGTAGCAAGTAATAGTAACTTAGAAACTGTTTTGTCGTGTTTTATTTTGTGTTTATACCGGGTGTACCGTTCGTGAGAATAGTGCACCTTTCTTATTTGGAGAAGTGGCGGAATTGGTAGACGCTTAGTTTCAGTAGTAAAAATGCACGGATAGCATCACGAGTTGGGTAATCATGCTATTAACGCCCGACACACGTACAATCGGAAGCTGAAACGAAAAGACTGATTGCAACAGATCCCGGTTCGAGTCCGGGCTTCTCCACAAATCATTAATTAAATTTTAAATCTTATGGCAACAATCAGAGAAACAATTTTGAAAGTAAAGCCGGGTAAGCAGAAGATTATCCCGCTATCAGAGGTAGATGTGACTGGCTATCGGCAGCAGGCTCACGTGATAAGCAAGGAACTGAAAGATAAGGGAGTGCTTATTCCCAATGGCAAGCCGGCTTATACTATCTCCAAAAACAAGTACACGAACTCCATGTACATCATCAACAACATGGAGAAGTAGGCTTTTAAACCACACGATTATGAATAGAGTATTTACAGAACTCACCCCCGAATGCGAGATTACAGCACGAATGTACGCACAAGGGTATGAGAAGAAAGAGATTGCCAATCTCAAATGTAGAGCTGTCAGTACGGTAAATAACCAACTGCAAAGGGCATTTGAGGTTTTGCATGTACGGAATGGGAGAGAGCTTGCAACTATGCTTTACGAGCGGATTAGTGGAGTGAAGTTCACGATGGATTTTGCACCGATTGTACGTTCAGCGGTTGCCTGCTGCTTACTGTGTGTCTTTTCTCTTTCACTTTACCACGAACAAAGTGACATGAGAAGGCCAAGAAGGACGAGAGTTGAACGAATAGAGAGAGTGAGGAGGATAGAATGAATATTGAAGATATCTTAAATAGTGGTGCCAATGTTACTTTGACTATAAAATCCACTGATTTGAAAGAATTTGCGGAGCACCTTGTGAAGAAGACTGTGAGAAGTATCAAGGATTCTTTCATCAAGTCGGAGGAAGATTATCTTACTATTAAAGAAGCGAGCCAAATTCTGCATACTGATAAGTCAACTTTATGGAGATGGCATAGAATCGGGTATTTGTGTAGACTGGAAATTGGTGGTAAGAGATTGTACAAGAAAAGCGATGTAGATGCTATTCTACAGAAAGAAAATAATTAACCCTTTAATTTTTACGATTATGAGTAATGAAAAAGAATTAGCTCTAAAAGAGCAGGAATCTTCGTTTGAAATTCAAGCGGCAGATTTGAGTACAAGTGACCTTCCGTCTTTGGAGGATGCACAAGAATTACCGATTGATTTGTGTGGTAACTATTGGACGCCGGAACATGCCGGTGAATTTAGGAAAATGTTTTTTGTTGAAATCAAGCCGCAAAGAGTGCTGAGTGCAACCAATCCGGATGAATTGATAGATTTGGATTGTGCGACATTCTTGGAAAAAACAGAGGATGGAACCGTGCAGACGGTGACAAATGGTTCTCGCAGACTGGTTGGTATTCTTGAGCAGTATATTGAAAATGGTTCTCTTAAAACAGGGACTCCATTAAAAATTACCTACATGGGAAAAAGAAAGAATAAGACCAATAATTTTCAGTCTGACAACTGGTCTGTAAAACCGCTTCGTATTAACCTGCCAGTTGTTCGGTAATGGAGGCATTTGACTTAGATGGATTCGCAGAAGGGGAAGAACTTAACCCTTCTGCTTATAATCCGGATGATTACCCAACAAAAGAAACTATTTTAGATTTCATTGCGCTAAACTGTAATAAAAAGCCAGTCAATATTGATTTGAAATCATTGAGTAGAAATGGTACAGTAAAGCGCGATCCGATGGAATTATATCTCCAAAGCAAATATATTTCCTCTTCGAATCTTAAAAATGCCCTTAAAACTCCACGCTCTTTTTATTATGACTATGAGAGAGTTTTTGAAGAGAAGGAAAAACCTTGTTTCCAATTAGGCACATTCGCGCACATGGCATTTCTTGAACCTCGTCTGTTTGATCTCGTGAGGGTGGAACCAAAGTATAGCCAGTCTTCCAAAGAAGGTGTGATTGGGATGATTAAGTTCTATGATGAACTTTTGTCAAAAGATAAGGACTACATTCCTGATGTTGAAGAAGAACATCCTTCTGAAAGGTGGAATTTCAACGATCTGAAATACTATCGAGACAGCAGGAAGCAGAAGTGCCTTGATTTGGGATATTCTTTCATAAGCGAAGAAACTGACATGATAATCAAAGCGCTGGAGAGAAATTATTATTGGTATGGCAGTGGCATTATTCAGCAGCTTTTGAAAGGTGCACTTTCGGAAGTCTCTTTTTATGGGACAGATGAGGAAACAGGGTTGAGCGTTAGGGTAAGGCCGGATTATTTCAATGTTGAAGAGAATATTGGTGTCAATGCTGTTATCTCTTTCAAGACCACACGAGCCGATGATCTCGGCAAGTTCTACTATGATTGTGCCAAGCTCAAATATGAGTTGTCAGAAGGTATGTATCAGGAAGTGATGAGCAGTGTTACAGGGCGAAACTTCAATGTAACGATAATGATTATGTTGCAGACGGTTGAGCCTTATGATATTGCTGTTCTTTTCTGGTCTCCCGATGATTTGGCAAATGGTAAGTATAAATATCACTATGCTCTTTCAATCGTAAAGGATTGCTTTGATAAGAAGTGGTTTCCTGGCTACGATGCCAAAGCGGAAGAAGGCGCTCGTGGTGTTATTGATATGCAGCTTCCTGATTGGAGTAAAAAACTTCTTCATCCGGTAGCTATTGAAGACTTTGAATAGAAACTTATGAAAACATTATTCGATGAGGATGCAAATTACAGTCAGAAGATTTATCGACGAGATCGTCATGGGCGGTTTGCATCAGAAGAACAAGCTAAATTTGAAAAGGCGTGCTCTGAAGCAAGCTATTATAAGCAGATGTATTTCGCATCCTTGTCGAGAATGAGAGGCTTTGCCCGTATCATAAGACAGAAAGATGAACTAATTTTAAAACTGAAAGATAGATGATTGACTTAAAAGATTATACACCGGAAGAAATTAAATTTAAGCTGCCGGTTACAGTGAAATTTCCAGAAGTGATTTTCGCAGATTGTGTCTGCATGGATGATGTGAAGAAAAAACTCTCAGAGAATTTTGTCACTGTTCAGGAAAAAGATGTAGTTGCTAACCGGGTAATGGATGAGTATGAAATATCTACCATTCGTGCAAATTATGGTGAGATAGCAGAAGAACAGATGCCGGAACTGGAAAGCCAGTTCGAAAGCTTGAAAGCAAAGTTCAATGCGGAGAAAAAAGACTTTGAGGCAAAGATTTCTGCTTTAAATACTCAATTCAAAGACCTCGTTAATTTGGCGAAGAAAGGTATTAAGGATTATCCTTTAAAGATGATTGATACTTTCCGTATTCCTGTGATGGGATATTACTTGTATTACTCATGGGTGAATGAGGCATTTCGCTTGGCTTTGGTGCAAGAGATTCCAAAGCATGAATATAACGACCTGTTTAATTCAGGAGAGATGAATCAGGAAGCATTTGTTGCTCTTGGGTATGAGTTGCCGGATATTGAAGTTAAAGACACCCGTAAGAATCTTCGCAAGTTTGGGAAAGGTGAAGATATAGTAGAGGTTTGGGAAGAAGACGGTCAAGACGTTTGGTTAGAACATTGGATTGAAGATTTCCTTGACGAAGATAATGGTGAAGTGGTTCCTATCCAGCGCCATGAATGGCATAGGGTAGCGATTGAAGAAAGCCCGTGGAGAAAGGAGGATGACAATGGCGAGACTGAAACACAAGAAGGGGAGGCCGTCGAAGTATCGGACGAGTCTGAAGAATAATCCCTATTGGGAAGAAGTAAAGCGTAAAGTTCGCATTCGTGACGGGCATCGCTGTCAAATGTGCGGCAAGACTTATAATTTGGAAGTTCATCACAAAGTCTACAAGATTGGAGGCGTTTCCATTGTAGGGCATGAACTTGAATGCTTGCATTGTTTGATGACGCTTTGTGAGGATTGCCATGCAAAAGTTCATGGTAAAAAATAGCTTTGTTAACCTGCCTGCTCGGTCTGTGAAGATATAGCGGGCAAACATGGGAGCGTAGCTCAGTGGATAGAGCGCCGTGTGTGGTGGAAGGTTGGGAGTTCGAGTCTCTCAAGTAGATTCTTAGCTTAACGGGAGAGCACCACAAGCGGAGGTCGGTGGTTCGAATCCACCCGTTTCCACAAGCCTTTGAATGGACGAAGCAGAAGTAGAAACAAACAGGCTTATATAGTTTACGGGCTGCCAAAATATACGGCTATACACGACGGAAAGACGCCGAAGAACTATATGAGTGTTTCTATGAAGTAGCGGAAGAGTTGTTGTTTAGCCCCGAAGAATCCGCTTCGGGGCTTTTATTTGACAATTATTTAAAATGTTGATATATGAGACAGATAAGTAAAAAACAAGCCCAGCGAAATAGTGAGGTAGCGAAAATAAAGAAAGCATTGTCTCCTTATTGTACTATTTGTGGTAAACCAATGTCCGATGCTGCCCATTTGGTTCCGAAATCGGAATATCCAGAACATTACACCAATCCTCTCAATATCGTCGGATTGTGCCGTGAATGTCATAACAAGTACGACAATAATTTGTCTTTTAGACAAAAGCAAAAGCGGCTGATTGAGCGTGTGAAGTCTTTTGATGAATGTGCGGCAAATAGATATTTTCACTTATGAATAGCTATCAACTAATATCCAAACTTCGAAAAGTTCGGGATGACACTTACCTTACTACCGCCTCGCAAGCCTTGTACCATGAGCTTGTTGCGATATGTAATGAAATGAAGTGGAAGGATGTGTTTTTTGTCCGTAGTAATGTTCTCTGCGGTAATTTAGATATGTCTGATAATACTTTGCGTAAATCCAGAAGTAGTTTAGCTGCTTCTGGTCTTATTTATTATGAAACAAGTAAAGACAAGCGTATAGGATGTTATTACTCATTCGTTAAGAAATTGAGTAACGACATTGTATCATCCGCAGAATCATCCGCAATATCATCCTTAAAAACTGCGGATGATATTGCGGATCATATTAAGGATGAAGATATAGATAACCGTGAAGGCCGATTTATCAATGATATTCCGGGATCATCCTCAATATCATCCGCAGAATCACCCGCAAAAATTGCGGATGATAAAAAAGATACATCCTCAATATCATCCGCAAATTTTGAGTATGAAACGGAAATTCCACCTATTATAGATATTAAAACTATAAACAAAGGAGAGAGTCTCGCGCATACGCACGAGAGTCCCCCACCCAAGAAGGCTAAGTCTTCTCGCAAAAAAGAGGGTGATGAGAAGCCTCTGGTATTCCCTTTCACCTCACTGCGTTTCATGTCCACTTGGGAGGCTCTTCGTAATACACCGAAGTGGAAGAAGAAAATGAACTTGGCCCTCCAGATGTCACTAAACAAACTCGGAAAGTTTGAAGAGGAGTTTGCCATTGAACTAATGGATCGTGCTATTGAATCAGATTGGACTGGGGTGGTATTTCCTGGCACTGAACAAAAATATAAAGAATGGCTAAATCGAAAACATGGAAACAATAGGAAACTTGTTAGCAAATCAGAAGAAGAATCCGCTGGTATCAAGTCAATTACCTTTGGCGGGTAAATCTATACAGCAACAATGGAGTAATGAGAAAATAAATGCTTATTGGAAACGTGAGTTTGTTGCATCCATAAAGTCTGTCTCACCAAGTTTTACAGTAGACGATAGCAACCGATTATTACTCAATGCTATTTATCGCTGGATGTGGAAAATGACTGGTACTCTTGACGTAACCAAAGGGATATTGCTTCATGGCCCTATTGGAGTCGGAAAATCCACATTGTTGAAAGGTATGCAACATTATGCTGCAAAGGTCGCCAGATATTGTATCTGTGATAAGAATACCTGTGATACTTTTCAATTTATAAGTGCTGCCGAGATTGCCTTACAATTTGCAGAAAAGGGCATAACCTGTTTGAATAGATATACGGATAGAGGGTGTATGCATCATCTTGCTATTGATGAGGTAGGACGGGAGCCTATGGAATCTAAATATTTTGGCACCGGCATCAATGTTATACAAACTGTTCTTCAACTCAGATATGAACAGAGGTATGATTTTTATACTCATATTACTACAAATCTAGATCCTAATACTGAGTTTTCTTCATATTACGAGTCTTACGTCACTGATCGAGTAAAAGAAATGTTCAACGTAATCAAAATGGAAGGAAAGAGTAGAAGATGAAAGACCTCAAACTTGTTGCGACTATCCTGTCCGTATTGGCAGCATACGTTGCTTTTTATTTTATCTGTTATTGGATAGCGGACTATTGTTTAAGAACTTATTTATAAAAACAAGAATTATGAGTAAGATATTGAAGCAAGGTGAGATCTATAAGTATCCCAAGGGTACCAAGGTTAGAATCAAAGATAATGTACAATGTCATCAGCAATACCATGATGGCGGTACTCTTATCTTTCAAGAACGGAAAGATGTACATAAGGGGGAATATCGTGTAGGTATTCAAGTAGAATTAGGAGTTTGTTTCGATTTTCACCCAGATGATTACGAATTGATTAAACTGAAACAAAAATGAGCCATGAGAATAAAATTAAAAAGTAAATACATCAAAATGGACTTTGACACCAAGGATATCAAGATGATATCTATTCCATCAAAGCCACATTATCACCAAGTAGATTTATGCTTGACCGATAAGGACGAAAAATCAATGAACGTATGTATTGCGTCACTCGATTTTTGTTCATCCAATAATTTCGAGGATGCACAGAAGCTCGGCGAAGAGATAGCTCGGAGATGGAATGAGTGTACTGATAAAAAGTAATTCAGAAAAAAGATGAATACAACAGCAGAAGAATATTTGGAAGAGCGAACAGAGTGGTTTGAAGCTGTTCAGGAAGATTTAATAGCCCCAAGCCATGCAAGAATTGCTATTGCAATGGCACGGTTGGCGATGAAGGAAAAAGCTATTGAATCTTATATCGAAAATTGCGAGTACAAATCAGATTGGTGTTGCGGTTGTGCGGAAGCTCGTGGAGCAATCCTTTCTGAACCGGATGTATGTATGGGTAGGGATTGCCCTTATGTTAAAGGATTTATTGAAAAACTTAATTCATAATTGAATAAAGATGAATAAATCAGAAGAATATATCGAGAATGAGAGCTTTGTGGTAGTCAATCCTGATTATCCAGTTATCTCAAAAGAAAATGCTCTTAAAGCCGTAGATATGGCACGTGAAGAAGGCGCCAACAATCTGATTGAACAGTCAGTATTCAATGGGCACATGAAATATCAACAGGGAATGGACTTCATGAAGCAAAAAGCTATTGAAGCGTATAAAAACGCTTGTCGCTTTGGTTCGTCCGGCTGTTGCCAGATTAAAAAAGATGCTGGTAAGTGTGACTGTGACGAGTTGAAAGATTTTATTAATGAATTAGCGTAAAACGATATAGAAACGAGCCAATAACGGATGGACCGGTAGGAATCCGGCAATTAAATAGATGTTCACCCATCATGAGGCTCTTAACAAGTAGATAAATGAAAAAATTAGAGCATATTTCCATCATTGATTTCTGTTATTGGAGGCTTGAAGAACTAAATAAAAAGCTATCTTATCCCCAATCGCCAATAGAAGCAGCAATTGATAACGCTTGTGGATATGACCGGATGAAGGAGCTGAAAGATGATGCGATATCTCTTGTAGAGCAAATTATTGAAAGCAAGAAAGCTATTGATGTTGATTATACTGGTGATAATGCATTTCTTGAAAAATTGAAAAGTAATTAACCCTTTAAAATGAAATACCAAAACATTCCAAGTATCTACCCCGGTCCAGCCCCGCCAGGCGAGGAAGGACTACATTAACCACTTCCGCCAGGAGAAGCCTTTAGAAGGTATATACTTCACTGGCTTCATTCGGGAAGTTTTGGAAAAACGATCTCGACGCAAGTCAAAGGACTATGCTGCCGTCTACGATGCTATTATCAAGCATATTGATAACTTCTCTGAAGAGTTTGATTGCGACATATTCACGAACTCTATTACTGCGGAGTTCTTGGATGATTTCATCATCTACCTGGAAGACCAGGGACTAAGGCATAACACAATTGTTGGGTATATCCAAAAGATTCAATCACTTGTTCGACGGGCCAGCCAGTATAACTATGCAGTAGATACGACCTACGATGAGATTGATTTACGGGAGGAGCCGACAAATGCGGTGTTTCTTTCGATGAATGAGATTACGCGTATCTACTATTACAAGTTTTTGAAGCAGGATAAGCGGAAAGCTAAGGAACGCATCCGGGACTTATTTGTTATCGGTTGCCTTACCGCCTTACGCTATTCTGATTATTCTACCCTTACAGCAGATAACTTACAGCAAGGCTATATTGTGAAGCGGACAAAGAAGACTAACGTTGATGTCAAGGTGCCGGCCCATGACTACGTATTGGAGATATTCGAGAAATATCATGGACTGATTCCAAGTGGCTTGTGCATTCAGTACTTCAACAAGTACCTGAAGGTAATAATGCGCGAAATCGGTCTGACGGATAAGATCACCTATTCATATACCCAGGGTGGGAAGCTAATCACTGTCACTCGTGAGAAGTGGGAATTAATTAGTAGTCATACAGCGAGAAGAAGCGCTGCAACCAATATGTATCTGACCGGTCGCATGAAGACCTTTGAGATTATGAAACTCACCGGGCACCGGTCCGAACAGAATTTCTTCCGCTACATACGTTTGACATCGGAAGATACGGCACGTGCCATATCTGGTGATAGTTTTTGGAGGAAATAATCAATAATTTAAAAACAATGAGAATAATAAAATTTAGAGGAAAGAGCCTTATAAATAACAGTTGGATAGATGGCTCTCTCGCATTAGAAGGAGAAAATGCCTATATAAGTTATGGTACAGTTGATTTCTCTGAAGTTGCTCCTACAACAGTGGAACAATTTACCGGACTACTTGATAAGGCTGGTAAGGAAATCTATGAAGGTGATATTATCGAATGCAACGGAGATATTTGTAAGGTCGTATATAGCGCACATTATGCCGGATTTGCACTTGATAAAAAAGGTTGGGCATATCTCCATTTCTTTGGAGAAGCATTTAGCAATTATGATTGCCTTGTTATTGGAAACATACACGATAATATTGAATTGTTGAAAGGAGGCGAACTATGAATTTGAACCACTTACGCGACTGCGCTTATAAGTGCGCTTGCGATCATGGATTCCATGATGAAGAATTAAGTAACGAACACTGTATCATGTTAGTGATTACTGAACTATCAGAATCCGTGGAAGCAGATAGAAAGAATCATTATTGTGAAACAGATAAGTGCAAGAGGCTACTTTCCTTAGGAAAAGAATTTGATTACGTATTCTGCAATTTCATTAAAGATACAGTAGAGGATGAGCTTGCTGATACTTGTATACGCCTATTTGATTTGGCCGGTCTGAGAAATCTCAATCTTAACAGGTTTGCCTTTGTTAATGTGGTTTCAAAGAAAAAGACCTTTACGGAAAACATCTATGCTATTGTAAAAGACATAATGAACTATAAATACTCATTGGAAGAGCAGGTTAATTATGCGATTACACAAGTGTTCTCCTTTGCAGATATACTTGGAATAGACTTGCTTTGGCATATCGAGAAAAAGATGGCGTACAATGAATTACGCCCTAAGTTACATGGAAAGAAATACTAAGTCATGAAAGTAGAAGATTTGCATATAGGAATGAAGGTAGTAGAATTGCTGCCTTCCCCACAGGGAATAAGAGAAACGATCCCAATGGATGTCGTAGCCATATTCAAAGACGGAGACATCTATCTCGACTTTGAAGGCAATGAGGGGGATGTTTGGGAAGCGAAAGCAAAGGATCTGAAACAAATAAATGTTAGAGAATGAGAGCAGTAGATAAGAAACTAAAGCGTAATAAACAAGCCCTTCCTGATGATCGTAAGAAAGTCGATACTTCTGTCAATGGAGACGCTGAACGTCTTGTGGAGGAGCACAGAAAGACTGAGAAGAAGTTATTCCCGTTGCGTATAGACCACCGGACTACTATCTATGTGACGAAAGACAAACTCACTTCTGAATATGTGGAGCAATATAAGAAACGGATGAGTATTCAGGATGAATCTTGCCTAAAAAGGCCGATGAAGGGATTATCTAAGAATAACCTGTATAACCTCTATATCACTCAAGGAAAGACACTCCAAGAAACTGCTGATGCTATAGGAGTATGTAGCAGAACTATTGCGTATCACTTGCAGAAATATGGAATTAATAAAAAGAAGAATGGAAAAGATAATTGATAACAACGTACATTATGACGCAATGAGAATGGCTTTGAAAGTGGAGTTCCTTGCAAATAGTGAGGAACTCTTTTTATATGTTGGTGCTCTCTATGCTGCTATGATGTGGGGTAGGGGGATTGATGAAAAGAGCAAGGCTACTGATGTTCCAGGGGAATAAAGAAAGGGAACCAAGCGCACGACCACCCAATTCCCCTTCATATGATGGAGAATCTCTTCTCCTCACACGATTATGATGCAAATATACTATTTACTTTTAAAATAATCGTGCTATGCAAAAAGAATTTTCAGCAGTTGTAGAGCTTAAATCTATCAGAGAACAGAAGTCGAGACTTTCAGAGAGAGAACAAGAACTATCAGAGCCTCTATTACATGACTATTCGCTTATTGAGGAGATATACTCTTGGTTCAAAGAAATGCTCTCCGGGTTATTGTTGCCTCCATGTGTGGATAGTCCAACACAGAGAAAGAAGTTCATCTTCATAATCCTTTTCCTGTATTCTCCCAGTACGCTGGCAGGCGGTAAGATGAAAGTAGGGTTGAGGGATAAGATAGCGGAAGTTACCGGATGTACCGGTTCTTTAATTTCTCACAATTGCGAAGATGTGACGTTTTTCTATCAGCAGTATAAATCCCATAGGCAGGATATAGACTATCTTTACACCGAAATTATTAATCGGTTAAAAATCAAAGGGCTAATCAAGTGAAAGCCGGAGTTTAGCGCTCCGGCTTATTTATTAATACTGATTTTATTTCGCTAGCTGCTTTTAAAGCATTATCTATATTTCGAAAAAGATTATAATCGGAAAGCGTGTTTTCGTTCCCATCATATACAATTGGCATTGGATGAATACTAATTATCGCATTTTTCTCTGTAAGAGTCAGATAGTAATAGGTTTCTCCTATTATTGGAATAAAATGTTGTGCCATATATTTATTCTCCTTTCTCTATTTTGATCTTCTTTCCACAGTGAGGGCAAGTGATAGTATGCTCCTCTTTTTCTTCTCCTATCAATTCAGTGATAGGCACATTGAGAACGCTGGCAATCTTTAGAAGATTATCCAAAGAAGGTGAAGACTTTCCGGTTACAATGTTGCTGACAGCCACCTTTGAGATACCAACTTGTTCAGCGAGCCACGCAGAAGTAACATTGCGTTCACTCATAAATTCTTTTATTCGTAAGTCCATAAACTATACTTTATTTTGATTACTCCGCAAAGTAATGTGAACTTTATCATATAACCTAATATTGATAAAGTTTTATTTATTAAATATTCTTAACTGATAAAGAAAACTATATCAAAAATGCTGCTTTTAATAAAGTTCTCTTTATCTTTGCATCATCAGAAACGAAGTAATAACAATTAAAAGATATACGATTATGAAAGAGCGAAACGGGCAATATCAATACGAAGTTGAAAACGTGCATATAAGCACAATACAAGTAGGTGATACCATTTTGGATGCTGATGGGTTGTTGAAGACTGTATGTCGTAACAATATAAGTATAGATCGATTTATGGGACGATCTTTATTCGGTGATACTTATTGCCTGGGTACTATCCCTGTGAAGAAGGTGAGGTTTGTATTGAGAGCTAAATGATAATTTACTTGTAAAAAGAAGTTTAACCGGCAGGGCGAAAGCCCTGCATGATATAGAAGATTATGACAAAAGAAGAAGTTTATAAATTGGCGACAGTTGAGAATCCTATTATCAACGATAATGGCAATAGAATAGAATTTGCCAATGGTGAGGTATATGCAAAGCAGTCAATCACTAATTTGTATTGCAAAGTAAAAATCTACTTTTAATCCGGTAGCCAAAAGACTACCATAACCCCTTTGAATCATGAAAGCGATAGTAGAAAATCCGTTAATGAATTGCGAAGAAATGAGCATGTTTGTATTTGTTCAAATTATCAATGAGATAACATCTTCTTCTTATGAAGATGAGTTGAAAGTGAACATGAATTGTTTGTGCGTAAGAGTCCCCTATTTAAGGCTTTATTTTGATTATGGATTCGAGATGAATTGTATGTGGGTGAAAGAACACGGCTATTCTGAAAGAATGATATTGGTTGAATTTTAATCCGGTAGCCTTCGGGCTACCACAATATACACGATTATGAAAGCAATTTCAACTCAACTACTAAATAGTGATATAATTAAAAAACTACCTGATAATTATGGCATAAATAAAACAGGTGGCGTGATTCGGATGGATCAATTTCTATCTTTTATTACCGTGAAGTTAAATAAAACAGATGGTCTTGGTAGCGACATGGGGTGGTCATACCGTAAAAACGACACGGGATCGCTAATTATGCAAGGTGGGTGGTATAAAGAAGTAGAGTGGCTTGATTGTATAAAATATGGCAAGAATCTTCAAAATCCTTATAATAATTTTGTTAACCTATTTGGTATATGGGACATCCTTAATGATAATGGTAGAACCTTCGTTTTGGACTATTACAAGAAAGATTTAGAAGAATTGATATTTGCAGAAGAACAGTCAATAGTATTCTATAATAGAAAAATATCTATTTGCGAGTCCAAGATTCAGCAGATAAATGAAATTATAAACTGTAAATAAATGATTATGGATAGAAAAGAAGAAATATATGCAGCGAACCCATATAGCTATAGTAGTTATATAGAATATGGCAAAAGACTTGGTTTTTTCGCCGGTGCTGAATGGGCAGACGCTCATCCTAAGAATCCGTGGATAAGCGTAAAGGACAGCTTGCCAGAATCCGATGATCTCATGATAACCGGATGCTGGTGCTCTGAGTATTTCAAATATATTCAGCGTGGGCTATACGACAAAAATAGTGGCGAATGGCGTGATGATTGCGGTAATGTAATTTGTGTTACTCATTATATGCCTATTGTAGAACCTAAATAGTAGTGATTATGAAAGTACCCAATAACACAAAAATTATTCTTGAAATGACGGCTTTTGATGCTCAATTCATTTTGCCTGCATTGGTAAAACAATATTATCAAAAAGCTACTTGGGGTATTACGAATCCCGGTGAATATCCACCTAATTATTGGTATGTACCCAAATCAAAAGAAGCAAAGCAATTATTATCTACAATAAAACATATTGAAAAACAATTAAAAGAACAAGGCTTATGGACTCAATAAACGTAAACGGTTGCAGCGTATGCCAACCCGGTAAAGAGAACTATTGTACCTACACTACCAAGTTAAGAGGTAAGAGAGTGAGAATGTACCAGTACGACTATCGTATTGAAAGTGGTGATCTGTTCGCTTGCTGTGCGCCTACTTTAGAGGCGTGCAGAGAGAAAAGAGACGCTTGGCTGAAAAGTCTTTCACAATAACACCATTGTGAAGAATGAAGATTGAAGATATTTCGTTATCTTTGGTTGCGGTAGTACCTTTGGGGTACTATCGCGGGTTAGAGCAGTGGTCAGCTCGTCACTTTGACTTGGTGAAGGTCAGCGGTTCGAATCCGTTACCCGCAACAATGATTATTAACTTTTAAAATACACACGATTATGGAAATTTTGACGCTTATCATTAAGCAAAAATTCTTTGATGAGATTATCAAAGGCACGAAAAAACAAGAGTTCAGAGAGATACGTCCGAATAGTCAAGCAAAATATTGCGAACTGGATAATGAAGGATTTTGCAAAGAAGTTGACGGTGTATTGCAGCCTCGCAAGTATGATGCAATTCGTTTCTTTGTTGGTTATAACAAAGACCGTGCTTCGGCTTTGGTTAAGGTTGAAGGTGCGAAGATTGAACTCTTTGAGGACGAAGATGGTAATCTCATTGAATATAAAGATAAAGGTGAAAGTTATTTAGCTGCACAGGTCGTTTATGACCTTGGTGAAATAATAGAGAAGAATGTTTAACTATTAATTAAAAAAGCTGAGTCAGACAAAGAACAGGTTTTGCAACCTCTAACTACAGAGGTGGTCGTAGAGGGCTAACGGTGCCCGGTACAGGTAGAACGTCAAACGGTGGTCGATTTATCACCCGTAGACAGCAGTATGGTAATATCCGCAGAGGATTAGGCATGAGTGGGGGATGACCTTACTTGAGAAGACATACAGTAATATAGACCTCATTCGAGTAAAATCGAGTGAGGCTATCTTGTTTTGTAGTCTCGGTAAAGATTCACTGGTTCTGCTTGATTTAATCTATCCGAAGTTTGACCGGATTGTTTGTGTGTTCATGTGCTTCGTTGAAGGCTTAGATCACATCGAAAGATGGATAGGTTGGGTAAAGGCAAAATATCCAAAGATTGAATTTGTACAAGTGCCTCACTGGAACTTGACATACATTCTTCGATCTGGTATGTATTGCGTGCCTAATCCGAAAGTAAAACTATTGAAGCTTGCCGATGTGGTGAAATCCATGCAACTGAAGTATGGTATCTATTACACCTTTCTCGGTATGAAGAAAGCGGACGGTATGAACCGTAGGTTGATGCTGAAAGGTTATGAGGTAAACGGATACGAAAATAAAGGTCTGTGTTATCCTTTGGCCGATTGGACGCAAAAGGATATTCTTGCCTACATGAAAATGCACCGGCTGCCCGAACCGGTACGATATTCATTGAAAGCCAGTTCAGGTGTTGGCTTCAATCTCGATTGTATGCTATGGATTCGTGCCAACTATCCACAGGACTTACAGAAGATTTATAAGGTATTTCCCATGAGTGAAAGAATTTTATTTGAGTATGACAATGGAACTAAGTAAATACATAAAGAGTGAATCGGTAGAACTTAACCGTTCTGCCATTCACTTTGCCGATTATAATCCAAGAAAACTTTCTGATGAATCACGTAAAACTTTAAAGCGTGGCATCAAGAAGTTCGGGTTAGTCGGTGGAATTGTCGTGAACAAGCGTACTGGATTGACCGTAGTCAGTGGACACCAGCGTTTATCCGTCATGGATGAATTGCAGAAATTTCCCGATAATGACTATCGCATCCGTGTTGATGTAATTGACGTGGACGAACAGCAGGAAAAGGAGTTGAACATTCTTATGAATAATCCAAATGCGCAAGGTACATGGGATTTCGATGCACTTGCCCAGATTGTTCCCGATATTGATTGGAAAGACGCAGGTTTGACCGATGCTGACCTGAATATGATTGGCGTTGACTATCTGTTGCAGACCGAAGAGGAAAGTTCTATTGCAGATGCTCTGTCTAATATGATGGCTCCGGTCACCGAACAGAAAGAAGCAGATAAAGCCGCCAAGCAATTAGAGCGTGCCGAAAAGGTAGCCCACATGAAGGAAGTCAAGCAACAAGTAAAAGAGAACGCACAGAAGACAGCTGAGGATATGGATGCCTATGTGATGTTGTCCTTTGATACCTACGAGGCGAAAGCTGCTTTCTGTGAAAGGTTCGGGTATGACGCAGATATGAAGTTTATAAAAGGAGAAGTTTTCGATGAACAAGTAGAAAGGATTGATTAAAATGAAAGCATCAGAAGAATTTGGAGAAACTATCGACACGATAGATAACTTATTAGGTGCATTGGAAATTCCTATGCCAGCCGAGTTTCATGTAAGC
This sequence comes from Bacteroides sp. GD17, assembly GCF_038448625.1. Classification (NCBI taxonomy): domain Bacteria; kingdom Pseudomonadati; phylum Bacteroidota; class Bacteroidia; order Bacteroidales; family Bacteroidaceae; genus Bacteroides; species Bacteroides sp. GD17. The sequence continues at coordinate 72,808 of NZ_JBCEZS010000017.1, forward strand.
CAAATGAAACGTGAATTAAAAGAGGTTTCTGAAAAATTAAAGCGGATATACGTTGAGGAAGAAGGCGAAAATCCGTGGGATGAATAAATGATATGAGTAATAGTGAATCTCAAAATACAAAAGGTAAAGGAGGAAGAAAGCCTAAGTTTGATTACACAAGCGAGGACTTTCTTTCTCTCGTAGAGTCGTATGCCAAAAAGGGATTCACGGACAAGGAAATTGCTCATGCTATTGGACTGTGTCCTCAAACATTCTGTGAGAAGAAGAACGAATACCCCGAATTTAGCGAAGTACTATCACGCGCGCGTTGTGCAATTAACTCACTGGTGCGTGCCAAGTTCCTTGCTATGGCTTTGGGTGGTGTCAAGACAAAAAGCACCACTATCCGGAAAATCAAGGATAAGGAAGGAAACCTAACGGGTGAGGAAGAAGTTCAAACCGTAGAAGGTGAACTGGCTCCCAGCTTGCAAGCACAGTCTGTTTGGCTTTACCATTACGATGAAGAATGGAGGAAGATAGAGCGTAAGCAGGATGAAGATGCCGACATTCCCACAGACATAAACCACGGTATCAGTATTGATTCATGGATTAAAGATAAGCTGAAATGATAGTACCCCAAGAAATTTACCATCCATTATACGAAGATAAGGAGAAATTTATTATCCTTGTCACCGGAGGAAGAGGTAGCGGAAAAAGTTTCAATGCTTCCACCTTCATCGAACGTCTTACCTTTGAAATGACGGAAGCCGAGAAGATAGTCCACCAGATTCTCTATACCCGTTATACGATGGTTTCCGCAGGTATGTCTATCATTCCGGAAATGATGGAAAAGATAGAACTGGACGGAACAGAGAAGTATTTCCGAACCACCAAGACGGATATAGTCAATAAAATGACGAAAAGCCGTATCATGTTCCGGGGTATCAAAACTTCATCAGGTAATCAGACGGCAAAGCTGAAATCAATTCAGGGTATTACTACTTTCGTCTGCGATGAAGCGGAAGAGTGGACGAATGAAGAAGAGTTCGACAAGATAATGCTCTCTATCCGTAAGAAAGGGATTCAGAACCGGATTATCATCATAATGAACCCTTGCGACTCCAATCACTTCATTTACAAGAAATACATCGAGAATACTCATAAGCTTGTAGAGATTGACGGAGTACAGGTACAGATTTCCACTCATCCGAACGTGCTCCACATTCATACTACCTATTTCGACAACTTGGAGAACCTTTCTCCTGAGTTCCTGAAAGAGGTAGAGGATATGAAGTTGAATAGCCCCGAAAAGTACGCCCATGTGGTTATCGGGCGTTGGGCTGATGTTGCGGAAGGTGCGGTGTTCAAGAAGTGGGGTATCGTGAAAGAGTTTCCTTCTTATGCAAAGAAAGTGGCTCTTGCATCTGACTGGGGTTATACTAATGACCCATCAACCGGTATTCGTTGCGGTATTGTAGATAATCGGTTGTATGTAGATGAGCTATTCTATGAAACTGGAATGCTAACCAATGCCATTGCCGAGAAACTAAAGCCGTGGGGACTAAAAGTATATGGAGATAGTGCCGATCCCCGTTTGATACAAGAAATTAAGAATCGAGGTGTGAACATCTACCCGGTAGATAAGTTCCCCGGATCGATTAAAGCAGGTATAGATAAAATCCATGAAATGGAGTTGTATGTTACAGAACGTTCGTACCATATTATAGAGGAACTTCGGAAATATGTTTGGGATAAAGACAAAGACGGGCATTACATCAATGAACCGGTAGACGCTTGGAATCATTGTATCGATCCCATTAGGTACTATATTTTGGGACATATTCTCGGACGTATTTTGAAGCCGAAAGATTTAACTGGAATATTCACACATTAAAAATATAGCAGAGTCAAAAGTTTAGAAGAAATATTAGCATTACCCGACATCGGGCAGAAGATAAGCTACCTAAAGAAAGGAAGAAAGACCGAACTTCCTGACCGTTGCAAACTTTGGGACGATTGGAATCCTGAACGCCATGAAATCATGGTAGACAAAGAGAAGTACCCGGACAGAAAGGTGCTTGAAAAGGATGCGGAAAAAGTTTTCGATGAGAAGACTGGTAAGACTTGCGAGGTTGAAGCACAGTACAAAACTGAGCCGGTAAACCGTATCTCCATTCCATTGGAACAGGATATTGTTAACATTCAAACAGCTTTCACAGTAGGCACTGAGCCTTCAATAGACTGCACTCCAACGGATGATGATGAAAAGAAACTTCTGGATGCCGTTAAAGCCGTATTCAAGTCTAACAAAATCAAGTACCAAAACAAGAAGATAGTCCGTTCCTGGCTCTCCGAGCAAGAGGTTGCCGAATATTGGTATGTTGCCGATGATGATTCGTTCTGGAATAAGTTTTGGAAGAAAGTAAAGACTACCTTCGGAGGCAAGGTAAAACCTGCCAAGAAGTTGAAAAGCGTGTTATGGTCTCCATTCAGAGGCGATACACTCTACCCGTTCTTCAATGATGAAGGTGATATGATTGCTTTCTCCCGCGAGTATAAGAAGAAGCTCATGGATGATTCGGAAATTACCTGCTTTATGACTATTACCGATAAGATGGTCTACCAATGGGATTTGTCTAAGGGGTATGAGGAAAGATCTTCATTCGCTCATGGATTCCCTAAACTGCCGGTTATCTATGCTTACCGTCGCGAAACATTCTGTAAGAAGATTAAGACCTTCCGCGTGCGGTTGGAGAAACTTCTTTCAAACTATGCCGATTGTATCGACTATCATTTCTTCCCGATACTCCAACTTATTGGTGATGTGGAAGGCTTTATGGGAAAGGTTAAAGATAGGATGGTTAAACTTACAGGGCAGGGAGCAGGTGCTTCATATCTAACTTGGAACCAAGTGCCGGATACAATCAAATTTGAAGCTGAAACGCTTACCAACATGGCTTATGATATGTCAAATACTCCGCGCATCTCCTTTGAGACATTGAAAGGTGTGGGAAAAGCGTCCGGTACAGCTTTTCGTTTTATGTTCATGGGTGCCCACATGGCTGTCGAAAACCACGGTGAGGTTATCGGAGAGTTCTTGCAACGTAGGGTTAATTTCATTGTTTCCGCTTTAGGCTCAATCAATCCTTCTGAGTTCAACAAAGTTTCACAGACGATTGATATAGAAACCGATCTTGTTCCATATATGATTGATGATTTGGATGATAAGGTTTCTACGGCTGTCTCCGCAGTGGGTGGTGGCATTTGGTCAACACGTGAAGGTATCATGTTCGCGGGGAATGCTGATAGGGTAGAAGAAGAACTTGCTGAAATCAAGGAAGAGCAAGCTGCAAAGAATACTCAAACCAGAAATAAAGAACAGAAAATAGCTTCGTAGTCAGAAAAATTGCGGGGTTAATAATTTTAGTATAAGAAAAATAGAACATTATGGGAAAGAAGAAAGGTTCAAAGAAAAAAGGTAAAGGCTGTTAGGCTTCCTTTGGGATAGCGGTGATTCGACAGGGTTGCCGCTATTTTTTTTTGCTTAATATTCTAAATATTAGAAAAATGTTTTGATTTTCAGAAAATGAATATTACCTTTGCTTCAAATAAATATGTTATGAGAATAATATCATTTGCAGCTATAAGAAACTATGTTATAAAGCACGCTGATTCTGACGTGCCTCTACGTGACTGGTATAAAAAGACTGAAAAAGCAGATTGGTCATGTTTGGCTGACATTAAAAAAACATTCAACAGTGTGGATTATGTAGGCAATGACAGGTTTGTTTTTAATATCAAAGGTAACGATTACAGATTGGTTGCACTGGTATTGTTTGCCGCTAAAAAGGTATTTATCCGCTGGATTGGTACTCATAAAGAATATGATAATAAAGATTGTTCTAACGCTTAAAATATTAGAATATGGCAAAGATAAAAACAGAAAAACAGTACAAGGCGGCTTGCGCAAGAGTCGAAGAACTGCTAAAGGTTGTTGGCAATGATACTCCAATTGATGATAAAAATTATCTTGAATTGGACTTAATATCTGATTTAGTTGCTGATTATGAAGAAGAACATTATCCAATAGAAGCACCTTCCTTAGTTGATGTTATTAAACTTCGTATGTATGAACTTGGGCTTACTCAAACGAAGCTGTCGGAACTGTTGAATGTTAGTCCGTCACGTGTAAGTGAGTATCTCTCTGGGAAGTGTGAGCCGACCTTGAAGGTTGCTCGTGAGATGAGCCGGAAATTGAATATTGATGCTAATATAGTGCTGGGAGTATAAAACTTCTCTTTCCAAACTTATTTAGGCGTGATTCCTACCCGGTTTCACGCTTTTTTTATGCTATTTCTTCACAATCCCTTCTTAGTGAATTCTACACTATCCAATTATTTCCCTTCCACCTACTTACTTCCTACTTTTATACCACGAATTTCAAATAACAATTTAATTCATACAGTATGAATATTCAAGAACTTATTTTAGCAGGACTTCAAACCAAGTTTACTGGGGTGGATGCTGCTATTCTCACCCGGATCGCCACTAAAAAGGCAGAGGGTGTAACGGACGAAAGCCAAGTACAGACAATCGTGGATGGAGTAGGCTTTCCGGACGTGTTAAATTCCTATGGCGATTTCCGGGCCGGGGATGCTACCCGTACTTCAGTTCTGAACTACGAGAAGAAGCATAACCTTAAAGACGGTAAGCCAATCGAGAACCCTAACCCAAATCCTAACCCAAATCCGAAACCGGAAGAACAGCCCGACATTACAACCATCATTGCAAACGCGGTGAGTGCTGCTGTCAAGCCTCTTTCCGATGAGTTTACCCAGTTCAAGGCTGAGAAGTCACAGGCTACCCGTCAAGAGCAGATTTTGGCAAAGGCAAAGGAGTACGGAATTCCCGAAAATTACGCTAAGAGATGTGCCATCAAAGACGATGAAGACTTGGATGCTTATTTCAAGGATTTGAAGCAGGACTTTGCAAATGACGGTTTCAAAGGCGTAACCCCTCCCGAATCAGCAGAGCAAAAGATTGAGAAAGAGTCTGAATCTATTGCCAAGATGATTGACGAGGGAACAAAAACTATTGTTGAACAAAACAAGAATTAATTATGTCAGCAGGATTTAAGTATGATTTAGTTCCGCCTGTTGAGCAAGAGGAACGTTACGATGTCCAAACAGGCATCCGTAGACGCGGTCCGTACAAGCTCGACACAACGAACTTAGTGGTGGGAAGTTTCCTGCCAGTATTTACCCCGATTTATGCAGACTTGAAAAACAAGTTTTCATACGCGGTAATCAATGTGCAAGTTATCGAAGCCTATACCACCGGTGATACGGCTTTGTCTATCAAGATTGCCAAGAACTCTTTGGCTTATAAGGGAATGTTTGTCGGGAACGGCAAGAATGGCGCCGAAGTAGACTCTATCGACAAGTCAAACAAAGACTATGATGTCTTGACTATTAAAGCAGCTTTCGGTGAAAACATCGCTAAGGATGCAGTTCTTTTCGAGGCTACCGCAGTAGATGGCACGAAACAGAAGTATGTTTCAAACTCCGCTTTGTACAACCGTACCAAAGTGGAAGATGGTATCGTACTGGTGTCATTGCTTCGTACAGCCGCAGAGATTGAGCCTTCAAAGTTGGTTATGCCGTTCTCCGAGAATGACAAGGCTAATTTGAAGGGATGGTTTGAATTTAACGAGTAAGGAGGTAAGATATGTTTTTAACGATTCAAACATTATTCGATGATGCAAACATTGTTTCCGCGATCATCAGACGTGTAAACCAAACGCGTAAGGACACGATCTACTGGCAACAGTATCTTACTTTCCGTAGAGTGACCACCCGTGTATTCAAGGATTATATCGGTTCTGTAACTGGCGTGATGGCCGGTTCTATCAATTCCCGTTTTGGAGAGAAACCAATCCGCGAACGCAGGAACATCGGTTCCGGATATGGTGAAATCGCCTACTTGGGTGATGCTTACCAGATGTCTATTGACCGTCTTTCCGAGTTGCAGGATTTGATTGACAAGTTCAATGTTGCCAAACCTGCCGACCAAATGGCGGCTATGGAGGAGATTGTTAGCTTCTTGGCAGATGATTATCGTCAGATTACCCTTGCTGCTCACAAGCGCATGGATATCATTGTCGGTGCTCTGTTGATGCTTGGTGAAGCCACTGTTTATAATAAGGACGCTGCAATCACTTCCGGCCAGACCAACAACAAGTTGTTGGAGATTGCTCTTCCGTTCAACTTCATCAAACCTGCCAAAGCTGATGTTGTTGTTGACAGCAAGAATATGTTTATCTCTTATTTGAGAGAGAAACTGCATTCTTTGGCTCCTGATTATGGGGTTTACGCCAAGATGATTATGACACGTGCGACATTCAACAAGCACGTGATTGGTTCTTCTGAATTTGGCGAACAGTACAAGATGATTCTCGGCACTAACGAGATGAAGTTGAGTACCGGTTTGGTTTCTTCTGCTTTGGCTTCCGAAGTGTTCACCGGCATCGGTTTGCCTCGTATTGAAATCAAGGAAGATTACGTGAAAGACCAGACAGGTAAGAACGTACAGATTTATGCGGACAACCGTATTTCTCTGTTACCTTCTGACCAAATCGGTTATATGCGCCACCACACCCCGTATGAAGCTACAGACCCGGTACAAGGACGTACTTATACTCCGGCAGACGGTCAGATGCTTGTTTCCAACTACCGTGACAAGAACGGTCGTTACATGGAATATACGGCAGAGTGGATTCCGCAAATCAGTAACCCGGACTTGATTACCAATATCGACTTGAGCGATATTGCATCAATCCAATCAGCATAAGGAGGTGACTATGAAAGTAAAAGTTACAGAAGTCTTTCGTGACAAGTTCACTGGTACGTATTACGAACCGGGGCAAGTTCTCGAAATTGAGGATGAAGCCCGCGTTGCAGACTTGGAAAGTCGCAAGTTGGCTGAACGTGTTGTAGTTCCCGAAGAAAAGAAGGAGGTTAAAATCTCCCTCTTTGAAAAGGAGTTTGAGAAGAAAGAGTTGGTTGAAGCGTTGAAGTCTATCGGTGAAAAAGGTACTATGAACATGAAAGAGGAAACTCTTCTTGTGAATGTGGACGCTTTGGACGAAGAAAAGACTTTGGCTTTGAAAAAGGCTTTAGGTATTGAGGTATGACGACGGTAAACGACTACATAAAGGATTTGTTTGCAGGAATAAAGATAAACCTGAATAATGCGGCACTCTTAACGATTGCCCATTATTCGGGAATCTCAGGAGACGAGGAATACAGTGATGAGCAATTCAATAAAATCATATTTGGTATTTTGAAGTTTGCCCCATTTCTTGTAGCAAGTCCTCAATCTTATTCTGTGTCTGAAAACGGTCACTCGAAATCTGTAGCGTTTAATAAAGAAGGATTCTTGAATTTCTATGGAGCCATGTGTAAACAACTTGGTGTCAAGGATGAACTTAATATCAACAAACCTAAATTGACTTTTCTATAATGTTAGAAGATGCTCCACATATATTAGTCATTAGGACGGTTACTCCGCTTGAAAAAGATGAGTTTGGCAGACCAATACCCGGCACTGGTGGCGAATCGTGGGATGAATTAACTGAATGTTTCTGCCATGATAATTCCCAAACAAAGGAGGTTTCTATCAATGGTGTTCTTTGGGTGTATTCTTATCATGTAGTATATGAAGGGGAGAAGATAGCATTAGGTACGAAAGTCCGTTGCTTGGACAAGATTACCGGTAAAACAGTTGGAGAAGGCGAGGTTAAGAAAAATGCAGAGTGTTATATCGAGGACCTAAAAGGGAGGTGTGATATATGGATGTAGATGCAGATTTTTCGGATGTTGACAAGTTCTTTCAAGATGGAGAATGGGAAGTCGAGAAGAAAATGATTGATGTGGGCGATGAAGCTGTTAAATACGCGGAAGAACATGGCGATTATCAAGACCATACACTCACTTTGAGAACATCCAATGACTACGATGTTGATAAAGACGGGTTAACTCTGAAAAATGAAGCAGAATACGCCTCATTCGTGGAATCTAAAGGGTTTGATGTTTTAAGTGGTGCCGCTTTATTTGCGGAGAAACGACTAAAAGAAGAATTTGAAAATGATAACGACTGGTGATGTTTATTGTATTCTTCGTAAGATTTGTGAGCAATTTGGTATTGCAGAAATATATGACGGGTTAGATGAGCCGAAGGGAAAAATCAAATCCGAACGTATTGTGATACGGACAGGTTCGCAGAGTAATGGGAAGATATGGGAGAAATCATTCATCAATATCAATTTCTGTACTCCTTTGAATGTCGATGGAAGCGCAAACACCGTTAGACTTAATGAAATAGAACAGATAGTTAAACCAGTTTTCAAATATGGAGACGTAGTTAAATATAATGGCTCTACTTGTTCTTATGAGAATGGTGGTGATAACTGGATGTCAAGAGAAGCGGACACTGCTTTGAAGTGTCATTATGTGAATGTGAGAATTTTATTTCAAGTATTAAATGTAAAATAGAAGTATATGAAACCTTTTATTGGAATTAAAAAGATTTGGTACGGTGCGGTTATTACTGCTGCCGTTACTCCTACAACTCTGAAAACGTGGTTAGGAACCGCTACAGAAGTGAAAAACTCCCATCAGGACACTTGGGGTTACACAGAAGATGACCCGACCACGACTGATTACATCAATGAGTTGACTGGAAAGGTGTACTACAAGGATGTGACTGCCAAAGGTGCAAAAACTATGGCGTTCACTATGGGTGAGTATGCCTTTGAAGACAAGAAGGAACTGCAAGGCGGTGAGCTTGTAAAAGAAAGTAATACTGTCGTAGGTTGGCAGGAACCGGAGGTTGCGGAAATCATCAATAAGGCAGTTGTCGGAATGACTAAGACTGGTAACTATATCGTATTTACCAATGCCGCAGTAATCGGTAAGGGTAACTTCGTTGAGAAGAATATCGGTTTGGGTGTTTCTGCTGTCGCAATGGAGAACTCCGCCGAAGGTGTAGCCGGAGAATACTGGTTTGATGGTGAAAAAGTAGATGCTCCTACGGCATAATTAAGGTAAAAGTAACGTTTAAGGATGGCGGTGGGTGATTGCTCACCGCCTTTTTAGTTTAGATATGGAAAATAACGCATCAAAAATAGTAAGTGCAGCCGTTTTAGGGAAAGACTTTGAGACGGTATTTGTGAATGGGGAAGCCTATGTGATCCATCCACTGACAATTCACAAGATAGCAGGCGCAGGATATTATCTTTCTGATTTGAAAGAGTCGGCCACAGTTGTGGATGTGCTTCATTCTTTAAAAGATATTAGCGTAGCCTCCCATGCACTTTCATGGATTATACAAGGTGATGATAGTCTTTACGAAGAGCTATCTCATGGAGGATTTGATGAAGTGATAGAAGCATTGGAAATAGGTTTTTCAACAATTTCTGCTGAAAATTTTTACAAGCTGTCAGTTTTAGCCAAGAACGTAGCAAATCTGACAGCAAAGCAGAAGCGATAGGAAACAATTGCTTGCTTGGACAGATCGCATCGTTCATGGAAAATCTGCATCTGTCTTATGATGAAGTCGTGTACAAGATACCATATCGGAACATGGTTATCATGCAGAAAGACAGGCTCCATACAGTCTACGGAGATGTTATGGAGGAAGTCTCAGAAGAAGAGTTTTTTAAAACAAAGGGTAGAAATCCATTAAAATAATAATATATGCCAAAGCTCGTATTCCGCGTGGCTTCCGATTGGGAGGAAGTCGTAAAATTAAGAAATGAGATAGCCAAGTTAAAGCAGGAATTGAAAGGTATGGATAGTACGCAATCACCTGCTGCTTTCAAAACACTCAATACTCACCTTGCCGCATCCACTCAACGAATGGATGAGTTAGTAGCCGGTGCCGCTAAAGCTGGTGCGGAGATGGAGAACGGATTCAAGAGGAAAATTTTTGATGCTTCACAGTCTGTAAATGGGTTTACAGAGAAGATTATCGCTCAAAAAAATGCTATCGGAACTCTGCAAACAACAATTCGTAAAAATAAGGAGTTGTATAAAACGATAGTGTCAAGAGGCGGTGAAGATAAAGAATTACTAAATCATATCAGAGAGCAGGAAAAAGCTCTTGGAAAAGAGCGGGATGCGCTTTTTAAACTTACCCAACAGCAAGCTGAAGCACGGCTTTCTGTTAAGAAACTCCGCGATGAGTATTCCCTCTATAAGAATGAAGGCAAACAGGTGGTTGAGACGAATAACGGCATTGCTATTTCGTGGAAAAAGGCATTGGCTGTCATTGGCGGGGTGAGTGTTTTGAAAGCATTAGGATCTGAACTTATTCGCGTGCGTGGTGAGTTTCAATCCATGCAGACCGCTATGGAAACGATGGTAGGCAAGGATATAGCTGGGCTGCTCATGGCGCAAGTTAAAGAACTGGCTAAAATATCTCCATTGACTATGACGGATATGGTTGGTGCCGAAAAGATGATGCTTGGATTCAACATACAGGCAGAGGACACTATAAAGTATCTGAAAGCTTTGTCTGATATTTCAATGGGAGAATCTGGAAAGTTCAATTCGCTCACTTTGGCTTTCAGTCAAATGTCGGCTGCTGGTAAACTTATGGGGCAAGATTTCAATCAAATGATTAATGCCGGATTTAATCCGTTGCAAACCATTTCTGAAAAGACAGGTAAATCCATTGCTACGCTGAAAGATGAGATGTCAAAAGGTGCGATCTCCGCAGAAATGGTACAACAGGCATTTCTTGATGCTACTGCTGCTGGTGGGAAGTTCTATAATATGTCCGAAAACGCGTCAAAGACTATCAACGGTCAGATTTCCATGATGCAAGATGCTTTGGATAATGTCTTTAATGAACTTGGGACGAAAGGAGAGGGTGCTATCATGTCTGGCATCCAGATGACTACCTCCCTAATTGAAAACTATGAAATAGTAGGCAAAGTATTGGCAGGATTGGTCATAACTTATGGTACGTATCGTACGGCCGTGATGCTTTCTACTATTGCGACGAACGAACATACATTGGCAGAGATTGCTTTAACGAATGTCCGTGTCTTGGCGAGGAAGGCGCAACTGGCATTGAATGCTTCCATGCTTACCAATCCTTATGTACTGTTGGCTACTGCTGTAGTTGGATTAGGTGCTGCAATGTGGGCAATGTCTGATAGTACAACTGCTGCCGCACGTGCCCAAAAAGAATACAATGACATTAAAGACGCTGCATCAAAAAAAGAGCAAGAGCATAAGCAGAAAATAGAGAAACTTCTTACGGCTGCACGAGATGAAAGTCTGGCTACTCTCACTCGACAAAAATCGTTAGAAGAACTTCGCAAAGAATATCCGAAAATTTTTGGACAATATGATATTGAGAAGTTAAAGTTGGAAGATATCCTAAAGTTGAAGCAGCAAATCAATGAAGAAGACTCAAAGCGTTCAGTGCAGGGGAGAAAGGATAGTTATGACACTTTGAAAGCAGAGATAGCGAAGCAACAAAGATATTTGAGCTTGATTAAAAATCCGACCTTGCAAAGAAATATGTCGGAGGAAGACAAAGAATTATTAAGAATCAATGGAGGGGACAAGTCGTATTATCGTATAAAAGAAGAACTTAAAAAAAACTCTGAGCTTTTAAAGAAGTATCAAAAAGATGTCCTCGATGATAACATTGCTGCATATAAGGCCAATCTTAAAAACTATTCTAAAGAAAAATTAGAGGCTGAATTAAAAATGGCCCAATCTTCTGCATCAAAGCGTAATGGTTTTAATGTTGGTGGAATGATGGTTAAAGGTGGAAATTTGGAAAGTCTTATTTCCTCAATAAATGGCGCATTGGCAGAAAAGAAATCCACCTATAAGCAAGACTATGATAAAGCAAAGAAAGATTGGGAAGATGCTAAGAAAGCCTTGTCAGAGATTGAAAAGGACAAAGATAAATTTACGTCTAAACAGTATGATGATGCAAAAAAACGTAAGGAAACGGCCGAAAAAGCCTACAAAGATTTAGGTGGCATTACTAATACTTCCAAGCAAGAGAAACAGGCAGCGCAGATTCGTACCCAAAATGAAAAGATTCTTCAGATGGAATCCAAACAGGCGCTTGATCGCCGCCGCCAGCAAGAAGATTTAGAGAATCAAGTTTCTCAGTCGAAGATTAATGCGATGTCTAATGGTTACGAAAAGGGAAAAGCACAACGGGAGCTTAACAACAAGAAGGAACTCCAAGCTTTGAAACGTCAGAAAGAAGACTATATCCGTGCTTATGTTCAAGCTCAGAAGGATCTTTTTAATGCTCAAGAGGAATTGAAGGCAAAGCAAAATAAAGGTTATGTGAAGAAAACTTTTGATGCCAGTTCTGTATCTGTCAATACGTCATCTTTTGATACAATTATAGGAAATACCCAAAATCGTCAACTTGATGATCAAATACGCGACCAAGAATCTGCTTGGAATGAGTATCTATCTAAATATGGTACATTCTTACAGAAACGCCAAGCTATAACTGAAGAGTATCAGATGAAGATAAATGAGGCCTCTACTGCTGGTGATGCTGCGATTTATCAAAAGCAAATGGAAGAAGCCTTATCTTCTCTTGATATGAATAAGTTGAAGCAGGAAATCAACTGGGAAATGGTATTCGGTGATTTGAGCAAAGCATCAAAGAAGAGCCTTGATAAAGTAAAAAAGCAACTCAAAGAGTTCAAGGACTCTGACGAATACCAATCAATGAGTCTTGAAGATAAGAAAATCATTGATGAATCATTAAACAATATACAAACTGCTATCATTGATAAAGGGGGATTGCTTGGTGATTTACCCAATCAATTACAGGAGCTTGCTGATGCTCAAAGGGAATTGAATAAAGCCCAAGAAGAGTATAATGAGGCTATGAAGAATGGTACAGACCAGCAGAAAGAGGCGGCTACGAAGAAGAAAAATGCTGCAGAAATCAAGCTTCAAAATGCACAAACCAATGTACAAACGTCAGCAGATAAAACCGTTAGTAACTTGAATTCTGTAGCTGGTGCCATGCAACAACTCAGCGGTACAGATGTAAGTTTGAGTAATATAGGTAATGCTGTGTCGAGTCTTGTAGATGTACTTGGGGAATCAAAAAGTAAAATTGGAGGTATTATCGCTGCTATTCTTTCAATACTTGACACGATAGGCGATAAAGGTATTACTGACTTCGTTACCGACCTTGTAAGTAATGTGCTTAGTAGTCTTCGGGATGCAGCAATAAAGGATATAGAAAAAACTTCATTCGGACTCCTGGATATGAGCTTTTTCAAAGGAGCGGACTATTCCGATTATGACGATATGGTCGAGGAGTATAACAATCTGAATGAGATATGGGATGAGTTAATTGACAAGAAGAAGGAGTATATTGAAATGTCCTATGGAGCAGAAGCTTATAAGGTAGGACAAGAGGCAGAGGAACTCGTACGTAAAAGTATTGAGTCATATCGTACTCTCGGATTGGAAAGATTGAACTCTGGCGCAAGTACTGGCTCTCACTCTATTGGTGTTCGTATTCGTAAAGGAATGTCATCGGAAGGATGGAATGAAGCAAAGGCTGCACTAGGCAATGCATTTGATGAAAATAAAATCGGAGATGGACGTATGACTGGCCTCTTCAATTTGTCGGTGGAGCAACTGGATAAACTAAAGTCTGAAGCACCAACATTTTGGGCGAAGCTGGATGATGATGTACAAGATTACTTGAACAAAATTATAGAAGGAGAAAAACGTGTTGAAGATATTCAGGAAGCCGTGAGAGAGCAGCTTACGGCAACTACATTTGACAATGTCTATAGCAGTTTTCTTGATACTCTGATGAATATGGATGCTTCGGCCAAAGATTTTTCAGATGATTTCCGGGAATATATGTTCAAAGCTGTTTTATCTAATACAATTGGTGATAAGTTCCAAGAACAGCTTAAAGGCTGGTATGAGCAGTTTGCAGATGCGAATAAGGATGGTGGAATTTCTGATAGTGAAATGGCAAATCTACAAGCCAAATATGAAGCAATAACTAATGCTGCTCTTGCTGAAAGAGACGCCATAGCTGCTGCCATTGGGTATAATACTTCTTCTTCTCAAGAATTTGAATCGTTCGTCAGTCAAATGCAAAGTTCTCTTCTTTCTTTGGATGCAACTGCTAAGGATGTCTCCGACAACATCTACGATTACTTCCGGCAAGCTATGATAAATGCTCTGTATGATAAGGAATACAAGAGCAAGATGGAAGAGTTGTATAAGAACTTTGAAACTCTTTCAGCAGACGGATTATCAGAGAATGATATGGCACAACTTGGATCCCAAGTAGACCAGTACATTGAGCAGATGATGAAGGGGGTTGAGAGCGTAAACAGCCTGTTTGCCGACAAATTAAAGGATGCTGAAGATATGCAATCATTCGTTGAGAGTGTCAAGTCTGCCATGTCCAGTATTGAGGCCACAGCTGAGGATGTGACAGACAATATCTTTGAGTACATCCGTCAGCAAATGGTTGAGAAGATGTTTGCTGATACTTTCCAGTCGCAGATCGAGGCATTCTATCAGAAAGTTCAAGCGGCCATGTCTGACGGTGATATAACCGATAGTGAACGGGATGCTCTGAGAAGCGAAGCGGAGAAACTTGCCAACGATATCGTAGCCGCTAAAGACATCTTATCTGATACGCTTGGTATTACTTCCAATAATCTAAGAAAAGAGCTTGAAGAGGAATTCAAGTCATTCTCAGATGGCATTTTGAATTCTCTGTATGATGCAGAAGTGACATCCGAAGCGGTCGCCAAGAATATCGCTGATTCCATGAGAAGGGAGCTTATTAAAGCTATGTACGTCGAGCAGTACGAGCCACGTATTAGAGCCATTTGGGATAAATGGAAGGAATACTCGTCTGACGGTCTTGTAACTGACGAAGAACGTGCCAATATCAAGAATGATATTGACGAAATCGGTAAAGAGGTAGCCGATGCTGCTAAAGAAATCAGTGATGCTTGGACGGATTCAGGTGAAGAGGTCAAGAAGGCGTTCGATTCGTTCTCTAATAGCATAAAGTCGGTTCTTTATGACGCGGAAGCCACAGCAGAAGATGTAGCCAATAACATCTATCAGTACATGAGAAACGCTCTCGTTGATTCCATGTTTGCAGCCCAACTTCAACCACAGATTCAAGCATGGTACGACAAGTACACTGAATTCATGAAAGATGGTGCCATCGACTCTGAGGAACGCAAGACTCTGGACGAAATGATAGCCGAGATTCAGAAGGCAGGTGTTGAGATTATCGATGCCGCCAACAGTCTATTCCCTTCGCTTGATACCGGTGCAATAAAGCGCGCAGAGGAAGCCGCTCAAGAAATGGAGAATGCAAGGAACGAAGCTGAGCAGGAATGGGAGTCCTTCTCTGATGACATGCTGAACTCATTGTATGATGTCGAAGCTAAGGCTGAGGATATTTCTGATAACATGGGAGAATACATGCGTAAGGCTCTCATTAAAGCTATGTATGTTGAGAACTTCAAACCTCAGATGAAGAAATGGTATGATGAGTGGCAACGTGCTATGGGCGACGGTGAACTTACCTCCGAAGAAAAACAACTCCTTGATTCCATGAAGCAGACGATGGTTGATGACATGAAGAAGGAGGTAGACGCCATTAACCAGATGTTCGATTCTATGTATTCTCAGCAAGCTTCTTCTAAAGGCTTTGAAGCTATGTCTCAAGATACTGGTGAGGAACTTAATGGACGATTTACTGCTTTACAAACAGCAGGGGAGGAGATTAAAAATCAAGCAGTTAAGCAGACCGTTTTGTTATCGTCAATAAACGACAAGATGTCATTGCTTGATCTTACAAGTCAAAACCTTCCCCTTTTGACGGCTACGGCCTCTCCGGGGATTGCAGAACGGACAAAGGAAGTTCTTGCGAGTAGCTATCAGCCGCAAATGACGGTTATATTTCCGGATGCCAAGATTGATGCTTTGACTACCGAAGTATCTAATCTGAGAGGAATTGTAGATGAAATGAGAACGTTTCAAGTAGAGGGAAATTTGGATCGTAAGGACATAGTGGAGAACTCTGCTATCCTTGCCAAGAATAGCCCAAAAGTGCTTGATAATACGAATGAGATTAAACGAGATATAAAAAATGCAATATAGTTATGGCAGAGCTAATAATTAATAACAAAGACGCCTTTAAAGAGTGGAGCGTTAGGATGGGAGACAATTTTCTTGATGTGTTGGGAGCACCTGTACCTATGAAGGAATTCATAGAGAATAAATCACGTTTAGAGCATGGTAAGCAAGTTATTACAGACAACCCAAAACTTGATGAACGGGAGTTTACTCTTGTGTTTACCATAGTAGGCAGTTCACAAGCTGATTTCCAAACGAAGAAAAAGGCTTTCTATGAGGAATTGTATAAGGGGGCAATTAACATCCAAGTCCCGGCAAACGGTAGTGATATTTACCATCTAATTTATCTTGGGAAAAGTATCTCTTTTGCGCAGAGTTTTGATCGTACATTTTGTAAAATTTCAGCAAAATTTTGCGAACCTAATCCAAGTCTAAGGACTTAATTCTTCACTATTATGTCATTGTGAAATATGGAAGCTCTAAATTTTAGGGCTTCTTTTTTTTATCTCCGACCTTTGAGGACGTTATGATAGATATCAAAGACATACAAGGCAATATCCGCTTCTCTATCGGCTTTAATCCCGGGGCGAAGGGGAAGTTCTCTATGAAGAAAGAGGACTATATTGTATTGCCTTTTAACTCCAACTCTCCGATTGACTTCCAGGTCGGTGATTACGTTGACCTGCGCGGTGTGCTCGATGCTTCTATGGGCGGAAAATTGGCTAAAATCTACGATATCGTAGACATGTCCTACCCGAAGTATAACACGTCTACTGCCGGGTATGAATACGAACTCCGTCTCGACGCTTACTATATCAAATGGAAAACAAAGATTTTCAAGTACACCCCGGAAGTCGGAGGCCAAGAAGCGTCTTGGAACCTCACCGCTTCGCTGGATGTCCAGATGGGTGTATTCCTTCGCAATCTTAAAGCTCTTGGTTATACTTACGAGGGAAAGGATTTCGAGTTTTCCATAGATAGTACTGTCGAGAACTCGGCTAAGTTGATGTCATACGACAATACCAATTTGTTGGATGCTGTGTTCAGCATGGCAGATAAATGGGGCTGTGACTGCTGGGTGACAGATCACGTAATTAATTTCGGACGCTGTGAGTTTTCGGACGCTGTGACGATCGAACTTGGCAAGGAGGCAAAGGACATGACGCGTAGTAACAGCAAGGGTACTTATGCTACTCGTATTTATCCTTTCGGCTCAACGCGGAATATCCCTACTAACTATCGCCTGGTAGACAGCAGTATGGTGGTTGGTGGCATCGTACAGAAGCGTTTGATGCTACCGGCCGGCACGCCCTACATAGATGCTTATGAGGGGATAACCGACTTGGAAGCTATCGAAGCGGTAGTAGTCTTTGATGATATCTATCCTCACCGAGTTGGAACCATTAGCGACGTCACTTCTTACGAAAGTGAGGTAGAGAATGAGGACGGCACGAAGACAAAAGCTACCTTCTATCGATTCAAGGATAGCGGTATTAACTTCTCCAAGGACTACATACTCGAGGGAAACGAACTCAAAATTAAGTTTGAGTCTGGTAAATTGAACGGCATGGAGTTCGGGGTTATGTTCAACCCGCTTGGACTGACCGAGAAGAACGATGATGGTAGTTGGAACCCAGACGCCCAGTTGTGGGAAATCGTATTGAATGAGGACTACGGCAGGCCATTGCCTGATGAGGTGCTTCTTCCCGAAAACGGGAATACCTATGTACTTAGTGGTTGGAATGCTGAGAAGATTGAAGAGTTGGGGCTAATCGCTTCCGCAGAGAAGGAATTGCTTGCCACCGCGAAGAAGTACCTCGCCAAACTCAGCATCGACGACGGCACCTATACAGCTACGCTCAACTCGATTTGGGTACATGAAGACCAAATCAACCATAGCTTCGATATCGGTCAGCGTATCAACCTGATTAATCCCGCCTATTTCAAGAATGGGCGTCAATCTCGCGTTATAGGTTTTGAAATCAAACTGGATATTCCTTATGACTCCCCGCAGTACACTATCGGCGAAAGCGCTGCCTATTCGCGCATATCTGATATTGAGGGCAAGGTTGAGGAATTGACATTCAAGGGACAAACCTTCACAAGTTCGGGAGGCAGTAACATCTATGTCATCAAGACCAACGATTCGACGGCTGCGAGCAATTTCAATGTGTTTTCTGCACTGCGCACCCTTCGGATGTTCCTCCGGAAGAATGCCCCGGATGAAGCGGAAGAGATTATCACGTTTCTCAAAGGCTTGCTGATTGGCAAGAACGGTAGCGGCATCACCTTGCGGGAAGATGGCACCAGCCAGGCCGTTGTTGACCGTCTGTACGTGAAGATCAAAGCCGTATTTGACGAGTTGCAGGTAAAGAAAGCCACCCACGTGGGCGGTGAGCAGATTATCACCCATGCCGGCATGAAGTGTGTCCGCGTGGAAGAACTCGCCAGTGTCTACAGGTGCTACTTCCTTGCCGAGCAAGATGGCGAAGCGATAGCAAACGAGTTTTCTGTCGGCTCGCTGGCACAAGCCAAGGAGTGCAACATTGTCGAAGGTACAACCCTTAACGCTTCCAACCGCTACTACTGGCGTGAGGTCATGGCTGTAGGGCGTGACTATATCGACGTATCTAAGAGCATCTGTGACGAAGGAAGCGACGTGCCGGCCGCTGGTGACGATATTATCGGTTTAGGACACCGTACAGACGTAGACCTTCAGAGTGCAATAGTGCTTTCGTCAACCAATGAGACATCCCCGTCCATCACGTTATACACCGGCATCAACGACTTCAACTTGACGAAAAAGGACATTATTTCCTTCGGCGTTAATAAGTCAACCAGTAGCGCCTACATGCGTGTATATGGTGACGCGTATATTGGTGCTCGTGACGAAAGCTCTTACTTAAAGTATACCAAAGATGGATTGGTAATCAAAGCTAAGAGCATCCTCACTGCCAGCGGAAAGGATGTAGAAACAGAACTGGGGAATTTTGATACAGAGCTCGGCAATATTAACACTGGCCTTGGCGATGTTAACGCTGGTTTAGGAAATCTCAGTACAGATTTGGGTAATCTTAACACAGGTCTGAGCAATCTCAATAAGGAAGTAGGTAATCTTGGCGCTGACATCGATGATTTGCGCAACGTGTCGGATAAACTCATGGTCATTTGGGAGGGAGACTATCTGCCTACCTTGACCAATGCCCCGGCAAGCGACTGGAAAGACGAAGAATCCAAATCCTTGCATGAGGGTGACCTTTTCTACAATACAAGCAAGAACCCGGCTGTCGGTGGCGGTCGCTGTTATCGCTGGGAGGTACTCAGTACCGGTGTGTATGCTTGGAACGAAATCACCGACAAAGACACCATTGCCGCACTGGAAGCTGCTGCGTCCAAGAAGCGTGTATTCCTAACTCAACCTACTACTGCATCCGACTATGATATTGGAGACATGTGGGTCAACGCTACATATTCTACTTTGTACGATAATGATTCGCTTGTGTGTATCAAGGCAAAGAAAGCCGGAGAAGCATTCAGCATCGCTCACTGGCGTGCATCTACCAAGGTGACCTCCTCCTACATCAAACAGATGGAGGATAAGATAGAAGCAGCTGTGCAGGTGACCGGTGTTGATAAGGATGGTAACATCATTTCGATTAACAAGAACGGTTTGGTGCTCACGAAGGACTTCTCGGCCCTCATGTCCTCCTATGCTGATGATGCCGGTGTTGTCAGCAAAGCTGAGATTGCAACCTTTATTTCCGATGCAAACGGGAAGTTCACTTCAAACGCCGTAATCCGCGCCGATAAGATTGACTTCATCGGCAAGACCATGATTAACGGAAAGTTCGTCGTTGACACCAACGGGCATGTGACGATGACCGACTTTACGGCTAACAACGGTGTATTTAATGGTACAGTGAATGCTACTGACGGAGAGTTCAACGGTACAGTCTACGCCACTGCCGGATCATTCCAAAATGTGACTGTAAGCAATATCAATAGTCCGGGTGATCCGTTCCATATTGACCAATGGGGCTATCTAAATGCCCGCAGCATGGGAGTAGATAATGCAACCATATCCGGCGAAATCACCGCGACAAATGCGACCTTCAAGTACGGTTCATTCCAGCAAGGAGTATTTGAGAACATAACTCTGAAAAAGAGCATTAACACCCCGTCTGACAACCTCTATATTGATGCTGTTGGCGCTGTTACTGTAAAGGGTACAATTACCGCTACAGACGGAACATTTAACGGCAAAGTAAACGCTACTTCCGGGTCGTTTCAGAATGTCTCAGTAAAGAACATCAATACGGCAGCAGACCCCTTCTATATTGATTCTGTAGGCATTTTCCACGGGAAGAATGTAGTCGTAGAAAGTGGTACGTTTAATGGCATAATTACATCAATATCAGGTAATATGGGCGGCTGGATAATTGATGCTGATAGCATTCACAAAAATAATATAGTACTTGGAGCTGACGGATCAATATACAATAGTAACGGTGCTTGGTACTTAGGGAATGATAATACCGGCTATCTGGTAAATAGAAATATTTCTTGGAATGCATCCGGCGATATCACCATGAACAATGTCACAGCTAATAATTTCATTGTCAATAGCGGAGAATTTAAAGGAAGGGTTTCTATCGCTAATAAAATACTATTGGAAAACGATGGTAGCGGCAGTTTGGCGAGTGGTAATATAACTTGGGATGATAAAGGTTTGGCTGAATTTGTAGGAACCATAAAATCATCATCTTCTTCTGGAGGTAACTATGTTGTTGTAGGGGTTGATAAGCTATCTAGTACTCCTGGAGCAGAAGATAATGGGTTGAAAATATATGATGGTCAAGGTAATCAAGTTGGAGCATTTGGATATATCACAGGGCTTGATATTGGTGGAAAAATGGGGATGGTACTTCGAGATGATAATGAGCAAATTATTATTAGATCCGACTCTCTATACTTACAACATACTTCTGGTGGTAATATATACTCTGTAGAAATATCGCCGCTTATTGGTATTAAATTCTATGAGAATTTCAATCTTACCAAAACTTATAGCAGGAAATAAACTAAATATATGAATTATGAAAATCAATTTTAAGAAATTGGAGGCGGAAACCTCCTTCAACGGTGATAAAAAGTCTTTCGACGTAACTGAAGATGTTGGTAATTTAATGAAGTACAACGGTACCATCTTATTGGATATCGGCTTTGAAAAGTTGGCAGAGGAAATTTTCTTTTCCAAAGGTGAAGTGGAAATTCCCGAACGTTATCGCAAGGCTCTTGAAGCCGTAATACGTAATTCAGGCCTGCTTGCATGTATCAAGCGGGAACTCGTTAACCAATTAAACCCAAAGGAGGCATAATATGGAATTTACAGGTGATGTAATCAAGACCGGTCAGTCTGCAATTGGTGATTTCAGACTGAACTACTCAATCTCATACAATGGAGAAAATCAAGTGACTAACCTTGAAGCACAAATCAAGAAGGAGTCTAAAGAAATGACCCGAAACATAGGTAGTATCTCTTATGTAGCATCTACAAAGCGATATGCCTTTTCCTTGTTTGATGCGACTACCTCGGAAGAGCGCACAGCAATGTTTGATGACTTTGAGAAAACTTTGGCAGAGGTGTCATGCTCAAATACATAAAGTTCCGCATCCACGGAGGGCAGAAAGACGAGGACGGGGTAACCCGTCGCGCTGATATCCGGATGATTGAGAGTACCATGACACCATTGGAGTGTAATGAACTGCCGATCATCCTGAATGCTCTTGCCGGAACGAAAGATTTAGTTGAGGAACGTCAGAACGGATTCCCGTATACGTTCCCGATGACTTTTTAACTGATATAATTAGGGATATGGAAGATATATCTGGACTTGGTAATAAGGTAGAGAACGGCGGGATTAACCGGAACGGGAAGCTGACAGCAGATGAATTCAATAAACTTATTCGTGCTGTCACGGAGTTGCAGGAAGGCGGCAGCGGGCTTGTGATTGGCACAACTCCTGGCACGGCCTACGATGGCGGTTCCGGTGCAGCACTTGAACAACTTGTCCGGGAACTGAGTGGTGGTGCCGGGACGATGTATAGCGTGTACGTGCGAAACAATATGGAATCATTGGGATTCGCCAGCCAATACGGCGAAGAGTGCGTGCTTGACTTTACGTTTGTGTCGCAATATCGGGATGACATCAGTGAGCCGTATAAAGCCACGGGTGAACTCGGTTTGTGTACTATCATGGTCAAGAATGCCAAATATGCGGATTTCACCGTAGTCAAGCAAATGGAGGTTTCTTCCGGCGTGTCTATCAAGCAGGATGTTTCGGAATGGCTATCATCCGGTAGCAACAACATTAAGATCACCATCAAAGGCGAAAACACTGATAAAACTACTGCACCGGTAACGTACATCGTACAGTTGACATCACTCGGCATTAGCGCACCGAACTTTGCATGGTGGACGGCCTTCGCCGGTAGTATCTCCATCCCGATGATCATCAACGGCAACATCAACAAGACGCTGCACGTGACGGTCACCGGTACCGGATATAATAAGAGCTACGATAAGGTGATAGGTACTGCCGTATACCTTGATACTCCGTACATTTATACGTTGGAGCATCCGGGAGCCACGGGAGTATACAATGTGAGTTTCTATCTTTCCAATTCGGACAATACTATCCAGACGAAAGCCGTATCAGTCAATATTATGTGTATCAAGACGGCTGGCGAATCCGTGAAGTTGATGTGTGTAAACAATGTGGCAGAGCTGCTTACCAACTGGCAGGATAACACTCTATTCAACTATGCCATCTACGACGGGTTATCGGCATTGACAGATGCACGGTTTTCGGTTACCAAAGATGATCAGGAAGTCTTTTATTCGGAGAACAACGCCATTGTCACGAATGCCAAGAATACGTTAGTTTATCCGATGGAGGTCGAGACCGACGATGACAGGAACTTCGAGGTTATCGTGAAAGCAACGAGCGGGAACACGGCTTTGATATCTCCCATCACAATAGCCGTCAACAACTCACTTGGCTACTCCGCGACAGCAGGTGCAGTACTATACATCAATCCAAAGACTCGCAGCAATTCTCAGACCAACTATAAAAGCGTCGTCAACGAGGTGGATAAGTCCACCATCCCTGTTACTTGGCAAAACCTTAACTGGGGAAACGACGGCTGGGGAACGGACGAAGACGGAGTGAAGATTCTGAAAATATTCGCCCGAAGCAAAGCAATCATTGACTACCAGCCCTTCGCCACGGAAGCCGCGCGTCGCGGTAAGACTATCGAGATCGATTATAAGGTGAAAAACGCCGCAGATGCCAGCAAGGACATTATCACCATTGCGGAAAACAATGTAGGTTTGCGGGTATCAGGCGAAAATATCTCCATGTTTTCCCAGTCGAGACATGACAGCACTACGCAGGATGTGCCTATCGACAACGATGTACGCCAACGTTTGACGGTAACTGTGATGCCTGATGCTTACGGTAACGCAGGCTTTAACCTCGTATGTATCTACATCGACGGGAGGAAGAACAGACAGTACGCATATCTGAGCAATGATTACTTCCGCAACAACGGTAAGATAACGCTTGGAAATGATTACGCGAACCTTTACCTGTACGGCTTACGCGTCTATGACGCTGCACTGACAGAAGAAGCGGTGCATAAGAATTTCATCAATCAGCTTACAACTACGGATGAGAAGTTGATTGAGAAAGAAGCCAATGATGTGAAGGATGCGGAAGGCGTTAATGTTGATTTTGAAGCAACAAAAAAAAGGAAAAATGTTTTTGTTATCGACCAGCCATTCCCAAATCTGAATAACCCTGCCGGTGTTTATGGAAACCTTGAAGTCTTCTTCAAAGAAAAGCCGATGTATAATTTTCATTGGTTGAATTTACTGATTGAAGGTCAAGGAACATCATCAAAGAAATATTATGAGTGGAACGTTCGTCTCAAGGCGAATGCGATGAAAGATGCATTGGGGAATAAAATAAAATCCCTTGTGACCTACGCTGACGGTACAACTGAACTTGGTAAGGTACGCATGTTTGAGGGTGTGCCGAAGGCCAGTAAACTGACTGCGAAGAAGAACTGGGCAAGCTCCATGCAAGACCATAAGGCCGGCAGCGTGGCCGCCTACACCGATTTATTCAAAGCGCTTGGTCTGAAAAATGAGGCAATGGAAGAGGATAATGATGTACGTGTCTCTGTATATCAAGAGCCGTTTATTGGTTTTTCAAAGTCTGTTAATGAAGAGGGTCAGGATGTATATACGTGTATGGGAGAATTTACCTTCGGCCCGGATAAGGGGGATGCCGCTTGCTTTGGTTATGACACCGATAAATTCCCGAACCTGATATCTGTGGAAGGTTCGGATAATGCTCCGCTCGGGGCTTTGTTCCGCGTGCCTTGGAATCGCAGTAAATCATATTGGGCATACAACGCTGATGAAGAGGCATTCCAGTACAACAATACCAATTGTTGGGACTTCGATGCGGGCGAATTGAATGCAGACGAGACAGAACCTATATCTACGCAAAAATGGGTTGACGCCTACAATGCGGTCTATCAGTGTAATAACCGAATCCAGCCGTTTAACGGCACGTTGGATGAACTGAATGCTCAGGTCACCGCCTATCGTAGTACGGGTTATGAGTACTGGATTGCGAAGGCAGGAGATGCAAACCTGTATAACCTGTACTATTATGAGGCCGCAGAGGGAAAGTTTATTTCATCTGATGTGGGCGATGGTGCTATCAATTTGCGCACACAGCTTGCGGCTTATCTTCCTTCTGATTTATCCGGTTACAGTTCGTATGAGATAAACGGATTCTTCAGCGTTGCACGTGTGCAGTTGTTCCGTGCTACTGTCCCGGAGTACTTCGACATCCCGGATGCAGTATTTCACCACAACTTTACAGAGTTTATTGCCGGTACCGACAACCGGGCAAAGAATACCTACCCCTATTGCTTCGGGAACGACGGGAGCAAGTGGAAGTGGCGTCAGGATGACCTCGATACAATTATGCCTATTGATAATCAAGGTCAGGACAGAAAACCATACTATTGCGAAATGCACGACTTTTACGATAACGGCCAGCCCGTTTGGAACGGTGAGACATCCGTGTTCTGGAATATGCTCGAACTGGCTTATTCCGCGGAAATCGCTGCCGGTATGAAGAAGATGTTGTCTGCAATGGAGAGTCTTAGCGGGCAGTCATCCGGAACACCTTATGACAAGGTGTACGGCTTTTACAGGAAGTATTATCTCGGAATAAAAGACTACTTCCCCGCCACTCTTGTAAACGCCGACGCGAAACGGTACGAGATAGCCAAGATAGCCTATGACAAGGGACAGTATACGAATGATACCGACCCAATCACGCAGAGCCACGGTGATTTCCGCTCCGCTGAAACCGCGTGGATGAAGAAGCGTATCATGTACATCATGTCGAAGTACAACTACGGGCTATTTAGCGCTGACGGCACCGACACTATCATCGTTCGTGCAGCCGGTGATCTGATCGATTACGAGATAACTCCCGCTTTTGACATGTACCCTGCCATCGCTAACGGTACATCTATCGTACAAGGAGCGCGAACCAAAGCCGGTGAAGCCTGCAAGATAACTATCGACCTCGGAGGAAGTGCCGACCAGCAGAATGCCATCCAGGGAGCGAGTTGGTTGCAAAGCATCGGTGATTGGCACAAGAAGAATGTTTCAGGCACCATGATCGTGCGTGGCAAGCGCCTTACCGATCTTATCCTTGGAAGCAAGACCGAAAGCATTGTTATCTCCATTACTGGGCTCACGTTATCAGACTGTGGCAGCATGCAGAAGGTAGTTGTATCTAACATCAAGACCTTGCAAGGTGCGCTTGACCTCAGTGCCTGCCAAAATATCCGCGAGATATATGCTGACGGCACGAACCTCAGCCAAATCAAAGTGCCGGAAGGCGGTAGCTTGGAAGTGATCGAATACCCGGCCAACAACAAGTATATCAATTTCAAGAACTTCCCTCTGCTTACCACTGACGGCCTGCGTATCGGCCAGTGCGCGCCCAATGTCACAGACTTTTGGGTTGAAAACTGCCCGTTGCTGGCTCCCATGAAGCTGCTCTCCGACATCATAGAGGCGCAACAATCTCAGAGTGTCAGTCACGCCCTGAAGCACATCCGCGCCGTCGGTTTTACTGAAGAGTATTACACCGCCGATGCACTCGACATGCTGGCGTTGCTTTCAGATGGAAGCTATTCTGGTTTGTCCGCCGAAGGACTTGCTGGCGAAGACCCTATACCCGTGCTGGAAGGTACTATCACGGTACATTCTAAGTACTATCAGGACTCAGTGCAGGCGCTGAAAAGTACATTCAAGCGGCTAAATTTGGTCATGATTGGAGAGCCTGCAATACGCCTGACAGACCCATTATTTAGAGAATGGGCA